>NZ_JBSFVU010000076.1:0-15358 GCF_053592475.1 Streptomyces sp. NPDC002671
ACGCTGTTGAGTTCTCAAGGAACGGTCGCTTCCTTTGTACTCACCCTCTCGGGCTTTCCTCCGGGCTTCCCTTCGGTGTTTCCGACTCTATCAGACCCTTTCGGCGTCCGATTCCCGGTCGGCGGGATTTGTCTGGGGCTTTCTGGCTCTCGCCCGTCGGCCTTTCGACATTCACTACGTTAGCTCAGTTCCTCGGCGACTCATAATCGAGTCTCACAAGTTCGAATTTCGGACACGCGGGCGCGCCAAATTCGACCCCGTTGAGGGCTTGTAGCTGGGTAGTGGGTGGCCGCTCCGGCTGCAGGCGATTGCCGTACCCGGTTCAGCGGCTCGGGATACATTACGCACCTTCCAGAGACGCGTCAACTTGAGCGGCGCCTCGGTACATGGGCCCTATAGGGGCTCACCGTCGGGTCGTTGGCGACCCAGAAGCGCCAGGGATGGATGTCTCCGTTTCCGCCCTCGCCGGCGACTCCGGTGCGCGGACCGCTTCTCACCTGCTCGGAAGCGACCGGGGTGCCGGTCAGCAGTCGTAGAGGAGTCTCGCCGGCGGCACAGACGTCCGTGCCGTCCAGGGCGCGGTCGACCTCCAGAGCGGTGGCCAGGCGGGCCGGGCCCTTGGCCAGTTCCTTGTCATTTCGGGCTGAAACTCGACGTTTGCGGGCCAGCTCTACGCCCTCCACGACCTCGCCGGCGCGGAGCAGGACAGCGCTCGCCCTGCCCTCCGGTCCGCAGACGAGGTTCATGCAGTGCCACATGCCGTAGGTGAAGTAGACGTACACATGCCCGGGCGGACCGAACATCACCGCATTGCGTGAGGTGCGACCGCGATAGCCGTGTGAGCCGGGGTCGTTCGGACCGTCGTACGCCTCGACCTCCGTGAGGCGGACCGCGATCGTGCCTTCGGGAGTCGTCCGGACCAGGACGCGGCCGAGCAGATCCGGGGCGACCTCCAGCACAGGGCGGTCGAAGAACTCTCGGGGCAGTGGCATACGGTCCGGGGACGCGATCATGCCGTCCGAGCGTAGTCCAGCGGGCCGGAGGGCCAGTCGTCCGGACGGATGCCTTCCGTGCCGGAACCGGTTGCCGCCGGATCGCGTTTGTACGGGGCGAGGATCCATTCGTAAAGGGAGAGTCATGGCGTTCAAAAAGCTGCTCGCGAGCCTCGGGGCCGGAGGCGCGTCGGTCGAGACCGTGCTGACCGAGGTCAACGTCGTGCCCGGTGGCGTCGTGCAGGGTGAGGTGCGGATCCAGGGCGGGTCCGTCAACCAGGACATCGAGGGGCTGTCCGTCGGCCTCCAGGCACGGGTGGAGGTGGAGAGCGGCGACGAGGAGTACAAGCAGAACATCGAGTTCACCAAGGTGCGGCTCGGTGGCGCCTTCGAACTGCAGGCCGGGGCCGTGCACGCGGTGCCGTTCGGGCTGGAGATCCCCTGGGAGACGCCGGTCACGATGATCGACGGGCAGGCGCTGCGCGGGATGCACATCGGCGTGACGACCGAGCTGGCGATCGCCCGCGCGGTGGACTCCGGTGACCTGGACCCGATCAACGTGCACCCGCTCCCGGCGCAGAAGGCGATCCTGGACGCCTTCATCCAGCTGGGCTTCCGCTTCAAGAACGCGGACATGGAGCGCGGGCACATCCGGGGTACGCGGCAGCGGCTGCCCTTCTACCAGGAGATCGAGTTCTACCCGCCGTCGCAGTACCGGGGCCTGAACCAGGTCGAGCTGAGCTTCGTGGCCGACGAGCACGCCATGGACGTCGTACTGGAGATGGACAAGAAGCCGGGTCTGTTCAGCGAGGGCTCGGACACCTACCGGTCCTTCCAGGTGGGTCTGAACGACTTCCACGGGACCGACTGGGCGGCGTACCTCAACCAGTGGCTGTCCGAGGTCGGCAGCAAGCGCAACTGGTTCTAGGCTCGGGTCCGCTGATTCCAGGAATCGATCAGGAGGTACCGAGGTGACCGAGCTCAAGCGGCGGCCTCTCCCCCACGACTTCCATCCGCCCGTACCGATGTTCACGGTGACGAGCGACGACATCGAAGAGGGCGCGACGCTGGGGAGCGCTCAGGTCTTCGAGGGGGGCAACCTCTCACCGCAGCTGCGGTGGGCGGGGTTCCCCGTGGAGACCAAGAGCTTCGCGGTGACCTGCTACGACCCCGACGCGCCGACCGGCAGCGGGTTCTGGCACTGGGTCGTGTTCGACATCCCGGCCACGGTGTCCGAGTTGCCGGCGGGTGCGGGCAGCGGCAAGTTCGAAGGGCTGCCCGAGGGTGCCGTACAGGTGCGCAACGACTACGGGACGAAGGACTTCGGCGGTGCCGCTCCGCCGCCCGGGGACGGACCGCACCGGTACGTCTTCACGGTCTACGCGGTGGACCAGGCGAAGCTCGGTCCGGACTCGGAGGCCACTCCGGCCGTCGTCGGCTTCAACCTGCGGTTCCACACGATCGCGCGTGCGCAGCTGATCGGGGAGTACGAGAACCCCGCCGAGGGCTGATGTGATGCACTGAATGCGTTGAGCGTTCATGGAACGTTTGCCCGCCTCCGGTCTTGGAAGTGATCGGAGGCGGGCATTTTTTATTGCGTTGTCCATCTCGGCGCGCCCGTCCAGAGTTGATCCAAGCCCGCCGGGGGGTGGGCAGGTGCACACGGGAGGTGGGCTGGATGCGTGACACGTTGGTGCTGAACGCGAGCTTCGAGCCGCTGTCGACGGTGACCCTGAATCGAGCTGTCGTCCTGGTGCTGCAGGACAAGGCCGTGGTCGAACAGTCCCATCCCGAGCTGCGTATGCGCGGCGCAGATGTGGACATACCCGCTCCCCGGGTGATCAGGCTGTGCCGCTATGTACGGGTGCCGTTCCGAAGACAAGCGCCGTGGTCGAGGCGGGGCGTGCTGGTCCGGGACCGGCACCGGTGCGCGTACTGCGGGCGCAGGGCGACGACCGTGGACCATGTCGTGCCGCGGGCGCAGGGCGGGCAGGACACGTGGCTGAACACGGTGGCCGCGTGTGCGGAGGACAATCACCACAAGGCGAACCGGACTCCGGAGGAGGCGGGGATGGAGCTGCTGCGGGAGCCGTTCGAGCCGACTCCGGCCGACGCCATGCTGCTGGCGTTGGGGCAGGAGGACTTGGCCGCGCTGCCGGAGTGGCTGGCACGCGAGGCCGCGTGACGGCCTGAGCGGCCGGCTCCTATCGGCGCTCGCCCGGTGTCAGGTGCGCGGCCATCGCTTCGGCGACCGCGTCGCGCACCTCGGCCGCGGTGGGCGTGGGCACTCCGCGTTCGGCGGCGAGTTCCGCCAGGGAGGTCATCCGGACGCCGGGCAGGGCGCAGGCCGTGAACGTGGTGTAGACGCTGAGGTCGGAGTCGACGTTCAGGGCGAAGCCGTGGCTGGAGACGCTGCCGCTGATGCGCATGCCGATCGAGGCGAGTTTGCGGTGGTCGGGGGTCCAGACGCCGACGAGGCTCTCGGCTCCGCGCGGGGTCTCCCGGCGGATCGCCGGGAAGCCGAGGGTGTCCAGGGCGTCGGTCAGGGCGTGTTCGACGCGGCGGATCAGGCCGCGGGGTCCGAGTTCGCGGACGTTCACCACGAGGTAGCCGATGAGCTGGCCGGGTCCGTGATAGGTGGCGTGCCCACCGCGGTCGGTCGGCACGAGGCTGATCGGGGAGTCCGCGCCGGGCAGTTGGTCCTGTGGGGTGCGGGCGGTGTAGGTGATCACCGGGGGGTGTGAGAGCAGGAAGAGCCGGTTGGGTGCCTGGTCCTGCTTGCGCTGCTCGATCCAGCGGGCCATGTCCGCCTGTGCCGCCTCGTACGGGACCTCTCCCAGGTCGACGCGCTCCAGCCGGCGCTGCTGCGGGGCTGGTTCCACCGCGGCGGCCTCGTCCACCAGGCTCACTGCTGGGTTCCTCTCTCGGTGCCGGCGGCGCGTGCCCGGGGGGGGCGTGTCACGGCCCCGCGTCCGGTGTGGAGCGCGGGGCCGTTGTGTCGCCTGCGTCGCGGGGCGGGCTCAGTCGATGGAGGGCTTCTCGCGGCGCTCCGTGCCCGCGCCGTTGCCGCCGTTGTTGCCGGACGAGCCGTTGCCGCCCGAACCGCCCGCCAGCGGGCCGAAGTTGCCCATCGCACCGGACAGGCCCTTGAGGGCGTCGCCGATCTCGCTGGGGACGATCCAGAGTTTGTTGGCGTCGCCCTCGGCGATCTTCGGGAGCATCTGGAGGTACTGGTAGCTGAGGAGCTTCTGGTCCGGGTCGCCGGCGTGGATGGCCTCGAAGACCGTACGGACGGCCTGGGCCTCGCCCTCGGCGCGCAGGGCGGCGGCCTTGGCCTCACCCTCGGCGCGCAGGATCTGGGACTGCTTCTCGCCCTCGGCGGTGAGGATGGCGGCCTGGCGCGTACCTTCGGCGGTGAGGATGGCGGCGCGCTTGTCTCGGTCGGCGCGCATCTGCTTCTCCATCGAGTCCTGGATGGAGGTCGGGGGCTCGATGGCCTTCAGCTCGACGCGGTTGACGCGGATGCCCCACTTGCCGGTGGCCTCGTCCAGGACGCCGCGCAGGGCCGCGTTGATCTCCTCGCGGGAGGTCAGGGTGCGCTCCAGGTCCATGCCACCGATGATGTTGCGCAGGGTGGTGACGGTGAGCTGCTCGATCGCCTGGATGTAGCTGGCGACCTCGTAGGTGGCGGCCCGGGCGTCGGTGACCTGGTAGTAGATGACCGTGTCGATGTTCACGACCAGGTTGTCCTGGGTGATCACCGGCTGGGGCGGGAACGGTACGACCTGTTCGCGCAGGTCGATGCGGTTGCGGATGGTGTCGATGAACGGGACCACGATGTTGAGGCCCGCGTTGAGTGTCCGCGTGTATCGGCCGAAGCGCTCCACGATTGCAGCGCTGGCCTGTGGGATGACCTGGATCGTCTTGATCAGGGCGATGAAGACCAACACCACCAGAATGATCAGGACGATGATGACCGCGTCCATCGTCGTTCCCCGTACCCTTCTCCGCCTCGGCGCCTTCGGTAGATCTCATGACTGTTCAAGATCTTGCTGGTCGAGTCTGTCAGACTGCCGCCCAACTCGCAGGCCGGATGGCTCAGATGACGATCGCGGTGGCCCCTTCGATGTCCACGACGTCCACCTCCTGGCCCACTTCGTAGGCGCGGCCGGTGTCCAGGGAGCGGGCCGACCAGACCTCTCCGGCGAGTTTGATCCGGCCGCCGGAGCCGTCGACGCGCTCCAGTACGACCGCCTGCTTGCCCTTCAATGCGTCCACGCCGGTCGCGAGTTGGGGGCGTTGCCGGCTGTGCCGGGCCGCGATGGGCCGGACGACGGCGATGAGGGCGACCGAGACGACGACGAAGGCGAGTACCTGGATCACGGCGTCGAAGCCGAGGCCGGCGACGGCCGCGGCTGCGACCGCGCCCACCGCGAGCATGCCGAACTCCGGCATCGCGGTGACCACGAGCGGGATTCCGAGCGCCGCCGCGCCGACGAGCCACCACACCCATGCGTCGATGTCGTCCACGTGGTCATGGTAGGACCCCGGGTCGGGCGGCGGACAGGGCGCAAACCGGAGCGGGGACGCTCAGGACCGGGGCGGGGCAAGGCCGGGACGGGACGAGCCCGGACGGGTCAGGACAGCGGCAGGCCCTGGGCGGTCCAGCGCTCGCCGACCTGCTCGACGACGAGCGGGAGGCCGAAGCAGAGGGAGAGGTTGCGGGAGGTGAGTTCCAGCTCGAGCGGGCCGGCGGCGAGGACCTTGCCCTGGCGGATCATGAGGACGTGGGTGAAGCCGGGGGCGATCTCCTCGACGTGGTGCGTGACCATGATCATCGAGGGGGCGATGGGGTCGCGGGCCAGCCGGCCGAGGCGGCGGACCAGGTCCTCACGGCCGCCGAGGTCGAGGCCGGCGGCGGGCTCGTCCAGCAGGAGCAGCTCGGGGTCGGTCATCAGGGCGCGGGCGATGAGGGTGCGCTTGCGCTCGCCCTCGGAGAGGGTGCCGAAGCGGCGCTCCAGGTAGTCGCTCATGCCGAGCCGGTCGAGGAAGGCGCGGGCGCGCTGCTCGTCGACCTCGTCGTACTCCTCCTGCCAGTGGGCCGTCATGCCGTAGGCGGCGGTGAGGACGGTCTCCAGGACGGTCTGGCGCTTGGGGAGCTTCTCGGCCATGGCGATGCCGGCCACGCCGATGCGGGGGCGCAGCTCGAAGACGTCGATCTTGCCGAGGGTGTCGCCGAGGATGGTGGCGGTGCCCTTGCTGGGGAAGAGGTAGCTGGACGCGACGTTCAGGAGGGTGGTCTTGCCGGCGCCGTTGGGGCCGAGGATGACCCAGCGCTCGCCCTCCTTCACCGACCAGGAGACCTGGTCCACCAGAGCCCGGCCTTCGCGGACCACGGATACGTCCTGAAGCTCCAGAACATCGCTCATGAGCGCGTTGTCTCCCCTTGCAGTGTCGCCGGCGTCGGCTGTCGCGTAACCCTGTGGCTCGGTGTGCCGCGCCGGTGGGCGCGGCCTTCATGAAATCTACGCCACGCGTGCGTCGCTCCATTCCATCGGTCCGGTCCTTAGGGTGGGGGCATGCTCTCGGAACCGCGTTCAGGACGCCTTGCCGCTTGGGGAAATGCCCTTTTGGCCGGACTTGTCTCTCCGGATGACGCTGCTCTCGCCATTGTGGGCGAGGACACGGTGCACCGGGTGGAGGGGCTGCCGGGTGAGTCCGCGCCGGTCGGGCTCACGCTCGCGCTGGGGCGGCTGCGCACGCTGGGGGTCACCGGCCTGCGGGTCGCGCTCCCCGCGCCCGGTCATCCGCTGGGGCTGAGCGGGCCGGCGGAGTTCAACGCGCGGGCGCTGGAGGCCGAGGAGGCGGTGGTCTGCTTCGGTGCCGCGTTCGGGCTGGTGCCGGAGGTGTACGAGGCCGGTCCCGCGGGCGATGTGCACGCCGAGGTGGTCTGGCATGTGCTGCCGGTGCGGGAGGCACCGCCCGCGGACGTGCCCTCGCTGGGCGAGGCGGAGCGGGAGCTGGCGGAGGCGCTGCGCGAGGCGACCTCGGTGCTCTCGAAGCTGGACGTCGCCGGGTCGGGTCCGGTGGCGGAGGCGGCGATCGACGCGTACCGGGCGCGGTCCGAGCGGGGTCGGGAGGTGCTGGCGCCGGGGTATCCGCCGCGTGCGGTGCGGGTGTTGGAGCTGGCACAGCGGGTCGGGCTGCTGGTGTCGCTGGCGCATGGCAACGGGCACGGCGGGGCGGTCAGCTCCACCGAGATCGCGGCTCGGTCCGAGGCGCTGCGGCCGGTCGAGCGGACGGCCCGGCGGGCACAGGTCGCGGCGTACAACTCCATTGTGGAGGAGCGGGAGCGGGGGGCCTGAATGAACGGCCTTGTCCTCAGGCTCCCCCAGAGGGGGCACCCCCAGACGGGCCGAGTTCCACGACCGCCCGGCGCTTGAGAAGCCCGACCTCAGTGGATGAACCGCACTTCAGCCGGTCACCCCGTGGCGTACGGCCCACAGGGCGGCCTGGGTGCGGTCGGCGAGGTCGAGCTTCATCAGGATGTTGGAGACGTGCGTCTTGACCGTCTTCTCGGACAGCACCAGGGCGCGGGCGATCTCGCGGTTGGAGCGGCCGTCCGCTATCAGGCCCAGCACCTCACGTTCCCGCTCGGTCAGCGAACCGCCTCTGCCCTGGCCGGAGTTGACCTCCTCCTGGGAGAGCAGGGCGCCGGCGACCTCGGACTGGAGCAGGATGTGCCCCGCGTGCACGGAGCGGATGGCGCCGGCGAGCGCGTCGGGGTCCACGTCCTTGTAGACGTACCCGGCGGCGCCCGCGCGCAGCGCCGGGACGACCGTGCGCTGCTCGGTGAAGCTGGTGACGATCAGCACGCGCGCGGGGTTGTCGAGTTCGCGGAGTCTGCGCAGGGCGTCGATGCCGTCCATGCCCGGCATCTTGACGTCCATGAGGACGATGTCGGGCCGCAACTCCTCGGCGCGGGCGACGCCTTCGGCGCCGTCGGCGGCCTCACCGACGACCTCGATGTCGTCCTGCACCTCCAGGAAGGTGCGCAGGCCGCGGCGGACGACCTGGTGGTCGTCGACGAGCAGCACCTTGATTGCGTCAGCCACCAGGGACCTCCATCTCGATCGTGGTGCCCTTGCCGGGCGCCGATTCCACGGTCAGCGTGCCGCCGACCCCGCTCGCCCGGTCCCGCATGGAGACCAGGCCCAGATGGCGTCCGGCGCGGCGGACGGGCTTGGGGTCGAAGCCGCTGCCGTTGTCGGTGACGCGCAGGACGGCTCCGCGGCCACGCCGCTGCACGCTCACGTCGACGTGCTCGGCGCCGGAGTGGCGCAGGGCGTTGTGCAGGGCTTCCTGGGCGACCCTGAGCAGGGCCTCTTCCTGCGACGCGGGCAGGGCGCGGAAGCCGGTGCAGGTGAAGGTCACGCGCGCGGTGTGGGCGCGGTCGAGGACCTGTATCTGGGTGCGCAACGTGGCGATCAGGCCGTCCTCGTCGAGGGCGGCGGGGCGCAACTCCACGACGGCGGCGCGCAGTTCGTCGGTCGCCTCGGCGGCGAGCGCCGCGACCTGGTGCAGTTCGTCCTTCGCGCGGGCCGGATCGCGGTCGATCAGCGCGGTCGCCGCCTGGGCGGTCAGGCGCAGGGAGAAGAGCTTCTGGCTGACCGCGTCGTGCAGTTCGTGGGCGAGCCGGGAGCGTTCCTCGGCGATGGTCAGCTCGCGGCTGCGTTCGTAGAGGCGGGCGTTGGTGAGGGCGATCGCGGCGTGCTGGGCGAGGATCGAGAGGAGTTCCTCGTCCTCCTCGGTGAAGCCGCACAGGTCTTCGGGCTTCGGGCCCGGAGGGTCGCCCTTCGCGGAGCACAACTTGTTGGCGAGGAACAGGGCACCGATGACCTCGTCGCCGTCGCCGATGGGCACGCCCAGGAAGTCGACCAGGTCGGGGTGGGCGTCCGGCCAGCCCTCGAAGCGCGGGTCCTTGCGTACGTCGGCGAGGCGCTGGGTCCGGGCCTCGTGCAGCATCGCGGCGAGAATGCCGTGCTGGCGCGGCAGCGGGCCGATGGCCTTCCACTGGGCGTCGCTGACGCCGTCCACGACGAACTGGGCGAAGCCTCCGTGATCGTCGGGGACACCGAGGGCGGCGTACTGCGCGTCGAGCAGCTCGCGGGCGGAGGCGACGATCGTCTTGAGGACGTCGCGCACCTCCAGGTGCCTGCTCATGGCCAGCAGCGCGGAACTGACCGCTGCGAGGCCGGACCGGGGGCCTTGACTCATGTTTCTCACGGTACCGGCGGGGAGTGACAGTGCGGATCGGACCTGTGACGGCTGGGACCGGGCCGGTGGACCTAGGGCGGGTGTCGTAGGTCCCGGCACGCGCGCGTGGCGGCGCACTTCTCCCTCCTTCACGCGCGCGCGTGCGGTTACGCGTGCGGGCATACGCGCGGGGACTGAGGTGCGGCTGCCTCCTCCGTGCGGAGCAGGCCCCTCACACAGGGCGTTGCGGTGGCAACTATCGGTGAGATTGCCGCGCCTCCGATGTGAGCCCGCGCATAGGGTGCACATCACGTACTAATGGACATAGGACCAAAAGCCCCCCAGGGTGAACGGGGCGAACGGTCCAGTCTGTCCCGATTTGCCCCTCCGCGATCCACTACCCGGGATCGTACGTCACACCTTTGCCAGGGCATTTTGCGCCCGCTAAGAATTGCTCACGTCGCTCAGCGCCGCGGCTACCCACCGCGGCGTTCGTGCGGGAGGGAGCCGATTCCCCCGGCGGACGCAGGAGCGACCTCCGCGCTACAGAAGAGGTCCACAGCCATGCCCAAGAACATCCTCACCCGTGGTCATAGTCGTTCCCTGACCAAGCACCACAAGGCCGCGATCGCCGGTGTCTGCTGCCTCGGCAGCGCCGCCCTGGCCTTCTCGGCCGCCCCCAGCAACGCCGAGAGCATCACCACCGGCGCCCCCGCCACGGCCGCCAAGGTCGCCGGCGCCACCACCTCGCTGCAGAACGTCAAGGGCACGGTCACCGACCAGCTCGCCACCGAGACGATCAAGCTCGACTCCCTCGCGGCCCAGAAGAAGGCCGAGACCGCCGCCCTCGCCAAGGCGAAGGCCCAGGCCGCCGCCGTCGCCAAGCAGAAGGCCGAGGCCGTCAAGAAGGCCGTGCAGGCGCGCGCCGCCAAGGCCGCCGCCAGCCGCTCCGTGCAGCGTCCCCAGATGCAGCCGGTCGCCGCGAAGACCTACGCCAACAACCTCGACGGCTGGATCCGCCATGCCCTGAACATCATGCACACCAAGGGCATCCCGGGCAGCTACAACGGCCTGCACCGCAACATCATGCGGGAGTCCTCGGGCAACCCGATGGCCATCAACAACTGGGACATCAACGCGATCAACGGCATCCCGTCGAAGGGTCTGCTCCAGGTCATCCCGCCGACCTTCAACGCGTACCACGTCAACGGCACCTCGTGGAACATCTACGACCCGGTCGCCAACATCACCGCCGCTGCCAACTACGCGGCCGACAAGTACGGCTCGATCGACAACGTCAACAGCGCGTACTGAGGCTTGCGCGGACCTCAGTGACGTACGCCGAAGGGCGGCACCCGGTGACCGGGTGCCGCCCTTCGTGTCGTCCTGGTGCGGTTATTTCCGCATGACCTCGGGCTCGTGGCGGCGCAGGAAGCGGGCGACGAAGAAGCCGCAGATCACACCGATCGCGATCAGGGCGACCATGTCCAGGCTCCAGGCCGAGGCCGCGTGGTTCCACAGCGGGTCGGTGCTGCCCGGGTCGTCGGTGTTCGGGGCGATGTTGTTGAAGTCCAGCGTGGCGCCGGCGGCGGCCACCGCCCAGCGCGACGGCATCAGGTACGAGAACTCGTTGACACCGAGCGTGCCGTGCAGGGTGAAGAGGCAGCCGGTGAACACGACCTGGATGATCGCGAACATGACCAGCAGCGGCATCGTCTTCTCGGCGGTCTTCACCAGCGAGGAGATCACCAGGCCGAACATCATCGAGGTGAAGCCGAGCGCCATGATCGGCAGGCACAGCTCGAACAGCGTCGAGCCGCCCAGCATGAGCCCTTGGTCGGGGATCTCGCGGCTGGAGAAGCCGATCAGGCCGACCATCAGGCCCTGGAGCACGGTGACGGCGCCGAGGACGACCACCTTGGACATCAAGTACGCCGACCGGGACAGGCCGGTCGCCCGCTCCCGCTCGTAGATCACCCGTTCCTTGATCAGCTCACGGACCGAGTTCGCCGCGCCGGCGAAACAGGCGCCGACCGCGAGGATCAGCAGCACCGTGGTCGCCGTACCGTTCGGGACGTGTGCGCCGGTGCGCGGGTTGATCGCCTCGTTGACCAGCAGGCCCCGCTTGTGGTCGATCAGCAGGCTGACCGCGCCGAGCACGGCCGGCAGGATCACCGTCAGCGCCAGGAAGCCCTTGTCGGAGACGATGACCGACACATAGCGCCGGATCAGGGTCATCAGCTGCGAGCCCCAGGGCTGGGGCTTGGGCGGTCTGATGGCCTGCATCGGAGGCATGTGCACGGGTACGGACTGCGGAGCGACCGCGTCGATGTCCGCCGCGTACATCTGGTAGTGCTGCGAGCCCTTCCAGCGGCCCGCCCAGTCGTAGTCGCGGTAGTTCTCGAAGGCGGAGAAGACGTCGGCCCAGGTGTCGTAGCCGAAGAAGTTCAGCGCCTCCTCCGGCGGACCGAAGTACGCCACCGCGCCGCCCGGCGCCATCACCAGCAGCTTGTCGCACAGTGCCAGCTCGGCCACCGAGTGGGTGACGACGAGGACCGTACGGCCGTCGTCGGCGAGGCCGCGCAGCAGCTGCATGACATCGCGGTCCATGCCCGGGTCGAGGCCGGAGGTCGGCTCGTCCAGGAAGATCAGCGACGGCTTGGTGAGCAGCTCCAGGGCCACCGAGACGCGCTTGCGCTGGCCACCGGAGAGGGAGGTGACCTTCTTGTCCTTGTGGACGTCGAGCTTCAGCTCGCGCAGCACCTCGTCGATGCGGGCGTCGCGCTCCTGGGCGGTGGTGTCGGCGGGGAAGCGCAGCTTGGCCGCGTACTTCAGGGCCTTCTTGACGCTCAGTTCCTTGTGCAGGATGTCGTCCTGCGGGACCAGACCGATGCGCTGGCGCAGCTCGGCGAACTGCTTGTACAGGTTCCGGTTGTCGTACAGGACCTCGCCCTGGTTGGCGGGCCGGTAGCCGGTGAGCGCCTTGAGCAGGGTCGACTTGCCGGAGCCGGACGGGCCGATGACCGCGACGAGCGACTTCTCCGGGACGCCGAAGGAGACGTCCTTCAGGATCTGCTTGCCGCCGTCGACCGTGACGGTCAGGTGGCGCGCGGAGAAGGAGACCTCACCGGTGTCGACGAACTCCTCGAGGCGGTCGCCGACGATACGGAAGGTGGAGTGACCGACACCGACGATGTCCGCCGGGCCGAGCAGCACCGAGCCGCCCTTGGCGATCGGCATACCGTTGACGTAGGTGCCGTTGTGCGAGCCCAGGTCGCGGATCTCGAAGCGGCCGTCGGGCGTCGAGTGGAACTCGGCGTGGTGCCGGGAGACCTGGAGGTCGGAGACGACCAGCTCGTTCTCCAGGGCACGGCCGATGCGCATGACGCGGCCGACGGCGAACTGGTGGAACGTGGTCGGGCTGCGGTCGCCGTAGACCGGTGGCACCCCCGCGCCACCACCGGGCGTCTTCTGCGCGTACTGCTCGCCCGGACCGCCCTGCTGCTGCGGGAACGCCGACGGCTGGGGCGTCTGCTGCGGCTGCTGCCATCCCGCCTGCGGCGCCTGCTGGGCCTGCGGCGGTACGGCGGCCTGCTGCGGGGCCTGCTGCGCCCAGCCGGCGCCCGCGCCCTGGGCGGCGTACGGCGCCGCCTGCGGCTGCTGGGCCTGGCCGCCCGCGGCGGCGCTGAGGTTCAGGCACGGTCCGTCGGTCGCGTTGCCGAGGTTCACGGACGAGCCGGGGCCCAGCTCCATGTGCTGGATCCGCTGGCCCTGCACGAACGTGCCGTTGGTGCTGCCGTGGTCCTCGATGGCCCAACTGCGGCCGTCGAAGCTGACCGTGGCGTGTCGCCAGGAGACCCTGGCGTCGTCGAAGACGATGTCACCCTGCGGATCACGTCCGAGGGTGTAGGGCCTGGACGGGTCCAGCGTCCAGGTCCGTCCGTTTGATTCCAGTACGAGTTCCGGCACTCCATGCCCCACTGAGTTGTCCCCCGAGTTGCCCCCCATCTTGGGGAGTCTAGGGATGTCGAACATCGGGGGGAACTATTTCAGGCTCCGCCCGTTGACTGAAACTCGGGCCTTGCACAGAGCGCCCGCGCGCGCTCCAACTCGCCCCGTTCACGGGGTTGAAACCCGGCCGGAGAGTGGTAATCCCCCGCGAGAGGGACATGCGCGGCCGGTGCCGCGCCGCGGATCGGGGGGTCTGCCATGAGCGCTGCCACGGGCGTCGGAACCGCGCGGCACGGTACGACACTGCCCTGGACGGACATCCTGCTGTCCGCGATCGCCGCGGTGAGTTGGGCGTTGATAGGGATGGCGGGCACGGCCGCGCTCGGACTGCATCTGCTGCGGGCCGACTCGGCAGGCTCACTGGGCCCCATGACAGCGGCTGTTGTGGCCCTGGGGGCGGGCGGTTCGGTCTCACCTTCGGGCGACGTGTCCGCTTTTGGACTGAAAGGCGCCGAGGCGCACGCGGCCGTCGAAATCACGCCACTTGGCGTGAGCCTGGTCGGCGCCCTGCTGTTGTCCTGGTTCTTCCTACGGTCCCTGCGCACAGCCGGAGTTGTGGTCGTACCCGCCGAACTCCTCGCGCGCGCGGGCGCAGTGGTCGTGCTCTTCGTGGCCATGACGGCCGGGCTGGCCTGGGCGGGTCACGACGTCATCACGATCGACGGCGGCTCGCTCGGCCTCGGCGACCTGCCGGGCGGCGGGGGCGGCAAGGGCGGCGGGCTGCACCTCCCCGGCCTCGGCGACGTGGGCGGGCTGCTGCCGGACCGGATCGGCCACCTGATCCACGCCAGGGCGGCGGTCGGCTTCACCGTCGACACCGCGCCCACGGTGCTCGGCGGGCTCGGCTGGTCGGCCGGCGTCCTGCTGCTCGCGTTGCTCGCCTCCCGCCGCACTCTCCTGCCGCCCGGCTGGGACGCCGTGCACCGGGTGGTACGGCCGGCCGTTTCGGCGTTCGTCACGGTGCTGCTGACGGCCGTGGCGGCGGGGCTCGCGGCGGCGGCGTACGCGGCGATCGGCGACGAGCATCCCCGGCGGATCGCCGGCGCCGCGCTGCTCGGCGCCCCCAACGGGGTGTGGCTCGGCGTCCCGCTCGGCCTGTTCGTGCCCTGGGACGGCAGGGCCACCGGCGCCCTGAGCACGCTGCTGCCCCATCCGCTGGACCAGCTCCTGGACGCGCACTCCGGCCGGCCCGTGACCCTGGGGCGGCTGGCCGGGCTGGACGGGCGGGTGTGGCTGCTGGGGGTGGCGGCGGTGCTGGTGATGGTGCTGGCGGGAGTGCTGACAGCGGTACGGACACCCCCGGCCCCCGGATCCTGCGGCGCGGCGGCCTTCGCGGGCCGCTGCGCGCTGCGGCTCGGCGCCGCGACCGCGCTCGCCCTGCCCCTGCTGGCCTGGCTGACGGACGTCTCGGTGGACGCCTCCCTGTCCGTACTCGGCTTCGACGCCTTCGGCGCGGGCATCGCCCTGCACGGCCACCTCACGACGGCGCTGCTGCTGGGGGCGGCGTGGGGCGCGGGGGCCGGGGCCACGGGGGCGCTGCTCGCCCGGTGGGCGGGGGCGGCGCCTTCGGGGGCCGGGGTCGGGGCCGCCGGTCCGGGGCAGATGCGCGAAGTGGAGGGTCACGGCGGTCCCGGTCCGTACACGCCCCGCAGGCCGTACCGGCCGCCGAACCCCGCCACGAATCCGTATCTCCGGGTACCGGAGGAACTGCGGGACGAGCCGCCGTCCCGTGACAGTCACGGTGACAGTGGCGGCGGCGGTGACGGTGACAGTGGCGGTGACGATCTCTACGACGCCCCCACCATCACCCGGCCTGTCGGCTCCGCCATCTATCCGCCACCGCCTCCCCCGCCGCTCCCGCCTCCCCTACCACCTCAGCCTCCGCCGAGGAGGCCGAAGGGGCCGCAGGACCGGGGGTGAGGCCGGTCCGGGGCGATCCGGTGGAGCTTTGACGGCCGCCGCGGTGGAGCGTGCGCAGGCGGCGTGGCACCCTCGTGCCTAGGTCCTGTCGTCAAATTCCCGTCGTCCGCCCGGAGGGCGGGCCGCGCGGCGTCTGGTGCGTGCAGCTGCAAGGCGGAGGAGGGAGTCGACGATGGGGG
>NZ_JBSFVU010000077.1:0-15345 GCF_053592475.1 Streptomyces sp. NPDC002671
TTCACCGTCCACCGCAGCGGCGACATCGGATCACCCCGCTCGTCCGGCTCGACCAATGCCAGCAGCGCGGGCCGCAGCCCCGGATCGAGATCCGCTACTCGCTTGCGGCCCCTCCCGGCCGCCGCACCCTTCCCAGCGGCTCCTCTCCGGCCTCCAGCTCGAACACGCCCTTGCGGACCGTCGTCTCACTCACCGCAGCCGCCCGCACGACGGCCCGGATACCGCCATGCCCCAGCACCCGGGCCTCGGAACCCATGAGCAGCCGCCGTGGACGCCGGCCTGACCTTGCCTTACCACAACGGCCGCACCGAAGGCGTCAACACCCGCACCAAGAGGATCATGAGACAGATACACGGGCGCGCCGGATTCAACCTCCTCCGCCACCGCATCCTCCTGCCCTGACAAACACCCAGCGTCACCACCGGCTACGGGCCAGACCCGAAGACCGTACAGACCCCTCAGTTTCACTGACCCACGACACCTGTCACTGTCGCGGTGGCGCTGCCGCCGCGGGAGTCGCCCGCGGCGTAGGTGAAGGAGTCCGTGCCGGAGTACGCGAGCGCGGCCCGGAGCCGACAGGCTCGATCAGCCGATCGGTGGTGCGAGGTATTCCAGCGCATAACCGTCGCCGGAGGGGGTTACGCGGGCGATGCCGGGTGAGTCGAGGTGGGCGCCGGCTACGAAGTGGTGTGGTTGGGTCAGTTGTTCGAGGAGCGCCGCTCGCGCGGCGCGGGCCTGGGACTGGTTGCCGTCGAGCTCCCAGGACACGTTCGGCTGATCGAATTGGAGCGTGGGAACGTGAACGGTGTCGCCCCAGGCAAGAAGGTGGCCAGTGCCGCTCCTGACCTCGTAGACGGTGTGACCGGGTGTGTGGCCCGGTGTCGGGATCGCGGTGGTCCAGTCGTTGATCGCGACCTTCTCCGACACGGGTACGACCCGGTCGCGGATCGGTTCGAGCCGCCCCGTGAACACCGAGGTGTCGCCCGCGCCGATCCACACGCGCTCGAGTTTGGTGAACGCCTCTGAACCGTCCGGCGCGATCAGGCCGCTCACGTGGTCTTCGTGCTTGTGAGTGATGGCCACATCGGTGACCTGCGCACGGTCGATTCCCGCTTCGTCGAGCGCGTCGTAGATCAATCCCATGGTGGGGTCGTGCCAGGCGTTGGACGCGCCGGTGTCGATGAGAACCGACCGCGTGCCGTCGGTGACGAAGAAGGCGTTGACCGACAGCCGCAAGTTGTCGCCGGCCAGCGGGACGGCGGCTGGCAGCTCATCGAGCGTGCACCCATCCTCGTCGCGGAGCCGTGTCGGCGGCATGTCGATGTACCCGTCTCGCAACGAGATCACCTGCAGATCGCCGAATTCGAACGTGGCATGGTGCCGGCCACTCGAGATTAAACGCATGGAACCCCTCCGTCGTGTCGGGCGCACATCGCGCGTCTCCGATAGAAGAGCATATCTTCTTTAGAAGAAACCACACTGTGGGCAGCGAGGTACCCATCGATCGAGGAGCACGGTGGTAGAGCAAGACGGAAACGCGGCCGAACCACAGCACGGTGACGACCTGGCCGGCGCGTTCGGCAGTAACGTGCGGCGACGCCGCGAGGAGGCGGGCCTGACACTGGAGCAGCTTTCCACACAGTCGTCGGTCAGCCGGGCGATGCTGTCCAAGGTCGAACGCGGCGAGAAGAGCCCGACGATCGGCGTCGCGTCCAGGATCGCTCACGCGCTCGATGTGTCGCTCTCGGACCTGATCGGTGCGCCGGCTGCTGCCGCGTCCGGTGTGGCCGTTGTCATGCGCAAGAACGATCGACCCGTTTTCCGTGACCCGGAAACCGGCTTCGAACGGCACATCGTGTCAGCGGCCCCGGGCGCGGGACGAGCCGAGATGGTCGTCCACTACCTCCCCGCGCAGGTCTCTACCGGGCTGCTGCCCGCGTATCCGCCGGGTACGGAGAAACAACTCGTGGTGCTCGAAGGCGCCCTCACCGTCGCGGTCGGCGGGATCAGCGAGACCCTTAACACAGGCGACTCCCTGTTCTTCCAAGCCGACGCGAGCCACGGCTTCGCCAACCGAACCAACGCTCCCTGCGAATACATCATGGTCATCTCACGCAGAACCTGATCGGCGGGTCTGTCAAACAAACGGCTCTGACTCACATCCGGTGGTGACGCAGAGCAGTAGGAATCGCGGAAAGTCATTTCAGCAGGTGAAGGCTCTTCCGGACGCACGTCAGCCGACCAACGGCACGAGGTGGGATGCGCCCTCATTGCCGCTTCCACCAACAACGGCAGGGTGCCGAGCTCAACTTGTACGCATCACAGTGCGTTACCACTGAATGTGAGCCAGAGCCGAACAAGCGGTGTAACTGGGTTGTTGGTTACTGACGGGCTGCTGAGAGTCGACCGTCGAAGGTGATGCCGAAGGCGTTCAGCGCGGTCTTCCAGCGCATGGTCCAGCGGGCCGGGGCGCCGGGGCTCGGGTCGTGCATCACCCGGCCGCCGGCGCCGAACTGCCTCAGCTCGGTCTGGAGGGCGACGCTGGTGTCGATCTCGTCCTGGGTCCAGCCGGTGATGCCGAGCAGCAGGCCGGCGAGCCCCGTTGTGGACCGCCGGAGCCAAGCAGCGCCTGCGACCTTCGCCAGTGACAGCCGGCCGAACAAAGGTCATGGCCGAGGCCGTGACGACTCGTGCGCCCGCTCGGCAGCCTTCCGCCCCCACTGTTCGTCCGTCAGATCCCCACGAGCCACGCAAAGATCGTTTCACGGCCTTGGTCAAGGTCTCGAACACGCCACGGTGGCGCACAGCATTTCAGCCAACCCCAGCACGTTGAGTGAGATGTCGATCACGCTGTACCACATTGCTGTGTATGGAGACCGCAGCTGCTTTCTGCACTATCGTCCCCCCCGCACATCCTCGACCGGCTCGCACAGAGCCAGGACCCCGCCGACAGCGAACCGGCGCGGCGCAGCCTGGAGCACGACGCCGCAATGCGCACCCGGCGCCGGGTCGCCGCGGCCCGCGGCTTCGTCGGCCGGCCGGGAACCGACCGGCCGCTGAGGCCATGCGGCCAAGGATTCCCCAGCCGTGCCGGCATCAGTTGAGCCTGCTGCCGATCCGCCAGAAGCTCAGGGCGGTCAGCAGCCCGGCGAGGACCGTGAAGATCGCGGTCTCCAGCCACTGGAAGGTCCAGTAGCGGCTGGCCGGTTGTTCGGAGACGTCCACGTGGAGGTTGCCCTTCGCCAGGCAACTCGGCATCTCCGTCAGCGACTTGTTGTTGGTGCAGTCCTGGAACCATGCCGTGTGCCCGACCTCCTTGCCCTTGGAGTTGAGCATGGCGGTGGTCTCCACCACCCAGGGCCCACCGGGCACCCGCAGCCCGCCGATGTCACCGTAGGTGCCGATCTTCGTCAGGCCCCTGATCACCTGTGCGGTGAGCGGCACCGAGGTGCGGACCGGCGATTCGTAGTGCGGCCGGATCACGGTGGGCACGACGATCTGGAGCACGGCGAAGACCACCAGGGTCGCCCCCATGGCGGGCACGGTGTGGCGGACGAACAGCCCGAGGGTGGTCCCCAGCACGAAGGCGAAGGCCGCATAACCCAGCGGCGCGATGTTGCGTGAGGCGAACAGCACCGGTTCGAAGCGGTTGTTCAGGACGGTGTTGACCGGGCCCGAGGCCCAGGTCAGCAGCAAGCTGTACAGCCCGGCCAAGGCCGTGCTCAGCAGACCGACCACGCCCAGCTTGACCGCCAGCCACCGACTGCGGGGCACGCTCTGGTTCCACACCAGCCGGTGGGTTCCGGCCTCCAGCTCACGGCTGATCAGCGGCGCGCCCCAGAAGATGCCGATGACACCGGGGACCACCAGCAGCAGGTAGCTGAGCAGGTCGACCCGGACGCTGTAGTGGTCGGCGAAGGTACCCAGTGTGCCGGAGCAGTTGCCGTGGCCGGTGCAGTGCGCAAGCGTGTCGTCGTAGCTGCTGTGGATCTGTCGGCCGAGGATCACCAGATAGATCCCGAGCAGCAGGAGGGCACCGAAGCCCACCAGCGCCTGAACGCGGAACTGGCGCCAAGTCAGCCAGATCATCGCTGTGCCTCCACGACCGTCGGGGCGTGCTGGGCGGCGGCCTGGTTCGCCCGGGTCATATAGGCCAGGACCAGCTCCTCCAGATCGAGGGTCTCCACGCTCCAGGGCCCGCCGGCCAACTGCCGCTGGTCCGCACGCACGATCGCCGCGCTCTCCCGCACAGCGTGTTCTACGTGGACCACCCCCACGTCGGCCGGCAGCTCACCGATGTCCTGGCGGTCTCCGACGAGCCGGTGGTGGTCGGCCAGCAGATCGGACACATCGCCGGCCAACTGGATCCGGGAGTCGGCCAGCACGATCAGGTAGTCGCAGACCCGCTCCACGTCGGGGAGCGCGTGCGAAGAGAGGATGGCGCTGGCCCCCAGGTCGGTGACGAACTCCATCAGGTTGTCCAGGAAGCCCGCGCGGGCCAGCGGATCGAGTGCGGCGGCGGGCTCGTCGAAGATCAGCAGCTCGGGCCGCTTGGCCGCCGCGATGGTCAGGGCGAGCTGGGCGCGCTGGCCTCCCGAGAGACGACCCGCCCTGTGCTTCGGGTCCAGTCCGATCTGGGCGATCCGCCGCTGCGCGAGCGGCCCGTCCCAACCGGGGTTCAGCTTCGCGCCCATGCGCAGGTGGTCCGCGACCGACAGATCGGCGTACACCGGTGTGTCCTGTGCGACGAAGCCGACCTTGGCCAGGTGGGCCGGACTTGCGGCGGGCTCGGCGCCCAGCACGCGGATCGTGCCCGAGGTGGACTGGATCAGCCCACAGGACATGTTGAGCAGCGTCGACTTTCCGGCGCCGTTGGGACCGACCAGGCCGATCACGCGCCCCTGGGGGATGCTCAGGTCGCAGTCGGTCAGTGCCTGGTGGCGGCCGTAGCGCTTACCCAGCTTCACGGCTTCCAGTACTGGTGTCATGTGTTCCTCGATCGAGGTGGCGAAGTGGTCAGGACGTGGATCCCGTGCCCTGGGCACGGACGACCCCGGTCAGCCGCGCCCACGGCTGGCGCGCCACTTCTTGACGCTCCAGTAGACGGCGTAGACAACCCCGGCGAGGACGATCAGGTTGAGGGCCCACCAGGCGTACAGCAGGGGGCTCCGTTCGGTCTTCTCGGCCAGTGTCGAGACGGCGAGGACGTGCGGGGCGGAGGAGATGAGATCAGCCATGTCCTCAGCATGCTGAGCAGGCGTCGGCCGTCACACCAGCCGAAAGAACGGTCCGGCTCGTACTTTCGGCCGGTACAGGGGGCCGCCGGCGATCGCGTAGCGTGAACCGGGTGAATACCGCACTTCGATCGGTCTGGGGACCGAAGGCCGTAGTCAACACGGCACTGGGGCTCGTGTTCACCGCTGTCCTCCTGTTCATGGCCGTTCAGTACATGAGCCAGGGCCGCCCCTGGGCCTTCGACACCGGGGTGGGCCTGGTGGTGTGCCTGGTCGCTCTCGGGCGTGCGCGGCACCTGGGCTGGGCAGCGGCCATCGGCCTGGCCATCGCGGGCGGCGCCGGTCTTGTCGCCAGGCTCCTGCACCTGCCCGGCGAGCCGGGCGCCGGGGCCGTACTGGCGCTGCTGGTCCTCGGCGGCTCCGCGATCCGGGCGCTGCCTCGCTGGCAGGCCGGCGGAATCGCGGCCGCCGGGTTCGCTTTGATGACTGTCGGTTGGCTGACCGCAGACGCACCCAGCACTCCGGTCCGGGTCGGTACGGAGGTCTGGATCCTCGCCCTCGGGACCGGTCTCGGCCTGCGTTTCCTGGACTACCGCCGCCGGATGGCCACCGAGGCTGTCCGGCGCGACGAGCGCCTGACCCTGGCCCGGGAACTGCATGACGTGGTCGCCCACCACATCACGGGCATCGTGGTGCAGGCCCAGGCCGCGCGGATCGTGGGTAAGCGGCAGCCCGAGATGCTGGACCAAGCCGTGGCAGGCATCGAGGAGGCCGGCAGCGAGGCGCTGGCCGCCATGCGCCGCGTGGTCGGCCTGCTACGCGACACCGACGACGCGGCCACCACTTCTCCCACCACGCCGAGCCCAGAACAACTGGCCGAAATCGTCCGGCGGTTCGAGGAACACGGGCCGGACGTGGAGCTCCGGCTGCCCGAGAACCAGACGCCCTGGCCGCCCGAGGTCACCTCCACCGTCTACCGGATCGTCCAGGAGTCCCTCACGAACATCGCCCGGCACGCGCCGCACGCCCGCTCGGCCACCGTCGACATCGCCCAGGACCCGGGCGGCGTCACCGTCAGGATCACCGACGACGCGCCCCCCGGTCATACCCGGCACCTGCCGAAGGGCGGGTTCGGCCTGATCGGCATGCGCGAGCGGGTCGAGGCGCTCGGCGGCACCCTGGCTGCGGGGCCCAGGCCCGGAGTCGGCTGGTCGGTGCTCGCCAAGGTGCCGATTCTCCTGAAGGAGAGCCAGTGACGATCAAGGTCATGCTGGCCGACGACCAGGCGATGATCCGCGGCGGCCTGAAGCTCATCCTGGAGGACCAGGAGAACATCACCGTAGTCGGCGAGGCCGCCGACGGCGCCGAGGCGGTCGACCTCGCCCGGCGGCTGCGCCCCGATGTCTGCCTGATCGACATCCGTATGCCCAAGCTGGACGGCATCGAGGTCACCCGCGCCCTGGCCGGGCCGGGCGTGCCGGACCCTCTGCGAGTTGTCATCGTCACCACCTTCGACCTCGACGAGTACGTCTACGGCGCGCTGCACGCCGGGGCGGTCGGCTTCGTCCTCAAGGATGCCGGGCCGACCCTGCTGGTCGAGGCGGTCCGCGCGGCGAGCGCCGGCGACGCCCTCATCTCACCGTCGATCACACTGCGGCTGCTGCGCAACCTCGCGCCGACCCGAAGGGCGACCGTGCCGAGGCCGACGCAGCCGCTCTCGGAGCGCGAGACGGAAGTGATCCGAGCCATCGCGCGAGGCCGCACCAACCAGGAGATCGCCGCCGAGTTGTTCATCTCGCTGAGCACAGTCAAGAGCCACCTGGCGAGCATCCAGCGCAAGCTTCAGGTCCGCAATCGGGTCGAGATCGCGGCCTGGGCCTGGGAGAGCCGGTTCATGGACAACCCCCAGCGACAGTCCTGAGCTTGATGTCTACCTGAATTTCGGCGTCTTAGGGTCGGTCTCGAAGAGGTCAACGGCCCGCATTGGTACCTCTTCGGTGGACGCGCAGGTAAGAACCTGTCACCAGCCGCACACGATGGATGTTACGTCCGCCGCCGCGCGGCTGAATCGCGCTGCGCAACGTGCCGGGCGAGGGCGTCGACGCCGCAGCGCAGTTCCTCGGCGACGACCTCACCAGTCCCAGGACCGGATCCGGCCGTCAGCCAACGTACGGGATGACAGGCCAGGCCGAAGGGACAGTCGCCTTCGGGTCAGAGGTACGTCGAAGGTATTTCTGCAGCGACGCGGCCTGCTCGGCTGCCGCACGAACCTGCAGGTTGTGCAGGTCCGTCGGCGCCAGGGCCCCTATGACCGAGTGCTTCACCCCCATGGATAGCGCAGCACGTGCCGCGGCCACCGCCTCCGCGACGGCGTTGTGCGCGTCATCGAGCGGCACGCCGTAGTGCGCGCAGAGGGCCTGGAGATTCCGCGCCCCCTTCCGGTACCGATCCACGTGCTTGTCCAGGACCAAGGGGTCGATGACGGGCGATGCCTTTCCGTGCAACCGGTCGTCCAAGGGCGCTATCCCATACCGCCGGCACTCGCGGTCGAGGAGAGAGGTCGTACCGCGCGTTCATCACCACCAGCGGGGTCCCCGAGTTCAGCACCTCGGTGACGGCCGAGCTGATCTCTTCGATCGCCGGAGCCGCCTTCATCCCGTGCTCGCGGGCGTGTTCGGTGGAGATGCCGTGGATGGCCGAAGCCTGCTGCGGGATGGTCACTCCTGGGTCGAGCAGCCATGGGCGTGGCGCCGGAAGTTGCACCCTGAGACACCTGAGACGCACCCGGAGTGCGGGGATAAAAGCGGGCGTTGTAGGCGATGCAGCGCCGCCCCGCCAGAACACCGGTCAGCTCCGGCAGGAGGTCGGCGAAACGGGGAGCGTGGGCAATGTGGGAGCGGGTGATGCCGTGCAGGTCGCTGGCCGCCGCCGTGATCGGCGCCCGCGGGTCGAGGAGTTCGTTCACCAGGGTTCGGCTCCGGCCGTCCATTGCCGCGATCTGCACCGCCCAGGCCTGCGCGCCCAGGCCGGCGGTCTGGACATCGATCAGCAGCAGCGCCGGATCAGCCAGCACAGTGCGTGCCCAGTGAGCCACCTGCTGCCGCTGCCGGGGCCAGGAAGGCGGCCTGCGCAGCACCCTCACCGCATCGTCCAGGCTCCTGCACTGTTCAGCCGTGGACTGTACGTGCCACAGGCCGTCGCCGTCCGGACGGGCATGCACCGTGCCGAGATACCGCTCGTGCTCGTAGACAACCCAGGTAGGACGCTCCGTGTCGCTGGGCCGCACAAACCGCACAGGCGCACCGTCAACCCGACGGCTGAAGGTGTCTCCCCACCCGTCGGCAGACGCGGCACATCCCTGGCCGCACAGCCGCCTGTGGGGCTGGCAAAGTACAGCCTCCAGACATCGGCGTCCTGCGTACTCCATCCACTGATCATGAAATGCTTCGCGCCACTCGCTGCCCCACGCCGCACGACTCGCCGGAAGACTCATCCCGCAAGCACACGCCGGCCTGCGCTGCGACAAAACGTGCGACCGCTCCCTGGGCGGGCCAGGCAACAGGTCTCGGGGCGCCGGCGCTTCCCGCACTGCAGGACGCGACCGTGCGGCGGGAGGCCAAGACCGAGTTCACCCTGGCCTCCTTCCTCGACGACCGGCTCGGTGGCCGCACCGGCAGCCTCACGGTTCTGCCCGTCGAAGCCCTAGCTGTGCCATCTCATGACATTGGTTACTCGCGGTCAGGCTTGGCGGGCGTAGGACGTGAGGCGATCGGCGAGCGCGATGACGAGGTCGCGCAGTTCAGCGGGGCGCTCGATGACGAACGGCCGGTCGAGTGAGGCGAGTACCGGAGGCAACCAATCGAGCCGCTCCGCCCGCAGCTCGACGCGCAGCCAGCGCTCGGTCGCCCGGTCCTCGCCTGCCACGGGCGCGTACTCCTCCAGGTTCGCGACGCTGGCGGGAAGGCGGGCGCGGATCTGCTCAACCGTCCCGTGGATCCGCAAGGTCACCTCGTGCCGGTACTCGGCCATGGCGAAGGCTGGCAATAGGCGATGTGCCGGATCGGGACCCACAGGCGCTTCGAATGAGCCGGGCAGGATCCGCGCGTCTGCGATGCGATCGAGCCGGAAGGTTCGGTCCGCGCCGATCTGGGCGTCCTTGCCCGTGACGTACCACCGGCCCGCATGGGCGACGATCCCGTACGCGTGCAGCGTGCGTTCGCTGCGCCGTCCGTCGCGGTCGGTGTAGCGGATCGAGACCGGTCGGCGGTGGCGCACCGCATCGGCGATGGTGAGCAGGACCTCTGCGTCCGGGGTGTCGAAATCATCGGGCTGATCCGTGAAGGCGAGAGCTTCCAGGAGTGAGTCGAGCCGACGGGCGATGCGCTTGGGCAGCACCCGCCGGATCTTCGCCGATGCCGTCTCGCTCGCCATGCGCTCCGTCGTCGTCAACCCTGCTCGGCGGCCGGCGACCAGGCCGAGCAGCACGGCCAGCGCCTCGTCGTCGCTGAGCATGAGCGGAGGCAAGCGGTACCCGGGGGCGAGCCGGTACCCGCCGTAGCGGCCGCGCACCGATTCCACGGGCACGTCCAGGTCGATCAGCTGGTCCACATACCGCCGCACGGTGCGCCCTTCGACGCCGAGCCGGTCGGCGAGTTCGGCCACCGTCCGGGTGCCACCCGACTGCAGCAGCTCCAGGAGTGTCAGCACGCGGCCGGTGGGTCGAGGCACGCTCGCAGCCTAGCGCGAATACAGGACCGATTCTGTCCACTATTTCTCCTAGCCTGCGACGTGCACGCCTCCAGCACAGCCAAGGAGATCCCCATGGACTTCGTCTCGATCCGCATCATCACCAGCGACGTAGCGCGCCTCGTCGAGTTCTACGAGCGAGCCACAGGGGCGCGGGCGACGTGGGCCACCGAGGACTTCGCCGAACTCAAGACCGGGGGCGCCACCCTCGCGATCGCCGGCACCCGCACCGTTCCGCTGTTTGCCCCGGGCTCTGCTCGCCCGGCGGACAACCACAGCGTGATCACCGAGTTCCTCGTCGACGACGTGGACCGCGTTCACCAGAACCTGACCGGCTTCGTCACCGACTTCGTCAACGAGCCCACCACGATGCCGTGGGGCAACCGGTCGCTGCTGTTCCGCGACCCCGACGGCCACCTCGTCAACTTCTTCACCCCCGCCACCCCAACGGCCATCGAAAAGTTCGCACGCTGACGCCACGCACAGCCGCTCACGCGGGAGTGAGGTTCCCCCGCTGCGCGGGAGTCGCTGATCAGCTGGTCAAGACGGGCTGACGGGTGTTCAGGTTCGTTGGTTCGGCGGTCGCCTGCTCGGCGTAGTGCTTCTCTTCGAACTCGATCGGGCTGAGCCAGCCGAGCCGTTCCTGGATGCGTCGGCTGTTATAGAAGCCGTCGATGTACTCGAAGAGCGCGAGGTTCGCCTCGGCCCGCGTGGCGAAGGTGCGTCCGCGCAGGCCCTCGGTCTTGATCAGCATCCACAGGTTCTCCGCGAGGGCGTTATCGTACGAGTCTCCGACCGATCCCATGGACGCCTCAATTCCCGCTCTTATCAAGCGAGTTGTGAGCTTGATGGATGTGTATTGACAGCCGTGGTCGGCGTGATGAATGAGCTTTCCGGGTTCGACCTCTCGGCTGGCGAGCGCGTACTCCAGAGTGGTCAGCACCAGGTCGGCGTCCGCGCGGGCGGAGGTCTCCCAGGCCACGACGCGGCGGGAGAACGCGTCGCGAATCGCGGAGAGCCACAGCGGCCCCTCGCCGGTGGCGGCCATCGTCAGATCGGTGACCCACAACCGGTTCGGCGCCTCGGCCGTGAAGTCCCGTTGCACCAGGTCCGGGGCGAGGGTGGCCATCGGGTCACGGCGCGTGAAGCCCTTGCGGCGCGGACTGACACCCGCCAAGCCGTCCTCGCGCATCAGCCGTTCGACCCGCTTGCGCCCGACGTGGACGTCCTCGCGCTTGAGCACAGCGTGCACCCGCGGCGAGCCGTAGATCCCGCCGGAATCGGCATGGATCTCGCGGATCCTCTCGGCCAGCTCGGCGTCCCGACGGATGCGTTCACACGGCTCCTTCTCGGCCCGGCGCCAGCGGTAGTAGGTGGAGGAAGGGATGTGCAGTTCCCGGAGTACGGGCTCGACCCCCAGGCGGGGATGCTCGTCGATGAGCGCCGTCACCTGGGCCGGGTCGGGTCGAGCTGGGCCGCGAAAAAAGCCGAGGCCGTCCGCAGCACGTCATTGGCCCGCTTGAGCTGGGCGTTCTCCTTGCGCAGCGCCGCCAGCTCGGCCCGCTCGTCCGTGGTGAGCCGGTCGTCGCGCTCGCCGGCATCCGCCTCGGCCTGGCGGATCCAGCCGCGCAGGGCCTCGGGATGCACCCCGAGATCGACCGCGAGCTTCTTGATCTGCGGCTTCGGATCCGTGGTGCGATACATCCGCACCGCACGCTCACGCAACTCCAGCGAGTACTTTCTGGGGGCAGCCATGGTCGATGTTCCTCTCATGAGTCCCATCTGACCCCCTGTCAACTTCATCCGCATCTCGGGGGAACCTCAGAGCCCTGAGACCCCAGGGCTCCCGGTGAACGCGGCCGCCGAGTCCAGGAACGCCACCAGCAGGGGACATCGGACCGCACCGCTGCCCCTCGAAGGACGTCCGCGCTTGTGTCTGCGGATCGACGCCGGACGTCCGATCGCGCACGTGGCTGCGGAAGCCGGGATCTCCCGCCGCTGCCTGGCCAAGTGGTACGCCCGCTGGCGCGCGCACGGCGAGAACGGACTACTCGACCACTCCTCCCGCCCCACCACCAGCCCCGCCCGCACCCCTGAGGACATCGCTGACCTGGTGGAGGCGCTGCGGCGGCAGACCAAACACGGGCCGGCCCGGCTCGCCGCCGACCTGCAGCGGCTGCACAGCGTCACACTCGCGCCCGCGACCGTCCACCGCATCCTGGTGAGGCGAGGACTCAACCGGCTCCGGGACCTCGACCCACCGACCGGCGAGCAGCTGCGCGAGGTCATCCGCTACGAGCACGACCGGGTCGGCGACCTGGTCCACGTCGACGTCAAGAAGCTCGGACGCATCCCGACCGGCGGCGGCTGGCGGATGCACGGCGTCGGCACCGAGTCCGCCCGCGCCTCCAAACGCACCGGTCCCGCCACCGGCAAGGTCGGATACACGTACCTGCATTCGGCGCTCGACGACCACTCCCGGCTCGCCTACACCGAGGCCCTGGACGATGAGAAGGCCGTCACCGCGGTCGCCTTCTGGCACCGGGCCGTTGCCTTCTTCGCCGCCCACGGCATCACACCGATCCGCCGCTGTCTCACCGACAACGGCGCGTGCTATCGGTCTACGACCTGGGCTGACGCGCTCGCCGCGACCAGTACGAAGCACAAGCGGACCAGGCCGTACACGCCGCGCACGAACGGGAAGGTGGAGAGGTATAACGGGGGACGCTCTCCCGCGAGTGGGCGTACGTCCGCGACTACACAACCGAGCGTGAACGCCGCGTCGCACTCGCGGAGTTCGTGAACTACTACAACCACGAGCGGCCGCACGCCGCGCTCGGCGGCCGACCGCCCATCAGCCGGACCGCCGGGAGCGACTACCGGATCGTCTTCGACCAGCCGCCCGAACCACTCGCGGACATCCCGCAGCAGCTCACCTTCGAGGACTTCGCGTAACCAAGGTCCCGAGACACCACAGCCAGGGATCCGGCCACCCCGCGACCAGAACTCGCCGTGGCTCAGCTCACGTTGAGATGTGGCCGGATCATGAGGGAACTGTGCGGACGCCATGGCATGCTCATGGCCCGACACCGAGTTACCGGCCGGTTCTACCTGCGAGTAGAACCGGTCGCCGGTGTCTCTTCACCACCCCCCACTCCACACAGGACCGACCTTGCGCAGACGTATGAGGCACGGGCGCGCTTTCCTGCCCGCCTTCGCCGTGACCACCCTCTTCCTCGCCGCCGCCTGCTCCTCGCCCGCGCCGCACGCCGAACAGTCGGCACCCGGCCACGGCCAGGAGATCCGGGCCACCGCCCACCCCTCCGCCGGCCCGGACCACTCCCTTGCCGTCGCCGCCGCCGCCGCGGCCACCGCGACCGCCACGGCGGGCCCCGTCGGTTCGGGCCGGCAGGCACACAAGACCGCGCTCACCGTCAGCTCGTACGACAGCCGCACCCGGCACGCGGTGCTCGCCAAGTCACGGGCGGGCAGCGGTACTTCACCCACCAGGCCGAGTACGCCGACCCCGTCGAGCACACCGAGCACCGCGTCCTCCCCCGCCCCGCACAGCGCCGCCGTCGGTGACGTCATCGCCAGCGCCCCGGCGCCGGGTGCGCCGCACGGGCTGCTCGCGAAGGTCACCAAGGTCATCGGCGACACGGACCACGGCACCGAGGTGCAGACCGAACCGGCCACGCTCAACGCACTGTTGGGCGACGACACGGCGAAGGGCACCGTGCCGGTCGACCCGTCCGCCTTCACCGTCGACAAGCTGCTGCCCGATGTAAAGGTGTCCTGGTCGAAGACCGGTGACGTGCACGTCGGCCCCAAGGGCGCGGCGGTGCCGCTCGGCAGTCTCCGACTCGACGTCAGTGCCGCAGTGCCGACGGCCAAGGACGCCCCCGTCTCAGCCGCCGCCTCGGTGTCCGGCTTCGTCCAGGTCGCGCCGCAGGTCGACTTCACCTACGGCGGCGCGGGGACCGACGCGCCGCCCGGCTCGGCCTACCTCGGCGTGTCCGGCGACTGGACCTCCGGGTGGGCGGTCAAGGGCCGGGCCGCCGCGGCCACCGGCACCCCGCTCCGTATCCCGTTCGCGAAGCTGCACGCCGACCCCGTCCTGCAGGTCGGCCCCGTCCCCGTCGTCGTCAACCTCGACCTGACCTGCTACGTCCAGCTCAGCGGCGACGGCCGGGTCACCGTCGACGTGGAGCAGAGCCTCAAGGGCGACTTCAAGGCGGGCGGCACCTTCGGCCCGGCCAAGGGCTGGGCGCCGGTCAGCTCCTCCACCATGACGAGCACGCCGGTACGGGCCTCCGTCACCGCCGCCGGCGACGTGAAGACGGCACTCGGCGCCGAGGCCTCGGTCGGCCTCTACGGCACCGTCGGCGTCACCGCCGACCTGGCCCCGTATCTGCGCGGCGAGGCTTCCGGGACGGTCACCACCTCCTCGGACGGCGGCGGTCCGAAGGCCGAGGGCACCTGGGGTGTGTACGGCGGGGTCGACTTGTCGGGCACCCTGCGGGTCCAGTTGTCGATCTTCGGTACGCCGGTCTTCCAGCGGAGCGTGCCGCTGGGCTCCCTGCACCGCGAGTGGAAGCTGGCGGGCGGCGACTTCTAGGCAGGCGGTCCGGAAGCCGGGCGCGGGACCTACCGCGGCCGGATGCAGGCTACGGCTCGGCAGGCCAGGCCGTCCCTACGCCCGCGTCCTGCTCACCGTGACCGAGGACGGCACCGCCGAGGGCCCCCGCTACTGGGCGGCACCGTGTCCTTCATGTCCGCGCGCACCCACGCGGCGCCGGCGTTCGGCAACCCCGCCCACTGGGCCGCAGGGCTCCCGGAAAAGGGGCCGTACGGCCCGGCACTCCCCGCAGCGGATCACCACCGCGACCGAGGAGGCATTCCACGTGCGGTTCCTCGCCCAAAGCGCCGTCCCGGACGCCCAGATGACGGCCGTGGGCGACGTGGCACCTGATCGACGTGGTCACCGGTTCCGCCGCGACCTTCGCCCCGGCCGGTGGTGTCTGGGAGGTGCGCGAGGGCGGGCCGGTGCAGCCGTGGGAACGCGTCGGGGACGTCCTGGACGCCTACGATGCGGCTGGCGCACCGGGCCCGGAGACGTTCACGCTGCCCGTGTACTGCGGCGGGCAGCACCTGCGGCACCCGCAGATGCCCGGTCTGGCCGCGTGCTGAACGCGACCGCCGGGCCGACGGCGACACATCCTCCCTCTGAAGTCGCCCAATCGCAGCACTGCCCTGCGGTCACAGGGCGCGCCGGTACCGTCCGGCTCTTACTGTCAGCAGTGGCATGCCCTGCTCCCTCCTGACGGGCGCGGGCTGGTGGCCCCGTGTCTTCTTCGCACGTTGC
>NZ_JBSFVU010000078.1:0-14455 GCF_053592475.1 Streptomyces sp. NPDC002671
TGCCGCAGGGCCACGTCCTCCACCGTCGCCGGGTCCGCCCACATGCGGATCGGGACCTTCGCGCCCGGCATTTCTACGGAGACGTTCTGGACCAAGGGCTACTCCGCCACCTCCCCTGCCGACCTCGCCGAGGCGACCGGAGTGGCCAAGGGCAGCCTGTACCACTCCTTCGGTTCCAAGCGTGAGTTGTTCGCCAAGGCGTTGGACCTCTACGGCCGAGTCGGCTCGGGGGTGACCGAGGAGTTCCTCTCCCGACCGGGCACCGCCAAGGAGCGCATCCACGCGTACTTCGTGCTGCTCGTGGACATGGACCTGGACGGGCCGGTCCGTCGCGGATGCCTGGCCCAGAACACGGTCGAGGAGCTCGGCGGGCAGGACGAGGAGGCCACCCGTGCGGTGCACCGCATCGAGGAGCGCATGATCGAGCTATTCGCCGCCCGCATCGAGCAAGGGCAGCGGGACGGCGATGTCGACCGGAACGTCGACACCAGGGCGCAGGCCCTGTTGCTGCAGACCACCCTCGCGGGGCTGCGGGTCATGACCAAGACGTTCGACCGGCCAGTCCTCTACCAGATCATCGACACGGCCCTGGCAGGTCTCTGAGACACGGCACCTCGGGCGACAGCGCTTTTTTGCGCCCTGATTTTAGACCTTCAGTTCAAGAATCTGTCATTCAAGAAGGAGAGATCATGGACCTCGGCATCAGCGGAAGGACCGCTCTAGTAACCGGCGCGAGTCGCGGAATCGGCCTCGCGATCGCTCAGACCCTGGCCGCAGAGGGCGTCCGGGTGGTGGGTGCCGCCCGAACCGTCACCCCCGAGCTGGAGAAGGTCGCCGCCGCGGCCGTGTCCGTCGACCTGAGCACCCGCGACGGGGCGCGGTCAATCGTCGATCAGGCGCTCGCCACGGTCGGCGGCATCGACTTCCTCGTCAACAACGTCGGCGCGGGCGACCCGGAAAATCTGTCCCTCGACGGATTTCTGGACGTCGACGACGAGCAGTGGCAGGGGATCTTCGACCTCAACCTGTTCAGCGCGGTGTGGACCACCAAGGCGGCGTTGCCGAGCATCCTGGAACGCAAGGGCGCGATCGTGAACATCTCCTCGATCAATGCCCGCATGCCCACCGGCGCGCCGGTCGGCTACGCGGAAGCCAAGGCCGCGCTGACCCAGTTCGGGAAGCGGCTCAGCGAGGAGCTGGCGCCGCGCGGTGTCCGCGTGAACACTGTCTCCCCGGGCCCCACGGTCAGTCCGCAGTGGACCGACCCGGACCGTCTCGGCGGCAAGGTGGCCGCCATGTCCGGGGTGGGCCACAGCGACCTGCTCGCGGCTCTGCCCGGGAAGTTCGGCATCGCCTCGGGACGCCTCACCGAACCCGAGGAAGTGGCGGACCTGGTCGCCTTCCTGCTGTCCGACCGTGCTGCCAACATCCACGGCGCCGACCACGTAATCGACGGCGGCACCCTCAAGACCGCCTGACTGTTCGCCTGAGACGCGCAGCAGCCAGCTGGCGACAGACTCGGCGCTGCCGTTGTCCCGGACCATGGGATCGGTCAACGCTGCGTATGCGGCTAGCATGCTCAGTAGATCGTTCTCAGTGCAGCTGCCGTCGCCGCGGTACTCATTCCCGTAGGCGAGGCTGGTGCGAGCGACATCGGCGAGAGCCCGCGGCGTGTACTTGCGGTACGGGCTGTTCCACCACGTGTCGCTGTGCCAACGGGCTGAAGCCGCAGCGATGGCAGGTAGCAGGGCGCTGGGGCGCTGCTGCCTGACTCGTTGTACGTACTCGTGATCCGTAACCAACCGGTCGTAGAGAAATGCCGCCACGGATCGAGCGTGGCTGACCAGGGGCAGCTTTGTCGCAGGGATTTTGCTACTCCCGAAGGTCAAGCGGCGCTGAACTCGTGGGCGGGGCCGCCGCACCACTCCACCCACTGCGGGTCGTCCAAGACGGCCTCGGGGTCGGCGACGCTGGCGCCTTCGAGGAACACGATCAGGTCGTGGTCGCTGTAGGCGGTGCCGAGGATCTCGTCCCGGCCGCCGCTGTGCACGGTAACTCTCCGGCCGCCCGAGATGGAGGGCTGGTGCACGACGATCGGCGTGGTGGTCACGCCTCCCAGCGTGTCCCCCACCGGTCTCGAGGCTGGGCCTGTTGCGAAAATCGATCTTGGTCGTGGAACGACCACGCGCTGTGGCGCGTGGAGATCTGACGGACGAGCAATGGGCCAGGCTGGAGCCGTTGTTGCCGAAGGGCAAGAAGCCTGCCCGGCCGCCGATATGGCCGAGGCGACAGCTGATCGACGGCATACGGTGGCGGACCCGGACCGGGACGCCCTGGCGGGATGTGCCCGAGCGGTACGGGCCGTGGGATCGGGTCTACGACCTGTGTGCGCCGTGAGGCGCTTCGTTGTATCCCCGACTCACTCGGGAGGAACTTGGAGGAATGTTTCTGGGTCGCCTGACTTACCTGGAGGCGAAAGCCGAAGGGGACAATAGCATGTCAGGAAAGCGGTGGCCGTTTGGAGGTATCCAGGGCGGAGGGCCGCAAGACCCGCGCGATACGGCCAAGGCTGGATTGCTTGAAGCCCAATCTCCAGCGGCACAAATAGAAACTCACCGGAACGATACCTGAAACCGGTGCCCTTTCCTTGCCGGGCTCTGAAGAACGGGTTCGAGCGGCAACCTCCAAGGAGAGGGGCGTCGCCCAGTGAGGGCGGTCAAGGAGATGAGTGGGCGGCCTACGTCGTGCTCGATACGTACAGCGAAGACGTACCACGGGATCGCCTACGGGGCGCGAGCCCTACGGCGACGGAGTGCCCATAGTAGTCGCCGGAGTTGCGACCGGCCGCGAAGTCCGGGAAAGCCGGAATGAGGGCGAAGGGGCACAGGTGAACTCGACGTCCAGTAAGGGGAGGTATGCGCAATGCAGAGCGCCGAAACGGTGCTGGACGTCATCCGGGAACGCGGCAGGCGAAGCCTGCCGTTGGAAAGGATCTACCGGCAACTGTTCAATCCGCAGCTCTTCCTGATGGCCTACGGGCGCATCTACCGGAATTCCGGTGCGATGACGCCTGGGGTCACCGGGGAGACCACAGACGGCATGTCACGGGCGAAGATTGACACGATCATCGGCACACTGCGGTCGGAGTCGTATCGTGATGCAGGACGCGATCGGGCCGGAGGCTGTGATCGTGGACGACACCGGCTTCCTCAAGGACGGGGACGCCTCGGCGTGCGTGTCCAGGCAGTACACCGGCACCGCGGGCAAGGTCACCAACTGCCAGGTGGGTGTCTCGCTGCACCTGGCCCAGGACCGTGCCTCGGCCGCGATCGACTGGCGGCTGTTCATGCCTGCTTCCTGGGGTCCGGCCTTGCCGGAGGCGGATACGGCCAAGGTCGCCTGCCGTGAGCGGTGCGGGATCTCGGCCGAGGCCGCTCACGTGGAGAAGTGGCAGCTGTCTCTGGACATGATCGATGAGGCCCGCACGTGGGGCGTCGACGTTCCACTGGTCGTCGCGGACGCCGGATACGGCGATGCCACCGCCTTCCGTCTGGGCCTGGAGGAACGGAAACTGGCCTACGCGGTCGGGATCTCTTCGCGGCTCACTGCTCATCCCGCCCATGCCCGGCCGGTCAACCCGCCCTACCAGGGCATCGGTCGCCCGCCGGTGGCGAAGTACCCGGGCAAGCCCAAGACGGTGAAGGAGCTGGTGATGGAGGCCGGCCGGCAGACGGCCCGGCCGGTGTCCTGGCGAGAGGGCTCCCGGCCAGGCCAAGGCCGCAGCGGGCTCAAGCGCATGTACTCGCGTTTCGTCGCCCTGCGCGTGCGTCCCGCCGGACGCGAGATCCGCCAGGCCACCGACGGTCCGGAACTGCCTGAGCGGTGGCTGCTGGCCGAATGGCCCGCCACCGAGCCAGAGCCAGTGCAGTTCTGGCTGTCCAGCCTGCCCTCCGGGATGCCGTTGGCCTCACTGGTGCGGCTGGCCAAGCTCCGCTGGCGCATCGAGCACGGCTACCGGGAGATGAAACAGGCCCTGGGACTTGCCCACTTCGAAGGCCGCACCTGGAACGGCTGGCACCACCACGTCACCCTCGTCTCGGTCGCGCACGCCTTCTGCACGCTGCAGCGGCTGGCGCGAGCCCCAAAGACGCGGCGCTGGGCTGAGCCTCTACCAGGTCGTCCGCGAACTGCAGACACTCCTCGCCAGCTGGGCCGGGACCTGCCCCACCTGCCACCGTGACATACCCACACCGATAGAAACGTGACCAAGCCCTACTAGCCTGTCGCCGTCCCGCCCGGTGATCACCATTTGATGCGCCGCCGGACCGTCCTTGGTCACATTGACCGGAACCGGTTGCCCGGCATCCACCGCTGACTCAAGGCCGTGTGAGCGCGGGCCCCGCCAGCAGGTCGGCGGCGCGGCGGGTCTGCTTGTAGCGAACGTGCGGCCCGGTGCGGGTGCGGGTGATCAGTCCGGTGCGGTGCAGGATACCGAGGTGGTAGGAGACCGTGCTGGTGGCGAGGAAGTGCCGCTCGCTCAACTCCGCGGTGGTCCGGGTGGTGTGCAGGTCGGACAGCAGGCGCGCCCGGGTCATCCCGAGCAGGGCGTGCACCGTCGGCGCAGGGCTGGCGTCCGGAGCGGGCCGGGCGGGGTAGGCGAGCATGGGCTGCCGCCTGGCGGGTCCCGGTACCGGGTCCACGACCAGGCGCAGGTCGGCGGTGAACACCGCAGGGGTCAGCAATAGACCGGTGCTGCCGGGGATCCGCCCCTGGAAGCGGCTGGCAAGCCGCAGTTGGTCGTCGCTCCAGAACACCCTGGGATGCATCGAGTTCAGCATGCCGGACAGACCGTGCTGGACGGTTACCTGCGCCCGGTGGGTGATGTCCGCTTCCATCCGGGTGCGCAGGGCCATCCACTGCGGGGCGACGGCCGACTCCCACAGCTGGTGCAGCTCCACCGCCACCCGCTCGGCGAAGTCCCGCTCGCCCCGCTCCAAGGCCTCGCGGAGGACCACCGAAATCGGCCGACCCGCCAAGTGCACCGTGCTCACCCCCTGCGCCACGGTCTGCAACTCCCAGCGCAGCCGGGCCGAGTCAATGGTGGCGACCGTGTGCAGTTCCTCCTGCACCGCGGTCTCCGGGGCCTCCGGCTGCGGCGTCAGAAAGTCCGGCACGTAGTCGCACGAACCGCTGAACAGCGCGCGCAGCAGCACAAGCTTCCGGTCGCGCACTGCTTCCTGAACCCTGCAGCGCCACCCACCACCGCCCGGTTGCGCGTCGTCACAGAGGAGCCAGAGCGCGCCGATCACGGTGGTGAGCGGCGAAATCGCGAACCGGATGTTCGCGAGTGCGGCACGGTCCATGTCGAGGTGGATCACAGTACCCCCGTGGTGAGTTGCCGGCCGTGCGAGCGGCCGGCTCATCGGTTTCCGAACCTGATCGAATCCTTCGCGCGGCAGACCCCTCAGCCGGTTCCCTTGAGTCCGGAACGGGCGACGCGGGGCCGATCGGGGCCGCGGCGGCAGTCCCACCGGCCGGCCAGGGACGGGCACATGCCCGGTACGGGAAGCGGGAGGCCAACTTCTCAACCTGACCACCCTGGATTCAGGCCGGATCGCCGGCTGGACGACAACGAACAGCCAGCGCCATCGGAACCATCCGCACCACTCCACCAGCAAACGACTCGTCAGATCGAGGAGAGATCAGAACCGTGTTCAAGCTCCGAGCCACCGGACGCGCCATCGTCATGTCCGCCGCCGCCCTCGCCCTCGCCAGCGGTGCAACCGTCGGCCTCGGCGGGACTGCCAACGCCGCCGTCGGCGCCCCGAACCAGGCGACCACGGACTGGTTCCAGCTCTACCTGAGCAACAACGGCAACAACCCGTACTACACCGTCTGCAACCATCAGTCCGGCGCCACCACGGTCTACGTCGGCGTCACGGACTACGGGTCCGGGAGGAACGTGCTGCTTCAGGACACCATAACCGGCTGGCAGACGTACGGCACAACCATCAACTTCAACGCCGGCGGCTGCGAGTCGTTCTTCATCAAGGGCACCAACGGCCACGCTTACATCGGGTACATCAAGGCACCCGGCTACTACTCCACGGGAGTGGTGACCTACAACTGACCCCAGCGGTCGCGCCACTCTGACGTGATCAACGCCCTCCCCGACAAGCCGCGGGGAGGACGTTCTCTTGCCGCCACGCGCTCTCAGGCACGCTCCGTCCCTGGGTATCGAGGGCGGTGTGGCCGAACTCGAACTGTGCGGCTGGATCACCTCGGTTGCGGTGCAGCCGCACCAAACTCCGTAGTGGGCACCCTCGTTGGCGGCTGAGCCAGCGGTGGACGTCAGGGCGATCGCGGCGCCGGGGCCAAGGACGGCGACGATGGATCGTAGGGACGTACGGCGAGTCAGCATAGAGAGGATCCCCGTCTGGACATGACGGGAGAGCCCTATGTCCCCCGTCGGCCGCTAGCAAGCTTAGGAGTAGCGGGCGCAACCGTAGGGAGGCCAATATTGGCCATTCGGCCGGTACTTGACGCATGATCATCCCTAAATGGGCCGTGCAGCGCGCTGCACTAGTCGCACGCTGAGGCGTCCCCGTCCTTGAGGAAGCCGGTGTCATCGACGATCAACGCCTCCGGCCGGATCACGTCCTGCATCTTCCACGCCAGGCGGGCCCGCACATGCGCGGGATTCCACGGGCTGGACGTCACGAAGTGCGCCAGAGCCTGACGATTGCCGTCCTCACCCAGCCTCGCCGCCATCGGCTCCACCGACTTGCGCCGCCCGTCCAGCAGCAGCCCCCGCACATAGACCTGCCCCCACCGCCGCTGGTCAGCACGGAAGAACCCATCGAACAACCCCGCTGCAAACGCCTCCACACTGACCGGCGAACCCGTCGTCCTCGGCTGATCCCCTTCCGCGGCCGTGGCCAGGCGTGGGTGCTCCCGCACCCGATGGCGCTCGGTGGGCCCGGCCTGTGCCCCGCGCAGCTGAACCAACTGCTCCTCGGCGCTCTCGATCAGGCTGGTGATCAGTGCGCGCTGTTCAGCAGACACCGCCGAACGCCACATCGTTCCCGAACCCGGCGCCTTCTTCTCCTTGGCCAGCGCCCGCAACTGCGCGGCCATGGTCGCGGGCTGGTGCTCCTGGCTCATCCACCACGGCTCGTCGGCACGCCCGGGCGGTCCGCCTCCGCCGCGGCGCCGGCGGATGACGCTGCCCATCCAGACGATCAGCGGCCCGCCGTAGTCCTTGGCGGTCAGCGGCCCCAACCAGCCCCGCCCCACCCGCTCGCCGAGCCGACGGCAGAACGCCCCGTCAGCGGGCAGCGGCCTCGCACGCCCGGCCCCGCTGTTGTGAGGTCTCATCGATGCTGCGGTAGTCGAGTGGCTCCGACGCGTAAATAGCAGCAGTTCAGGAGGGGTGTGGGCAGGGTTGGCCCGGTGGCCGTGCTGGCCGCTGGGTGTCCTGGCGCTGGCCGTTCAGGCCGCGCCCTCCAGAGGGTTGAGGGTGACGGTGTAGCCGAGCTGGTTGAGTGCGGTGATCGCGCCGCGGGTGGCGTGTTCGGGGTCGCGCTGGGTGAAGTAGGTGCCGCCGAGATCGTGGTAGGGGACGTTGTCGGTGAGCATGTGCCAGATCGCGGTGATGATCGAGTGCTCGACGGCGACGAGGGTCTTGAGCGGGCCGCGGCGGGCGGTCAGGCGCTTGTAACGGGCCTTGAAGTAGGTGTCCTTGGTTCTCGCGACGCCAAAGGCGGCCGGACCGAGGGCGCTTTTGAGATACGGGTTGCCGGGGCGGACCTTGGCGCTCTTGGTACGGCCGGCGGACTCGTGGTGGCCGGGGCAGACCCCTGCCCAGGAGGCGAGGTGCTTGGCGGAGGCGAACCGGTTCATGTCACCGCCGGTCTCCGCGATGATCACCTCGGCGGCGGCCCGGTTGATTCCGGGGATGGTGTCCAGGAGGCCGGTGCGCGGGACGAAAGGGGGCCATCGCCTCCTCGATCCGTGCATCCAGCTGCCCGATCGCGTCGGTGAGCTGGTTGTAGTGGTCCAGGTGCAGCCGGGTCAGGAACGCGTGGTGGGCGCGGAAGCGGCCGGTCAGCGCCTCGGTCAGTTCGGGGATCTTGTTGCGGAGCCTGCGCCTGGTCAGTTCCGCAAGGACCTGTGGGTCGCGTTCGCCGCTGATGAGGGCCTCCAGCATGGCGCCTTGTCGATGGTCTTCCACTGCAACGCCGCTGCTGCGCGGCCGTGGGCGGCGACGTGCTCGCCATCGCGGTGCTCCCGAGGGATTGATCCTGACGGGTGCCAGGGTGGCAGCAAGAGCACCACCAATGCTTCTGAGTTGACCAATCACGCGCTTACCGGTCAGCTACAGCGGCACTCCGGGCGACCCACCCTGTCCTCGGGCGCACCAGCCGCAGCCACGCCATGGCGCCGGCGGCGATTGGCAGTGGTGGGCGCGTCTGCGGCAACCGCATTGGGGGGCGCTGTCAGTAGAGGCCGCCGGTCTCTTCGACGTGCTGCACGAGTGCTGCCACGATCCGTGCGCGGGTGGCATCGGGGACGAGGGTGGGTTCGAGACCTTCCTCGATTCCCCAGTCCGTGTTGAACATGACGGGGACCTCATCCGGTGCCACGTTGTTCCGGAGCCACAGGGCGACCCGGGCTGCCATGTGGGCGTTGCACTCCCGGATGGCCACGCCCTCGGGTTCCAGGCTGGCAAAGCCTTCCAGGGTCTCGTCGTCGAAAGTGATCCCGAAGATCATCGATGATCCGCGGACCGGGCCGTCTCCCTCGTCATCGATACGGATGAATGTATCCGGATTCCGCTCACGCAGCCGTGCCTCGAATCCCTCGAAGGTCAGGCCCCAGCTTTGCCCACGCGGTGGGGTGAAGACGAACATGGTGCGCAGTTCCGCGATCTCTTCCGGTTCCATAGCGGTACTTTCCTGGGGATGGGCTGGTCAGGGAACGTAGCGGGCATGGCCTTTGACGCCGTAGGCCGCCATCATGATGCGCCAGTACTGGACGGCATCTTGGTTGTTGGTGACCGTCTCGACTCCGCGCATCTCCTTGTTACGTGGGTCGTTGAGCGCGGCGGCGTACTTGCGGAGTTCCAGGCGGTCATCCTTGTAGAGGAAGTCCCTGTCGCCGGTCGCGTGGTTCTTGCGGAGGTCTTCCAGCGAGCGGTAGCACCGTTGGTTCGGCTTGTTCACGTATTTTGCCTCGACCGCCATCCCGTCGAGGTTGCGGAATCCGTCGACCATCAGCGTGTTGGACGGACTGATCCCTGCTGGGATTGGTACCTCGAACTCCGGGAAGCCCGCCACGCGCCTCTGGTAGGCCTGCTCGGCCGGCTTGCCGCCGGAAATGTCGCCCTTGCGCAATGAGTCGAGCCATGTCTGGAAGTTCTGCCCCTGGCTGGGCGTGAGCTGTGGGAACCGCGGGTCGGGAGGAATCGCCGGGGGGACCGGCTGAATGTACGGAGTGTTGGAGGGCAGTGGACGGTAAGCGGCCGGGACCAGCGTCGGGACGCGGATCAGGGGGCCGAGGAACGGCGGGAGGTTGGGAACGAGTCCGCCGTTGTCCGGCTGCGGCATCTTGACTCGCGACTGCGAGCTGTCCAGTGCGTGAGGGATGTTGCCGAGCGAGGCGATGCGCGTGTCGCCGGCTATGAGGTCGTGCAGGCCGCCGTCGTGGCCGTCGCCTCCGAAGCGCGGCTGTTCCCAGGGCCACAGGAAGTCACCGTCGAGTTCGCTGTTCTCCATGGGAAGGCGTTGTTTGGCGGTTTCGACGTGGTCGGCGTAGGCGTCGCAGGCGTTTGCGAGCATCGTGCAGGCCGTGGGGAGGTTCGCCAGGAGAGTGTCGTGGTCGCCCACTTCGCTGGGTGGTGGTGTCTTGCCGACGAACTTCTCGAAGAAGCTCTCGACCGCGTCAGCGGTATGGCCCGCCTGATCGAGGGGGGCTGTCTTCCATGCGTCGCGGGAGTCCCAGTAGGTGTCGTGGAGGATCTTTGCCGCGCTGCGCCAGGTTTTGGCGACGGCCCGCAGCTTGTCCGGCTGGCCGAGGAATCGCTCGTAGAAGAGGTACTGATCGATGCCGCTGGTCTCGCCGACGACGTTCGGCAGGTCCTCGGCGTTGTGGCTGGCGCGCGGGCTGCAATCGGGGCCGGCCGGCTGAGAACCGATCCCGGGCGTGAACGGGCTCTGTTCCAACAGCTTGGCTGCGACTTTGTCGTCATGCTTGAGGAGTTCCTCGGAGGCGCTGAGCAGGGCGCCCGCGCCGTTGGCCATCACCTGGTGGGCAAAGCCTGACTGGTCGAAGACCGACTTGACGGCTGCGGTGTACACCTTGGCAAAGGCTCTGCCGGCCGCACCGTCGCCCGCCATACCGCCATGGGCACTCAGCTCGGTGAACAGCAGGCCCACCATGTCGTAGACCAGATCCCGCAGCCCCACCATCGATCATGACGCGTTGACGAAGTTCTTCGTCTGATGCCGCAGATCCACCAATGCCCCATCCCTTGCCGACACCGGTGATCACCGTGTACGGCCGTAAACGGCAAGCTCAGGCGAAGGGATGACGATGAGCCACCAGCGCCGACATGTCCTTCAAACCGCAAGAGACTCCCGCTGCACTTGTTCCACATGCCTCCTCGAAGTCGACAGTGCCGATCCGGGGTTTCCGGTGCTGGTGGCGCGCAGTCGTCAAGTAGCTGACGGAGCAGGAGTGTCGTGGATCCAGGACAGGCCTCCCAGGTCCAGCCGCTGGCGTGTGCGCGTCACTGCTACGTAGGCCAGGCGGGCTTCGGCGTCGTCGATCGGTTCGGGTAGCGGCATGGGGCTGTTGCTGTCCTGCGGGTGCTCTTTGGGGAAGGTCTCGGAGGTGCGGTCGGGCAGAACGTCGACCACCCGGCCGGTCTCGACGTCGACCAGGATGGTGCCGTATCGCCGTCCACGGCGGAAGGTGAACTCGTCCACCCCGAGGACCCTTGGCGCCCAGTCCGGCGTCGGCGGTTCCTCCAGCAGTTCCAGCAGGCGGGTGCGGCCCGTCGCCAGGTTCAGGGTGGGCAGGTCCCGCCATGGAACGCCGGTCCGCAGCCGGAAGAGAATGCCGTTGATGACGGTGCGGTGATCCTTCCACCGGCCGCCTCGACCCGGGCTCTTTGGCAGGTGCGGCTCCGGCCGAACCCACTCCGTATCTGAAAGATCACCCGCCCCACGCGGGGCAGAACGACGTGGACAATGCCCAGTCATACGACCCATCGTTCACGGCATAGCCGCACTGCCCCGCGAGGTTGGTGGCAGGGGCCACAGCCACATGAGCTTGATAGGAGTGAGGGCCTTCTGGCCAGGTGCGGATTGCGACATCTGCACCAGCGGCCGGAAAGGCCCTCAGGCTAGGTCAGCCGGTTGGGCGGTAGCCCGACGACGGCCGGATCACGGCTGGGTTCCATCCGGGTACGGGGCGTACGGGTCGTTGCAGCCGCCGCGGTCGCCATCCCAGTCCTGGCCACCGTACCAGTGCAGCGTGGCCCACTCGGTGCAGCCGCTGGAGTTGACCTCCGCACCTGCACGCCAGGCGTCGGGGCTCGGCGTGCCGTGGGTCCACTGCGTCGGCTCGTAGTACCACTGGGTGTAGCTCGTGTTGAGGGTGGCAGATGCCAGCAGCGGCCCGTAGGGGGAGCTGACCTTGATGGTCGCCGTTCCGCCGACCCGGTTGATGAAGTCCTGGTTCCACCACCAGTAGACGCCCACGTGATCGGTGCACTGGTTCCAGTACTGCTGGACCCATCCGGCGGTGATCCAACCTTGCCAGCCGTACGGTGCCTGGTCCCCGATCCAGACCCGCGGGTTGCACGCGGTGGTCACGCTCGGTGTCGCCGTGCTCGTGCGCGGAATGTGGTGCTGCGCGGGGTGAGCCGCGCCACTGGTGACGCTGATGGTTGCGGGCGCGGCGTTAGCGGCGGTCGCCGTGGTGGCGGCGCCGAATGCGGTTCCGCCGGCGAGAGCGAGCACGGCGGTGGTCATGGCGATGGTGCGGCGGAACTTGCGTGCTCTAGGCAGTGCAGACACGGTTTCCCCTCGTCTCGTGTTGCCGGTGCGTGCGCAACGGCATTGACTGCGCGGTGCTTCTGGAGCGCCAACAAACGTGGCCGGTAGCCCAGCGGTGCCGATTGCGCCGGCCTCGTTACCGCCCCGCGCGTTGCACAGATCGCGTGCCGTGACCTGGTGTTCTGTCCGGGTCTCGGAAAGAGCCTGTCGGGTTCGCGGACGGTAGGCGATGCTTTCTGCCTCAGCTAAAAGCCTTGACGGTCGGGGGAGTCGGGCATGTTGCGCATCACGCTTTCGGCGCAGGACCTGGCGCGGATTCAGTTCGTGCCGCGGCCGGCGCCGCTGGTGGAACTGAAGCTGACGCTGATGATGTTGCAGCGGCCGGACTCCGAGCAGCTGTTCGGGCGGTGGCGACGCAAGTTACGCAAGCAGTTGCCCGCCACCACCCGGCCCCTGTGGGACCTGCTGTCGCCCTATCGCGGTGCGGCGTTCATCGATCCGGTGACCGCGGATCTGCCGACAGGTCTTGAGAGCGTCCGGTCCGCCCCGGCCACCCTGGTGCGGACAGGCATCGAGCATGTCTGGGCGCCACGTCGGGGCGCCCCTCCATCGTGGGTGCGAGAGCTCATCCGGGGAGAGGGGCCATCGCGGGAACTCCTATGCCGAGCGCTGGCCGATGCCCACGACACGGTGCTCGGCGAAGTCTGGCCCCAGGTCATGGCGAACCACCAAGCCGAATTCGCGCGCTACGCCCTCAACGCCGCCCAGCACGGAGTGGCCGGCGCGTTGAACGCCCTGTGCCCAGGCTCCCGGCTCGTCGACAGGCACTGGGAACTTGACGCCCCCTACCACCGCCACGTCACCCCGGCCCAACGAGGTCTGCTCCTCCTGCCTACCTTCCACTGGACCGCCGCCCCCCTCATCCTGGACACCGACGACCAACCAGTGCTAATGGTCTACCCCGCCGGCCCGGGCATGCCCATCGTCCCCACCCCCGCCAGCGAAGACACTCTCGCCCCCATCCTCGGCACCACCCGCGCCCACGCACTGCGCCTACTCACCGACCCCCTGAGCACTGGCGAACTGGCCGGACTCCTCGGTGTCAGCCCAGGCGCGGTCTCCACACACACCGCCGCCCTGCGCGCAGCAGGACTAATCAACACCGCACGCAACGGCCGCGCCGTACGACACGAACTCACAGCCCTTGGCACACTCATGATCAAAAACGCAGGGAAAGACGGCACCACAGCCTGAACCGCGTCTATAGCCTCGCCCGCCTACCGCTGCGCCTGCCAGGTGATCAACTGCTGGGCGAGGAAAGTGGCTGGCACTGCTGATCCAAGGGCCCTGACCAGGTGCATGGGCTCGTCAGCGCCATCGAAGCAAGGGCGCACCGTTGAGTGCATCAGGTCATCGGCCGCCCACTCGACATTGCCGTAGACAGGGTTCGAATCCTTAAAGGGCCGTCTGTGCCGCCCGTTGCGAAGAGAGCTCCCGCGCGGCGCGGTCATCCATGGACGGGCTGGTCGTTCTCCGCCGGGTGGGGCAGCCGGGAGACTGAACGTCACACTGGTGGAACCCGAGCTGGTGGTGGAAGTCGGCGTCGACGTCGCCCGCGACGCCTCCGGCCGTTGGCGCCCACCCACACGCTGGCACCGCGCCCGCCGGCAGGTCACCAGCGGGCACGGTCTGGAGCCGGGCGATGCCACTTGCCTGCGTTTTCGGAGCCTGAACCCGCAGACCGCCGACGGGCAGCCGCTGCCGCCCGGCCCTCGCGAGCGCGAGGTCGAGCGGTTCCTCGAGTTGCAGGCGATGCTGGCGATGTACACCGCGGTACCGCACTTCGTCCCGCCTGACGGCGCGTTCGACGCCGCCACCGGCCCTGCCGCCCGAGCCCGAGGTGCGGCTGCGGCTGCGGCTGCCGGCCGAGGCATGCCTGATCTTCCACGACGGCGTCGAGCTGCTGGCCGTCACCGCTGACGACGACGCCCTCCACGCCCACGCCGTCGCCCGCTTCGACGCCGCACACAACAGCCTCTTCGGCGGCGGCCTGCGTCCTGGGCGGCGTCGTCCTGGCCCGCCCCGACGACGGCACCGAGCAGTCGCTGCTGTTCAACCCGCTCGTCGCCCGGAGGCAGGTGACAAACAGTGATCGTCAGCCCTGTTTCGGCGGCGAAGCGGGCGAGCTCGAGTTTCGAGGCCCGGGTCCGGTAGCCGTTGGAGCCGCCCGCGTCGGCGGTGATCAGCAGCCGTGTCGCCTGCGGGTAGGCGGCCTGTCCCTGGCCGGACCACCAGCGGCGGATCGATTCCACCGCGAAAGCGGCGGTGTCGTGATCGGTGCCGACGTTGACCCAGCCGGTGTTCGCCGCCAGATCGTAGACCCCGTAGGGGAT
>NZ_JBSFVU010000079.1:0-14356 GCF_053592475.1 Streptomyces sp. NPDC002671
CGCTGCGCCCGCGCCCGCGTTGTTGACGAGCGCGTCCAGCCGGTCGAGGCCGGCCAGGCATGCCTCGACCGAGGCCGGGTCGGTCACGTCCAGGGTTCGGACGTCGACGGTGACTCCGGCTGCCTCGGCCGCCGCCAGCAGCGGGCCCGCCTTGGCGGTGTCGCGCATGGTGGCGATCACGTGCCAGCCGCTTCGTGCGGCGGCGACGGCGGTGGCCAGGCCGATGCCGGAGGAGGTGCCGGTGATCAGGACGGTCTTGGTGCTCATCCTCGGTAACCCAACTTATTTATGGATCATAATTAATATTGATAATAACTATGTTCCGAGATGCTTCACCTGTCAAGCACGTCGGTAGGCTGAGCCTCATGTCCACCGCAACGGATGAGCTCACCAGAGTGATCGTCGGCCTCTTCGCGGCCATCAACCGCCGCTACACCCAGGAGTCCGAGGCCGCCGCGGCAACCCACGACCTGACCCCGCTCCAGGCCAAGGCGCTACTCGCCGCCGAAGACCCGGCCCCGACGCGCCGCATCGCCGACCGGTTGCACGCGGAGCCATCCAACGTGACCGTGATCATCGACCGGCTGGAGTCCCGCGGCCTGGTCGAGCGCAGCCCGGACCCGGGCGACCGCCGCGTCAAGCACGTCGCCACCACCACGGCCGGCCACACCGTCGCCGCCGACCTCCGCGCCCGCATGCCCTTCGCCGCCGAACCCCTGGCCCGCCTCACCACGCAGCAGCGCGAGAGCTTGCGCGAGCTGCTGCAACTGGTTCTGGAGGCATGACGGCAGACTGCGCCCGCAGCGATCAGCCCGCCCCCATCCGCATACCTCACACACCACGGGATACAGCCACCACTCCAGGCCCATCAGGGACTTCAGGAAAGATCACCCTGACCAGCCGAAGACAGAGGCTTCGGGTCACATGGCCGACAACTCGCTCGGAGTCGGTGGACGCTGCCAGAAGCCCCCGCCGAGAAGGACACGGCCGCCCGGCGTCACCAGGCGGCGGAGGACGTGCAGTGCGGCGGCGGTGTGCTCCGGTGGCCGGGCGTTGCTGAGAGCGTGGCTGGCGCTGAAGCACAGGACGATGTCGGCGGGGCCTCGGACGGTGTCGAGAGCGGACTCCTGGACGAAGCGGACGCGCTCGGCCAGGCGCTGCTGGACGAGCCCGAGGCCCATCTACATCCGCCGCTGCTTGCCTCCTGCATCCGGGCCCTGTCGGATCTACTCACCGACCGCAACGGCGTAGCCCTGATCGGCACCCACTCGCCAGTGGTTCTGCAGGAGGTGCCGCGCTCCTGCGTCTGGAAGGTCAGCCGCATCGACCGCCGCGCATCGGAGCGGCTCGCTATCGAAACCTACGGCGAGAACGTCGGAATCCTCACCCGCGAGGCCTTCAACCTTGAGGCCGGGAATCCGGTTTCGAGCAATGTTCATGACCTGTGGATCGGCCTCGGGTTGGACGCGAAGGGCGTACCTTCCCGAGTGATCGACTTCTGGTCATCGAGTGGGCCGACGTTGCACCATCGGCCGGGAAGGTACGCCCGCGCTGAGCGTAGTGAATGCCGATGGACCGACCGAGACCGGCTCCCTGATCGACGACGTCGTCCGCGAGGGCGCGAGGCGGATGCTGGCCGCCGCCCTGGAGGCTGAAGTCAACGCCTATATAGCCGAGTTGGTCGATCAGCGTGACGAGCACGGACGCCGTCTGGTGGTCTGCAACGGCTACTACCAGGCGAGGGAGGTCACGACCGCGGCCGGGGAGGTCGAGGTGAAGTCCCCGCGGGTGAACGACAAGCGCGTCGATGAGGCTACCGGCGAGCGTAAGCGGTTCTCCTCGGCGATCCTGCCGACGTGGTGCCGCAAGTCCCCGAAGATCAGCGAGGTGCTGCCGCTGCTCTACCTGCACGGCCTGTCCTCCGGCGACTTCGTGCCCGCACTGGAGCAGTTCCTGGGCAGCTCCGCCGGGCTCTCGCCGGCGACCGCGACGCGGCTGACAGCCCAGTGGCAGGCCGATCACCAGGCGTTCGGCGAGCGCGATTTGTCGGGCAGCGACTACGTCTACAGACGGCACCAAAGAACTGGTCGCCATGGCCGACGGCTACCGAGAATCCGCCGACTCCTGGGCCGACTTGTTGCGCGACTGCGCACGCCGGGGCATGCGTGCTCCCGTCCTCGCGGTCGGCGACGGCGCTGTCCAAGTCCGCACAGCCCGGCACGAAGAAGGCCCTGCAGAAGATCTACAACGCCGAGGACCGCGACCAGGCGCTCAAGGCCGTCACGGCGTTCGAGAAGATCTACGGAGCGAAGCTCCCCAAGGCTGTAAAGAAGATTACCGACGACGTGAACGAACTGCTGGCGTTCTACGACCTCCCCGCCGAGCACTGGATTCACCTGCGCACCAAGGTCACCCGAGGTGCCGGCAGCGCAGCCGCCGCCCTTGCCATGGTCTTCAAGCTCGTCGAATCCGCCCAGGCCTGCTGGCGGGCAGTCAACGCACCCCACCTCGTTGCACTCGTCCGCGCCGGGGCCCGCTTCGAACGCGGCAAGCTCGTTGAACGGCCGCAGACGACCGCGGCATGAATAGGGTGGCGGGCCTGCCTCAAATTTCGAGATCATCCGATCATGTCGGATGACACGCCAGGACAGAACCTCCCGGCCGGTTTCGGGTTCCGGCCGTATCGCGGCGACGAAGACCACGGCCCCATGGCCGCGGTGCGGCTGGGGTGTGCCGTACGGGACCGGGTCGACGCCCGTTCGGTTGTGGAAGGGCTCCCGACAGCGGCCGAGATCGCCGAAGCCACTGCCAAGCTGGAGGAGCCGTCCAAGAACCAGATCCTGGTGGTGTGCGACGGGAGCGTCGTCGGCTACGCGACGATCCGGTGGTGGCAAGAGCGGGACGATACGTGGCTCTACCTGCACCGCGGCTACCTCTTGCCCGAGCATCGCCACCAGGGCATCGGCTCAGCCATGCTGAGCTGGGCCGAAGAGCGGATCCGCCAGCTCGTCGAACAACATGGAACGGTGCGGACGGCAGTGATTGGCGCGAACGCCGTGGCCTCCGAGCAGGACGCCACGGCACTTCTGCTCGCAGCTGGCTACCGACGTGTCTTCAGCCTGGTCGAGCTGGAGCTGGGCGATCTGCAGCAGTTGCCCGAGCCGGGCAGCGAACTGCCGGCCGGGATACGGACGGGGCCGATCGGGACCAGCCACTACCGTGCAGCCTGGAGGACGGTCGTCGATTCGTATGCGAACACCGGTTTCACTCAGAAATGGCCCTTCCAGGACTTCGTCGACACCGCCGACCCGGCATGCTGGAGGGCTGCCTGGAACGGGCACGACATGCTCGGCGTGGCCCTCTGCTCCATCCGCCGTCAGGACCGCACCGTGGGCGAGGTCGAAGAGCTGAGTGTCCGAACGGACCAGCGACGCCTCGGAATTGGCCGGGCCCTGTTGTTGGACGGGCTGCGAAGCCTTCGCGAGCAGGGTGCAACGACCTCCAGGCTGTACACGGGCACGGCAAATCCGCACCGGTCCTACGATCTTTACGAGAGCGTGGGTTTCCGACGGCGGAACGAGTACGTCCGATACCGCAAGCCGCTCGCTTGACCGACCCGTCATCGGGCTGTCCAGTCCATCCACAGGATTTGACAATGCCTCGGGTCGGACCGGCCGCGGGCGAAGTGGTGGGCGGGGGTGTAAGGAGTCGCGTGCAGCGGGTAGTACACGCGGCCGTCGGTCCACATCGTGGTCACCGTGACGATGCCGATGTCCGTCTTTCCCAACCGGCCCAGCCACTGCCTCCCCACGTGCGCGGTCGCCGTGTCGTTGACCTGCTCGACCTCCCAGGGAGACTCGGGCAAGAAGAACTGCAGCCGCTGCACCCCCGGCATCCCCGCACCCGCCACCGGCTCCGCCCCTGCCAGACAGGTGATCGTCTGCACCAGGCTGAAGAAGAGGTCGTCGAACCGGGCCGCGCACTCCTCCGGCCCCGGCGCAGGCGGACACGGACGGCGAGCGGTCATCTTCAGCCCCAAGCAAGGCAGTTGACTCCTTCCACTTCACGCCTGGAACTCGGTGAGATCGATGGCGTGAACGCGCAGCGGGTAGCCGTACACCGGGTGTGTGGTCTCCCGCTCGGGCACCATGCCGAGCTTGCGGATGACGTTCTCGGAGGCGTTGTCACCCACTCGGTTGATGCTGACGACGCGGTCCAGGCCGCGGTCCTGGAGAGCGAACTCCAGTGTGGCGTGGGCGGCTTCGGACGCGTATCCCTGGCCCCAGAACTGTGAGCCGATCCGCCAGCTGATCGCCACGGCGGGCATCACCTCCGGCAGGAACTCGGGCACGGACAGACCCGTGAAGCCGATCAGTTCGCCCGAGGCCAGCAGCTCGACGGCGAAGAGTCCGAAGCCCTCCTCGTCCCACTCCTCCTCCCACCGCTCGATGTCCTCGGCCGTTTGCTCCAGGTCGCGCACCGAGCCGTCGTCGATCCAGTGCATGACCCGTGGGTCCGCGTTGATGTCCGCCATCGGCGTGAGGTCGTCGTCGTGCCAGCTACGGAGGAGGAGGCGGGGTGTGCGGATCTCGGTCATGCGCCCATCCTGCCGAAGACAAGGGCCTCATCGGTAATCCGGCGCTCGCCCGCGCCGCCGCTGCGGAACCACAAGGCGTCAAGCCGCCTGCACCGCACACCGTGACGGGTGACTGTCTTTCCTGCGGTGGCCGAGGTCGGTCACGTTCCTCCGAGGGGGGTGATGGCTCCATCACGACCTCGGGCCGGACCAGGACGACATCGACAGTTTCCTGCGTTCCCCAGCCTGTGGAAAACGTCCACCCCTCCCACGGGTGCGCACCCGCCGGCGGGGCTGGCCGGCCGGCCAGGGCACGGCCAGCGGCCCCGGACAGGGCGGTGCTGCGGCCGACGTACTGCAGACGGCCTGCGGTGTCGTAACGGCCCAGCAGCACCGTCCGCGGCGCAGCGAGGGATCCGGTGACCGCGCCGATCACCGGCTCGGTGGTGAAACGCAACCTGTACTTCCGCCACGACCGCACACCCCCGCGGTAGGGCTCGTCCAGCCGCTTGAAGCACAGCCCCTCCACGCCGACCGCCGCCCAGCCCAGCCGCTGCTGCGCCGTGGCCGGGTCGGTGGTCGACGGGCACAAGGTGAACGGCGCCGTCGGCCGTGGTCGGCGAACAGTTCCTCCAGCGCCCCGCGTCGCCGCTCGTGCGGCTCGTCAGGTCGGCGCCCACGTGAAGCAGGTCGAAGGCCACGAAGTGCGCCGGCCATTGGCGCGCCGCCTCTACCGCAGCCGTCCCGCGCCGGGGGAGGCGGTGCTGAAGGCGTTCGAACGCCAGCCGGTCCCGCTCCCACACCACCAGCCGTCCAGGCCGGTGTCCGCCGGCAGTTGCCCGAGGGCCGCCGCCCGGATCTCGGGGAACGAGGCCGTCATGTCCGTTCCCCGGCGGGAGGGCAGTAGTACCCGTCAGTACCCGTCCGTCCGCGTGCACGGCGAGCCGGCCGCGGTAGCCGTCATTGTCCAGATTGAGCTATGTCTCATGAGGTATCTGCGCCCAGCTTCCGCCGGGGTTTCTCTGGGCTACGTATCCTGTCGCGCCAAGGACCAGGCGTGTGGACCCGGTTGTGGGCGAAGCTCCCACTCGGGGAGTCGCGTCGGGGTGCCTGGGCTGTTCTGCCGCGAGGGTCGGTTCCTGGGGCGGGCGGAAAAAGTCGAGACGCACCGCTGTCAGAAGCCGGCTGGAGAGACGTGGCGGGCCAACTCCGTGGCCAGCCGTCGCATGACCGTGCGGTTGGCACGCCGCATCGTGGCCCGGACCACAGGTGCCAGCAGGCGGTCGGCGAGAGGGGCGCGTACCCAGTCGTACATGAACGAGACGCGGGTCCCACCGGTTCGCAGCGGTTCGATGGTGTAGGTGCCGTGGGCCAGCCGCCCACCAGCCGCACTGACGTTGCGTTCGACAATGCGCCGCGGTGCTTCGGTTTCGACGACCTCGATCGTGACGCTGGTCTTTGCGCCGGCCAGCGCGGCGGTGACCGTGGCGCACGATCCGACGCCGCGACTGGGGCCGCTGTAGCGCCAGTCGGTCAAGTAGTGGTCGGTGAATCGCTCGTGGTGAGCCATGACATCGAGGAAGTCGTAGACCTGCTCGGGCGTCTGCGGTACGTCGATCGACACGGTGACAGACTGCACGTACCACACGGTACATGCTCCATGTACCAATTGGTACACTCGCGACGTGGTGGATGCGGATGACGTGCGACCAGAGGCCGCGCACGGTACGGACGGGGACCGGCGCGCCCGACTGGTGGACGCCGCCGTCGACCACGTCACAGCACACGGCATCGCTGACCTGAGCCTGCGCCGCCTGGGCGCTGCGATCGGCGTCAGTCACCGCATGCTGATCCATTACTTCGGCTCCAAGGAACAGTTGCTTGTCGAGATCGTCAGGACGTCGGAGCGGCGCCAGCGCGATCTGCTGTCCCGGCTCCGGCTGGAGCCCGGACTCTCACCCGCCGATGTCGCGCGGCGACTGTGGCAGCAGTTGACGGACCCCGGGCTGGCCGGTCAGGAGCGGCTCTTCTTCGAGATCTGCGGGCACGCACTACGGGGCCGCCCCGAGGCCGTCCCGGTCCTCGAAGGGCTCGTGACGGACTGGCTGGAGCCGCTAGCGGGCGCCGAGATGGCCGCAGGGACGGATCCTGCCACGGCCCGCAGCCGCGCCAGGCTGGGGCTTGCCACCGTCCGCGGTCTGTTGCTCGACCTGCTCGCCACCGGTGACCGCGCCGGCGTCGACGCGGCGATGGAGGAGTTCCTCCGGCTGTACTACGGCTCGGAGTGACGGAGTTGCCGATCAGGCCGGGCAGTTGGCCCAGACGACGCATCACCTTCGAACAACGGCTGCCGAGGTGGATCTACGACGCTCCGCAGGCTTCCTGGGACACATTTGAGCGTCTGGAGGACCGTCCCACTTCGTGGCAGCCCAGCTGGCGCGAGTCCGCCAAGAAATGCACATCGGCCCGCCGCAGGCCAGCGTCTCGCCGATCCGCAGGCCGGTGGCCCGCATCAGCACCATCAGGAAGCGGTAACGGGCATTCCGGGCCATCCGGATCATCAACTCGACTTGCTCCGGTGTGAAGTACTCGACTCCCGAGTCGGTCGTGGCGAACTTCAAGGTCCGCTCGGTGACGACCCTGGCGCCACCGCCCTCGCCTGCGGCCCCATCGGGCAAGAGCCGGAGGAACTTCGGCTTGGCCAAGGACATGGCGACCTGCTCGGAGACCCAGCGCGGCCCGACACCGAACAGCAGGAACTGCGTCATCGCCCCCAGAACCGCATTGGCACTTCCGTCCTGCCGGAAGCGGATCACCGACCGGTTCCGGCGGCTCCGCGGCGGCAGAGGGACGCTCACCAGCCAATCCCGGAACCTCAGCAGGTTCTCGAAGCCCGAGTCGGAGACGCGGCCCCTGTAGATGCTATACGCGGTCTTTTGGTAAGTGAGGATGGTTTGCGCCCGGTTCCTGGTGGCTGATCCTGACTGTCAGTTGCGCCGCTCAAGGCCGTCGATGGCGGTCACGCACTCCTCCTCTCCCGCCCTTGGACGCAAGGCGGGGTCCTGTGGCAGCCCTGACCAGGGGGATACGGCTTCTGGGGCTGTGTGAGGCACGAATGAGGCGGGGACGAGATGCAGCCACGTCCGAATTGCTTGCGGGCGCCGCATAGTTGACTGAATCTGTGAGATTCCTATGCAAACCGTGGCATTGGGCATAGCTCGCATGTTCTAGCTCTGATGGGGTGATCTTCCTCGTTAGCGAGATGGGAGAACACCCACGACGCATAAGAGACGCTCTGCGCTCCAGCAAACCCATCGACCTGCCGCTGGGCGCCAAGTACTAAACTGCCCTGGCCAAGCAGCGATCGTTCGTCTCCGCTCAAAGGCTGCAGACCAGCGAGACACCGCAGGCCCCGCAACCGTCCAGCGAGGCCGAGGAGCAGAAGATCGCTCAGGAGAGCGGCCAGAAGTACGTTGCCGATGCAGGCGGCGACGCCGCGAAAGAGCGGATCCTCGCCGCCGCGGCCCTCACTTAGAGGTGGCGCAGATAGGCGTGGTGGGGCTACCCCGGAAGTAAGACAGGCACAGGTCTTGGTGATCATCGAGTTGCGACGCTCTGTGATCACCGGGGACCTGCGCCTGTGCTGCCGGAGGGGTCGGCCTACGCGGCGACCCATCCGGTGGGCTGCCAGCGCCCACACATCACCGACTTGATCAGCGGTCGGCCCGCGTCGGCTGCTGCCGTCCACATGGAGGGGAGTTGCGCGTCGACGTCGCCTGCCTGGCGAAGACCCGCTTGGTAGGCCGGTTCCCAGGCTGCGAGGTCGCCCATGTCCGAGCCGAAAGCGCGCACCGAGGCCGGATCGGGGCCGATGATGACCACGGTGCCTGCCCCCACGGCCGCCAGCTGCTGGGTGAGTGGCTCCCGGGGAAACAGGTGGGCCATCGGCTCGACCACGACCAGCGTGCGTGCTCCAACGGCGAGATCGGCGTTGGGGCCCGCACGCAGCGCACCGTCCATGTACCGCCGGCCGTCGATGGCAACGGGCGGCGCGGCCCCGGGGAAGGCGCTACTCGCTGCCACCGCGTGCACCAGCGGCACGCCGCTGTCGCGGTCCCACACCACGGGCTCACCGGTGGTTGCGTCCACGGCGGTGATCAGCAGGCGCCGCTCCGGCCACGCGTCCGCACCGATCAAGGCGGCGCGCCCCGAGATCAGCGCCTCCTCGGCCTGGAGGTCGGTGCTGTCGAGCGCGAGCCGACCGACGCGACGCCTGGCCTCGCCGGGTTCCAGGCTGCGGTCGCCGAGTACGGCGAACACCTCGCCCATCCGCCTGGGGTCCACCTTGAGCCGGTGAGCTGGCTGGCGGGCCGACGTCGCGAGCCGCCCCGGGTCCTGGCCGGTGGCAAGTAGCGCTGCGACGATCGCGCCGGCCGACGTCCCGACGATCAGGTCGACTTCGCCCAGTTCCACGCCATCGCGGCGCAATCCGTAGGCCAGCCCTGCCATCCAGGCGGTGCCGACGTGACTCCCAGGACCCAGGACGAGGCGGCCCCGCCGATCGCGTCCTCGACGCCGTACACCTGGTGGTCGACGGGATGCGGCACATGTGCCGCGCCATGCTGCGGGAAACAGAGATCCGCGAGGACCTGACCTGCGGTGTGCCCACGGCGCTGGAGGTGATCCGCGGCAAGACGGCCGCGCTGATCAGCGCCGCCTGCCAGGCAGGAGCACTCCTCGGTGGAGCAACGCCGCAGCAGGCCGCATCCCTTGGCCGGTACGGGGAACTGCTCGGCATGGCGTTCCAGATCCGCGACGACCTGCTGCCGTACACCGCGCAGGAACAGCAGACCGGCAAGCCCGCGCTGAGCGACGTCGCCAACCGGCACCCGACCCTGCCGGTGCTGCTCGCCTACGAGACGGCAGACGAGGCCGGCCGCCACCGGCTGACGGGAGCCTTCCGAGACGACGTCGACCCCGCAACCGCGCATCGAGAGGTCCTCGACATCATCACCCGCACCGGCGCCGTGGCACTGGCGGCTCAGCGGGCGCAGGAGTACCTCGACACCGCGCGGGCGACGCTCACCGGAATCCCGCATCCCGGCCGGCTCGCGGAGCTCGCCTCGTCCGTCAACCACCAGGGAGCCGCATGTCCTTGCACGTGAAGGACCTGCGGCACGCCTACGGCAAACGGCAGGTGCTGCGCGGCGTCACGTTCGGCGTGCCCGAAGGCGTGCTGGCCGGTGTCGTCGGCGAGAACGGCGCAGGCAAGACCACCTTGCTGCGCATCCTGTCCGGGGAACTGACACCGACTGGCGGCACGGCCACGCACACGGGCAGGCTGGGCTACTGCCCGCAACAGGCCGTACTGAACGACGCGTTCACCGTGGACCAGCATCTGCGGTACTTCCAGGTCGCCTACAAGCTTCCCGACCTGCGCCTGGCCGAGCAACTTCTCGACACGCTGAACTTCGCCCAGTACCGGGACGAACGCGTCAGCACGCTCAGCGGCGGCACCCAGCAGAAGCTCAACCTCACCATCGCGCTGATGCACGACCCTGGCCTGCTACTGCTGGACGAGCCCTACCAGGGCTTCGACTGGGACACCTACCTCCGTTTCTGGGACCTGGCACAGGAGCTGCGTCGCCGGGGCCGTTCGGTGCTGGTGATCTCCCATCTCGCCCACGACGCGGACCGCCTGGACGCACTGCACCGACTCGAATCCGGGGTGCTCCAACCGGGCACCCACACACCCCGAGGCCACTAGATGTACTTCGTGACAGCGACCCGCATGGCGCTGATCGAACACGCCCGCAACCGTCTCGCCCTGTGGCTCGTCGCCCTGTACCTGCCCACCTGGCTCACCGTCAGCTTCCTGATCATCCCCGCGCAACGAGTCCCATACGTGCTCCGCGCCTCGGGCGAAACGCTGTGGGCGCACGGCAACCAGCTCAGCCAGATCTCCGGCGCACTCAACGCGGTCACCCAGATCGTGGGCTTCATGATGTTCTCCGTCACCTTCAGGACCAGCGCATTCGACCGCAGACTCGCCCTCGCCGGATACCCCCGGACCTACCTGGTGACCGCCAAGATCTGCGTGCTCATCACGATCTCCGCGGTCATCTCCGGCTACGCCACCACCGCCATGACCCTCTTCTGGCACCAGCAACGGCCGCCCGTACTGGCCTTGAGCATCTTCCTCGCAGCAGTGACCTACGGCGCGCTCGGTGTACTCCTCGCCACTTTGGTCCGCGGCGAACTCGAAGGCATGTTCCTCATCCTCATGATCAGCATCACAGACGTCGGACTCCAGAACCCCATCGCGAACCACGCGGCGAACAACCACTTCGTGTCCGCACTGCCCATCTACGGAGCGATGCAGGCGGCAACAGCCGGCGGCTTCTCCTCCACCACCCCGACCACCCATCTCACACTCCAACTCACCTGGTTCACCTCCCTCACCGGCCTGGGGCTGATCGTCTTCCACTACAACACCCGCGACCGAAGCATCCGCCTCAACGACGAGTCCGACAGGTCGGCCGAGCATCCTCTTCCGGCAACCTGACGCACGTTCCACTGGGCGGCTGAAGGACAAGTGGGCACCTCAGGCCGGAGTGTCCATTCCACGGCGGATCTGACGACAAGCGGAGAAACCGCAGGTCACCGTGCCTGGCCTTACGGAAGGCCAGGACGGGCTACAGGTCAAACTCGGCAAGGACTGGACGGACAGCCCGGAGTCGGCCGCCGTTGTGATCCGCTTTCATCTCGCCACACGCCCGGGCCTGCCCGTCGGAGCTGTGGCCGACGCTGGGGGAGGAGGCCGCCAAGATGCAGGCCGACGGGCGTGTCGAGATGATGGCCGTGTGGTCGCACCTGGCGTGCGCCGGCGAACCCGGTCACCCGTCGATCGACATGCAGGCGCAGCGGTTCCGCCAGGCCCACGAGCAGGCCGTGGCGGCGGGGCTGACGCCGATCCGGCATCTCACGAACTCCGCTGCCGTGCTCACCCGCCCTGACCTGCCTGGCTCAGCGCCCCTAACTGAGGACCAGGAGCATGCTCCTCGGGCTCTGCCAGCTCACCCCGAGCGGCTCCAGCTGTGCGATCTGGTCGGGGTTGAGTGTGGCGCGCCTGGCGCGCGCGTTGTTGACCCATGCCCCGAGCGCGTGCTGCTCGACGGTCCCGTCGGGCCGCTGGACGGGGGCGAATCACAGAGCCGAAAAATGTCAGTGAGAACAGCCACCGGTGCGGCAGGGGTGGGTTCTTTGTCGCCACGCCGGACAGCGCTCGCGGGAGGAGCCCATCACATCGGGAGGGAGAACAGACGCACTGGCACTGAAGGCCAGCACACGTTGGCGCGCAGGGGCGTCACCATGGTCCGCAGCGGCATGGTCACCAGGCGGTTTTCGGGTTGTTCGACAAGTACCTCTGTGTCGAGCGGGTGCCATCCGAGGCGCTGGTACAGCGGCACGAGAGGAGGTCGGCAGAACAGGAGCGCGTGCTGAGGACCCATCGTGCGAGCGTGGTCAAGTGCCGCTGTGACCACGAGCCGAGCCAACCCCTGGCCTTGCATGTCGGGTGCGACAGCCACTCCACCGACGCCCACCACCTCTGTCTCGACGTCGCCGATCGCAACAGGCAGTCGTAGCAGGCCGGCGTGTGCCACAAGCCGGTCGCCGTGTCTGATACCAAAGTGTTCCTTTTTGGGCAGCCAGGTCAAACCGGCCGCGGCAACACCGAAGGGATCATCACCGTCGCCGAGGATCTCTTCCTGCTCCGTCTTCGTGTACCGAGAGAGCCGCACCACAGCCGGTGCTGCAGAGGATTGGTTGTCAGACATCCCCACATGATGATCTCTCCTCCGAGGACAGGCCAAGTGTTTGATCAGCCGCCGGAGTCTTGTGCTGCGGCCCGAGCTTGCCGGCCGCACGCGTCGTCCCTGCCGTCCACGGCCGCGTGAAGGTGAGCGACGTACTGGGCACCAGGCTGTTCGACCTGGAACGCGCCCAACAGGCCCCGGGCTGGGTGCGGGAGCTCAACGGCGACCACGTCCCCGAGAGGAGGAGTAGGCGCTGCGAGTGGAAGGGGCGTTCGCGCCGCCAGACGAAGGTGCTCACGCCGTGCTCGTCGCACTCCTGCGGCAGCAGCGCGCACGCGGGATGCACCCGGGCGGCGGCAGCTGCCACGTCGAAGCCCGCCAACAGAGTTGCTCCCAGGGCGCCGTCGCCCTCCACGCGCACCTTTCGTGCGCCGGGTGTGAGCTGGGCGAGCAGCGCGTGGTCGGTGTCATCGGCGGCCTCGCCGCCCGCCCCGCACGCATCCTCCTCGGCAGGTGCGATCACCGTGGGGTACTCCAGCTGCCGGGCGAAGGTGTCGGAGACGGTGCGCTGGTCGGTCGGGGCCGCGGCGAGGCCCACCTCGGCCAGGTCGTCGCCGTTGGACAGGCACGGCAGTACGAGTGCGGGGTCGACCACGGTGGCGACCCCGGTCAGCGCCAGTGGAGCACCGGCGGCGGCGATGACTCCGGCCATGGCCTGGGGTTCGACGGAGTCCCACAGCTTAACGAGGGCCAGCCGGTAGCCGCCGTCGTCCGCGAGCCGCAGCAGTTCGGGGACCAGGTCCTCGCGTAGCGCGCAGCAGGCGCAGTTGTTCACCAGGGGGGCATCGCCGTCGCCCAGCAGGCCGTCGGCGTCGCGCACGGTCCGGTGCACCGAGCCGTCGACGGCGGACGTCAGGTCGTGGTGCAGCGCGACCGAGCCGGGGACCGTACGCAGGATCTCCTCCACGGCGGCCCGGCGGGCGTCGGCGTACAACCCGTCGACGATCGCCACCGGCAGCCGCGTCTGACCCCTGATCACTGCTTGCACCGTCCGCGTGCGTACCGCCGCTCGAAGCGCTCGAACCGCCCCGCGGTGTCCAGGACCCGCTGGGTGCCGGTGTAGAAGGGGTGGCTTGCCGAGGAGATCTCGACGTCGATGACCGGGTAGGTGTTGCCGTCCTCCCACTCGACACGGGCCATGGACGGACCATGCAAGAGATTGGTTTTCATTTTCATCAAGCGCTAATGTGCTGCTGCATCCACCCCCAAGGAGGAACAGCCATGTCCGCCCACTGCCAACTCACCGGCCGACAGCCCGGCTTCGGCCATCGCATCTCCCGCTCCCACCGGCGCAGCAAGCGCCGCTTCGACCCGAACGTCCAGAGCAAGCGCTACTGGCTGCCGAGTGAAGGCCGCCACGTCCGGCTCACTCTCTCCGCCAAGGGCATCAAGACGGCCGACACGATCGGCATCGAGGCCGCGGTGGCGCGCATCCGCGCCCGGGGAGGGAAGGTCTGATGGCGAAGAAGAGCAAGATCGCGAAGAATGAACGGCGGCGGCTCGTCGTGGCCCGCTACGCCGCGGGCCGCGCCGCGCTGAAGGCGATCATCTCGTCGCCCTGGGCATCCGACGACGAGCGCGCCGCCGCCCAGAAGGAACTTCGCCGGCAGCCCCGCGACGCCAGCGCCACCCGCCTGCGCAACCGCGACTCCGTGGACGGGCGCCCCCGCGGCCACCTGCGCGCCTTCGGCCTGTCCCGCATCCGCGTACGAGAGATGGCCCACGCGGGCGAGCTCCCCGGGGTGACCAAGAGCAGTTGGTGACCCGCCCGCCGAGGGCCCCACAACGGGAACGGGTGGCGGCGTGTCCCGCACGCGAACGGCTTCCGCGTGCGGGACTGGGTGCTCAACTCGTGCCGGTCAGCCGGTCAGCCGGTGAGCCGGTCAGCCGGTCGGCAGGGCGG
>NZ_JBSFVU010000080.1:0-14078 GCF_053592475.1 Streptomyces sp. NPDC002671
TCGGGGTCGAGTCGGTGCCGGGGCCGTGGGGTGGTTGCCGTCTGGGCGGCGGCACCCGGGTGCCGCCGCTGATCCTCGACGACGAGGAGGCACTCGCTGTGGCCGTCGCCCTGCGCGAGGCCGCGCTCAGCGGCGTCCTCGGCAGCGACCAGGCCGCGCTGTCCGCGCTGCTGAAACTGCGCCAGGGCCTGCCTCCGCGGATCGCGGACCGGCTGGGCGAGTTGGACGCGGCGTTCGTGCACACACACCCAGGCCCGACGGGCCGCAGATCGCGCCGGGCATGCTGCTGGAACTGGCCACCGTGTGCCGTCGTGGTGAGCGCACTCGCCTGTCGTATCGAGACCGGGAAGGAAAAGCCACCGTCCGGAATGTCGACCCGTACCGCCTCGTGCACACCGGGCGCCGCTGGTACTTCGTCGCCCGGGATGTGGCGCGGGACGAGTGGCGGACGTTCCGGGCCGACCGGGTGACGCAAGCGCAGCCAACGGGGCAAGTGGTGGAACTCGTTGACCCGCCCGACCCGGCGCTTCTTGCCTCGCGAGGTATCGCCAGCAGCGCGTACCCGCTCTACGTGACGGTCCACCTCCCGCTGCCCCTGGACCAGGCGCTGCGGCTGGTCCCGCCTACAGTCGGCACCCACCACTCGGACGGCTCCGAGGACACCATCGCCGAAATCGGCGGTCCCGACGCGGAGGGGCTCGCCAAATACCTGCTCAGCCTGGGCACCCCGCTACGAGTGCTGTCCCCGGACGACGTGCGGCAAGCACTACTGCGCCGCACCCGAGAACTGTTCGAGGACAACGCGGGCCGTCGGCCCTCGTAGGGGGTTACGCCGGGTACGAGCGCCGATCCTCAACCGGTGTCGGAGGGGTCCTCGGAACTGCCTGCCTGTTTGCCGTTGCTGCGTGAGGACATTGGTCGCTTCGGACGGAGTTGATCAGTGAGCGTCTCAGGCCTGGTCCGGGCGGCGAGGCCGCAGCGGGCGGTAACCGGCCGGGTCGAGCTTGGCGAGCTCGGTGTCGACCTCGACGTTGATCGTGCCGAAGAAGTTCACGTTCTCGCTGTGGGCCGGGGAGATATGCGCGAGGAGTTCGTCGTCGACTGCTCGGCCCTCGGCGCGCATCTGGGCGACGGCCAGGCCGTAGTACTCCGTCGTCCAGGTCACCACCGAGTTGGTCAGCAGCGTCAGGCACCACGCTTGCTCGGTCTGAGCGGCCAGGTGGCGGTGGCGGATCGCGCCCTCGTGCGCGTACAGCAGGCTGCGGCGCAGGGAGTGCAGGGACTCGCCCTTGTTGAGCTGCCGGGCGATCTTCCTGCGGTAGGTCTCATCCGCCAGGTACCTGGCGGCGTAGACGGTGCGGCGAAGCGCCCCGTACTCCTTCAGCGCCGCGGCCAGGGTGTTCTGCCGGGACGAGGCGGACAGCTTGCCGACGATCAGCGAGGCGGTGGCGTGCCCGAACTTGATCGACCCCGCCAGGCGGAGCAAGTCGTCCCAGTTCTCCTCGATCAGCCCTATGTTGATCTTCTGGGTGAGCAGCGGGCCCGCCACCGGCCAGAGGCTGTTGACGTCCCGCTGCGGGTCCATCCGGTACAAGGTGATCTTCCCCAGGTCCCGGATACGCGGCGAGAGCTGCATGCCCACCAGGTCGAACAACGCGAAGTTCACCAGGGTCACGCCGTGCGTATCGGTCGCGTGTTCCGTGATCGGCAGGTCGGTCTTGTTGCCCATGATCTCGTCCAGCACGTAGTGCGCCTCCCGTCGGGTCACCACGATGACCTTCGTGCCGAATGTCGTGTGCTGGTCCGAGACGTGCGTATACGTGGACAGGCCCTGGCCGGCGAAGTACTTCTTCATCGCCCGCGCGGTCGTCGACTTGCCCTTGACCGGGAACCGCTGCCCGTCCGAGGAGGACAGCGTGCCGCCGCCGAACGCCTGGGTCAGCGGAAGCCGATGGTGGTAGTTGACGACCGCGGTGTTCGCCGCCGCAAGGGTCTCCTCGCGGATGCACCACTCCTGAGTCCACGCCAGAATGTCATACGAGATCCCGCACGCCTCCGCCATCCGCACCAGGCCCAGATTCGTCGCGTTCGCGATCAGCACCGCCAGCAGGTTCCGCTTCAGCTCCGGGGAACGGGTCTGCTTGCCGCCGGCATGCGTGAAGCAGTCCAAAAAGCCGGTGCGGCGGTCCAGTTCCACCAGCAGCGAGGCGATCGGAGCCAGCGGCAGCACCTCAACCAGCTCGTCCTTCAGCGCGGCAGCCTCGGCTGGGATGTCCTCGGCCGACAGCGGCGGGATGATCAGCTCGCCGTCCGGCGACAGCCGCACCTCACCGGTACCCGCCTTCCGGTTGCCCAGCACTTTCTCCAGATCTGTCATCGCGGCCGCGAGCTCCTCCATGCACGCGTCCAGCGCGACCCGTGCGTCGGTGGGCTTGCCGACCAGCTGGCAGAACTGCTCCCGCTGCCCCTCCCACTGCGCGGGCGTGAACAGATACGAGGCCGGATCGGCGTACCGGCGCGAGGACGGCACATACACATCGCCGCTGCGAAGCCCGTCGCGCAGGCCCAGCAGCACCGTCAGCTCCCAGAAGTGCCGATAGGCCGTGACGTCCCGGTCCCGGACGGCCTGCTCCAGGTAGCCGGCCCACTTGGCGGGCACGAAGTCCGTCGGCGCACCGTCCGGGACCTTCCGGGCTCCGTCCGCGTTCAGCTTCTTCAGGATCGCCACGGCCTCCATGAGCGCCTCGGAGCCCGTGCCGCCGGTGAACTCGATGGCCTTCAGCACGTCCGGGGTGAACTGCCGCAGGTAGGAATAGGAGTTATCGAGCATCGCCAGATGCCCGTTGTCGCGCGGAAGCCTGCCAGTGGCCTGCGCGAGCGCGGCGCGCCGCCGCTCCATGCCGATGGTGTTGCGCAGCAATCCGCCGACTATCTCGTCCTCGATCCCGGTGTCGACCAGGACCGGCAGGATCTCATCCAGCAGGGCTTGCCGTCCCTCCCCGGCCGCGGCGCGGGCGGCCAGTTCGTCGCGCATCTTGTGCCGCGCCCGGCTCTCCCGCGCGGAGACGGCCTGGTCGAACAGGCTGATGACCTCGTCCACCACATCGGCGGCCGACTGCGAGAGCACCGTCAAGAGGATCGGGTGACGGCGCTGCGGCTCGCGCCGGTCCAGCGACTGCGCGGTCAGCCTTCTCCCGACCGTTGCCAGGAACCGGCGCCGCTCCGCGGGCAAGCCGGTCAGGTCCAGGGTGTGGGCGTCCATGCCGCGCAGGAAGCCCAGCTTGTCCAGCTCGGCCTTCACCGCGTTCGCCGAGTCCCCGGTCGCGCCCTTGGACAGCCAGTTCAACCGCGTCGTCCCGATCGAGGAGTCCACGGCCAGCAGCCCGTCGAGCTCACCCATCAGCTTCGGCGTCAGCAGATGCCGCACCCGCTGGTAGGTCTCCTGCCCGGCCTCCGCACGCGCCTTGGCCACACGCTCCAGCAGCTTCACCACCCCAGGCCGCACCACCCGCGAGGACGCCAGGTGTTCGCAGGCCAGGCGGAACAGTAGGGAGGGGGAGTCGTGTTCCATCGCGCGGGCGAGCAGGAACTCGTCCAGTTCCTTCAGCTCCAGGGTCTTCGCCGGCTTCCAGTTCAGGTATCGGGTCACCTCGCGCAGGTGCCCGGTGCGGGTCTGCTTCCGCTCGCCGTAGAACCGCAGTTCGCCCACGGGGATCTGCAAGTGCTCGGACAGCCGTGCCACCGCCGCCGGGGGCGCCGAGGCCACGTCGTCGGGGAAGAACCCGAGCCACGGCAGGGTGCACAGCTGGACCGCCAGCCCCAGCCGGTCCTTCGGACTACGGCCGCGGCCCGGATCGATGAACCCCACATCCGCCAGCGTCAGCGTGAGGAACCGGATCAGCTCTTCCTTGTTGATCTCCGGAAAACCGCGCAGCCGCGCCAACTCGTCATCCGCGAACACACGGGTCGCCACCGAGAACCCCCACCACAAGCAGTCGCACACGGCAGCCTCTGTCGTATCGACGGCTTACCGCATTACATGGTGAACGACCCGGCCACTCCTCAAGACACGCCGCAATGCAAGCTGCTGGCCCTGCCGTCAGCGGCTACGGGGACGCCCGGCGCCCGGTGAGGTCTCCGCCGGTACGAGCGACCCGGCCGACGCTGCACTCCGAGCGGCATCGTCCCAGCTCAGCGATATCCGTTGTTTTAGCGGCAGTTACTACGGCGACCCGTGGACGCGCGCGGCGCCTGTCGTCATTCGTTCGTTTGCCGACATCATTCACCAGAGACTGGAAGTCGGGTTACGCCGCTGAAACCCCAACAGGCAGGCCCCTGTTCCGTGGCGGAGGATGCGCCCGGGATGGAAAACTGATCCGGATTCGGGTGGCCGTCCCGGCGAACACCCCTGCGGCTCGGCAGTTTCGGGGTGTTCGGGTTGTCGCCTTCGCGGTCGCGTCGCGATCCCTGTCGTGCCGGTTCGCCGGCGGGAAGGACGCGCATGTCGGAAAGAGGAGGGGATGCCTGGTGGCGCGAGACCAGTTGCTCGGGGGCCGTTACCGGTTGGTGCGGGAGCTCGGCAAGGGCGGTATGGGGCAGGTGTGGGAAGCGCGAGACGAGAGGCTGGGCCGCCCCGTTGCTGTCAAGGTGATCTCCCTGCTCGCCGGTGGCGGAAGTCGCGGTGACGAGGCGCGCGCCAGGTTCCGGCGCGAGGCAGAAATCACCGCCCGCTTGCAGCATCCCAACATCGTGACCGTCCACGACCTCGGCGAGACCGGTCCCGAGGACGACAGGGCCCCGTTCCTGGTGATGGAACTGGTCCGAGGCGAGGGCCTGGACGAGGTCCTGCGCGGGGGCGCCGTCGGCCTGCCGGACGCAGCCGGTTGGGCCGCACAGATATGTGACGCACTCGCCGACGCCCACGGCGCCGGAATCCTGCACCGCGACATCAAGCCCTCCAACATCCTCATCACTTCCTCCGGTGTCGTGAAGGTCCTCGACTTCGGTATCGCGAGGGCGGCCGACCCCTATGCGACCACGGACCGCCTCACCCGGACTGGCTTCATCGTGGGCACACCCCCCTACATGGCGCCCGAACAAGCACGTGGCTTCCCGGAACCGCGCAGCGACCTGTACGCCCTGGGCTGCCTCCTCTTCGAGCTGATCACGGGCCGACTGCCGTTCGAGGGCCCCGACACCATGGGATACCTCTCGGCTCACCTCACCCAGGAACCGCCCAAACCCAGTTCGGTCTCCACCGGCATCCCGCCCGTCTGGGACGACCTCCTGCTGGCCCTGCTGCGCAAAGACCCCGACAAGCGGTATCCGAACGCCGTCGACCTCGCCCGGGCGCTGCGACAACTCGACCACGCCACACCCGAGTCCGTGCCGCCATCCGACGGCCCGGGTACGATTCCCGGACTCCCTCCGCGACGTTCCGCGGCCACAACAGCGACCGCCGGGACGGCGTTGGCGTGCCTTCTCACGGCTTCGGCTATCCCCGTCGCGACAAACATGACCAGCGGCTCGCGGACGGTGCAGATGACGCTCTTCGGCGCCCTGGCGGTCGTCTACGCCATCGGCGTCGTGCGGCTGCTCGCGCGGAACACCGCCGGACGTTGGCTGGTCGCCACAGGCGGCATCGGCCTGGCGCTCCAAGCGGTGCAGGCCATGCCCTTGCTGAATACGGGCAATACGATCGGCGCCATCCTCCAGGGCGTCCTGCCCGTGACCGCCGTCACGGCGGCCCTCTCCGCCCTCCTGGCGGGCTTCTCAGCCGCAGAGCCAAGGTCTTTCGCACCTGGACGCCCCCGCCGCAGGCACGCCTGGCTGATCGCTGGGACGACGATCGTCGCCGTATTGGTGGTCTGGGGCATCGGCTACGTGTGGAGCACGACGTGGTGATACCGCGCCTGGACAATTCCACAAACGGTTCGTACGGCCGCACCTACCCCGACCACGACGACCCGACGGGCTACTCCCGCAAGTGGGTCGGCCCCTACCTCGTCACCCCCGAAGGATGCGAGGACGCCCCGATCCTGGGCAGGGAACGCGTCGTCAGCGTCCCGCGCCGCTGAAGGGACGCCACCAAGAGCGAGCCCCCTGCTGGTTCAGGCTGCCTGGCCGAGTCCGGCGGCGGTCAGGTCCTGGTCGCGGAGCTGGGTGAAGTCGACGTCGAGCTTGGGGTCGTACGCCTCGGACTGGATGCCGAGTTCGTGGGTGGAGTACTCGCCGAACCGTTTGATGTGTTCGGTCAGGTACGGCGAGATGTGGGCCAGGTCCTCCGGGTCGATCTCCCATCCCTCCTCCAGGAGCTGGCGGATGATCTCTGCGATGTCCAGGGCGTTGTGGAAGATGACGGCGTTGGTGAGCAGGGCGTTGAACTTCATCGCCTTCTCCTGCTCGATGGGGTCGTTGTCGGCGAGGACGCCCTGGTTGCCGAAGCCGACCCATTGGGAGAACCGGTTGAACGACTCGACCTTGTTCGTCGCCGCGGTCACCCGGCGACGCAGTGGCGCGTCCGAGAGGTAGCGAAGCAGCTGCACTGTGCGGATCACGCGGCCGACCTCGCGGAACGCGGTGTAGGTGGAGTTCTTGTGCGAGCCCGACCGCAGTCGCTTCAGCAGGGTTGAGGAGGAGATGGCGCCCTCGCGTACGGAGACCGCGACCTTCATCAGGTGCCGGAACTGGGACTCGATCAGGTCCCAGTCGATGACGTTCTTGCCCGGCTCGCCGAACAGGGAGTCGATGTGAACCGTTAGTGGATCGACTGGTACAATCACCGCCGACTCCACGGATCCAACTCCGACCCCACCTGACCGACGGCTGCCTCACCGCCACCGGCCTGGCTATCGACCCACCGACCCCACCCTGAAAACCTCAGTAACCCTATGGCGGCGGCCTGACGGCTGAGGAACGGGTTCGGCGTGAGCGGATCCGGTTGGCGGCCGCGGATCTGATCGAGCGTGCAGACGGTGTCGCCGCAGCGCACGGCTACCCGCTCGGCCTGCTGCATCCCCCATCGGCAGCAGCTCCCGCTCAGCCCACGCGCTCAGATTCTTCTGGAGACGTGCGGCAACCTTCGACTCCTCCGGATACTCGGAATCGTCGACGGCCAGCGCGTCAACGCGCTCGGCGCCCGGCACGGTAGTGGTCTGCCCGGCACCGAGCAGGTAGCCGAGCCCCCGGCGTCGATCAGCTTCGCGGCGTCGCCGAGCTCCCGCCGGTCCAGTGCCGACTCGTTGCGCGGGTGACGGCGTGCAACTGGCCGGCCTGGTTGTGGTCGTACGCGGCAGCGATCTCGTGGGCAGCCAAGCGCCGCAGATCCCCGTCCCGTGCCCACCTGGGGGCGGTCCGGCAAAGCATCCTGCCGGGCCTGCGGGGATCCGCCATGTCCTGGCGGTATTTGACTCAGCTGAACGTGTCGATGATCAGGTCGCGTACGTCACACCGGCTCACCATGCTCTCCGTCAATGCACCCCCGCGCCCGCCGCGATCAAGCGTAGACGCTCAGCCCGCGACGTAGCGGCGTGCAACGTGGCTCCGCTAACTTGCTTCTGTGGCTGCGCGAAAAGAGTCCAGTATCATATGGGTAGAGATCACCATGGAGGCTGACGGTTTCTACTTTCTCCCAACTCGTAATGACGAGCCCCAGAGGATTTACCTTCGGCTCCCGTCGGGAACCGGCCAAGGAGCCCTCGAAGAGGAGTTGCACAAAGCTGGCGCGGAGCCTTTGCGGCAGGATGTAGGGCATAGCGCCCGAAGCCTCCCAGAATATGCAATCATCGCGGTCACTGCCGGGCCAGGAATATGGCTCACCCTTCGCGCTGCCGTCCGAGGGGTCGCTGAACGACACCGGCACAAGGGCTTCATTCTCGAACTGCCTGACGGGGGAGCGATCCACGCGGATGGGCACTCGGCGAAGGAGGTTGCCCGCCTACTGACAGCAGCCGAGCAACTGTTCGAACATCAGAAGCAGACACCGGACCAGCACTTCGTCGCGGTGGATCGAGCAGCACGGCAACTGCTGGCCCATCGTGCCGATCTCGTCGTCCCCGAGTCCTGGGCAACACTCGTCTCGGTCGACTCATCCCTTGACGGAGTGGCCGCCCTCCTCGACGACTGCCGGACTATGCGCCAACGTCATGCTTTGGTCGGATTCCTGACAGGGGTGGTTCAGAGCAATCGAAACCTGGAAGACATGACTGGCCAACCAGCTGCCACCACGGCCGAAGCCCGGCAGGCCCTTACTGCAGTGGCTGAAGTCATCAGGGGCCTACCCCGCGGGATCTTCGAGAATGAGTCATGAATCCACTCACGGCACGGCAGGCCTCGCTTTTCTCGATCACTCAGTCTCTGCAAGAGATCTCTAATTGCTGGAGTTACGGCGGTTGGAGGCCGAGGCCGGTCTTGGCGACGAGGCCCTCGATGAGGCGGGGGCGGTACTGCCCGAGTGCACGGCGACGGGGCCCTCTGCCTGTGGAAAGGAGTCAGAGCTCCGGGTATTGAGTAGGAGTCACCCGGCGCCGTGCACTGCTATTAGGTATTGAGCATTGCTCACCTCGACATCACCATCAAGACCGTGCGCCGCCCACCCGAGGCCAAGGGCTTTGTCGTCCTTCCGCGCCGCTGGGCAGTTGAGCGATCCTGGTCGTGGATCATGAGGGCCCGACGGCACTGCCGCGACCACGAACGTCTGCCCGAGATGAGTGAATCCCTCATCACGTGGGCCGCCATCACCCTCATGACTCGACGGCTCACCCGTCGCACGAACCGTCCCGCCGAACGCCGCGACGTCACCCCGTACTACGTCGCGCAGGCAGCCTGACCAGCTCGAGGATCTCCCGGTCCGGGGTGAACAACTCCGCTGTACCCCCGTGCCAAGGCCGAACGCACTCCGTGTCGGCGTCACCGCGGCCCGCTGGTCCTGAAACGATGCGTCCCATGCAGCCTCTGCCGACACCGTGCCCCGCCGACCTGATCCCGGACGCGACGGGCGAGGAGGCCTTCGTCGCCGCGTACAGGGCGGCCAAGCAACAGTGTGCCGTGTTCGTTGCCGTGGAGCGCCTAGGTGTATGAGGCCAGGACGTTGGTGACGGTCTGCCCGAGTGTTGCTGCGGGCGGTCGACCACCGAGAGCGGTGTGGGGCCGGTGGTGGTTGTAGTGGATGTTCCAAACCGCCAGCGCCTGGGCTCGCTGTGTTTCGGAGGTCCAGGTGCGCGCGTACAGGAACTCTTCTGCCAGAATCCGGTTGTACCGTTCCACTTTCCCGTTGTGCCGGGGCGTGTACGGTCGGATCCGTTGGTGCCGTGAGCCGAGTAGGGCGCGGGTGAACGCGTCGGCCCGGCAGCAGGCACCATTGTCGGTGACGAGCCGTTCGATGCGGGTGATGCCGTGTACGGCAAACCACGCCCTGGCTCGGTGCAGGAACGCGATCGCCGTTGAGGCTTTCTCATCCGGCAAGGGCTCGGTGTAGGCGAGGCGGGTGTGCCCGTCGATCGCGGAGTGCAGGTACACGTACCCTCCACGGCCGGTTTTCTTCTTGTTGCGGCTGACTGCCCGGGAGTGGTCGCTGTCTCGGCCGTGGGCTCGCCATCCGCCGCCGTCAGGTATCCGTCCGACCTTCTTCACGTCGATGTGCACCATGTGTCCCGGCCGGCGAGGGGTGATTGTGCGTGGTTTCCGCGTGGTGTGGCCGTCGGGGTCGATGAATCGTCGCCTGCTCAGACCGAGATGGGCGAGGTGCCGGGTGACGGTGCGACGGCTCACGGCGTGCCCTATTTGGCTGAGTTCGAAGGCGATGCGTCCTGCGGACCACTTGTGGTTTCGGCGCATCTGCTCGATCCGCTCCACTACCTCGCCCGGTGTGGCTGTGGGTTGGCGGTGGGGTGTGGAGGACCGGTCGTGCAGGCCGAGCTCACCATGACGACGGTACCGGTTGACCCACTTGGACGCGCATGCCCTGGAGATGCCCATCTCCGCAGCAACGTGGGCGATCGGACGTGATACGCATCGCTCGACGAGTCGCCTGCGGCCCTCAATGGAGAGAGGTGCGTTGGCATGGGTGCCCATCAGATGGCGGCGAGGTTGTTGAGCAGGTGGCCAAGCTCTACCGGCGCCTGAATGTGGGCCAGGTGGCCCTGGCCGGGGAGTTCGTGGACTCCGGCGTGAGCGACGTGCTGCCGCACGTTGTCGAACGACGTTCCGTAGGGGGCTGTTCCGCGGTTGCACTGGCCGATGATCAGGTCGACTTGATCTGCCTGTCGCGCCATCACATCCGGGGGCGGCGCCGCGTTGAGCGCGCCGAGTTCGGCGTACAGCGGTCCACTCAAGCGACGCAGGATCGCCCAACCGTAATGATCGGCCCGAAGATCCTCGACATGCGCAGCGGAGAAGCCGGAGATCTGCCGATTGACGATCTCGACGCAGCGATCCCAGTCTGCAGTCTCCTCTGCCATCTTCAGGTCCGGCAGTGCATGGCGTCCGAATGGCTGCATCACCGGCTCGTAGGCGATCACCTGGGGAATCGGGTGATCGTTGGCGGCCAGCAAGGTGATCAAGCCGCCGTAGCTCCAGCCGAAGAGAGCCCTCGTGCTGTCGAACTCGTCAAGGACCACGCCGAGGTCCTCAACCTCTGTCTGCAGTGAGTACGAGTTGGTCAACGGCCCCGAGGAAGCACGTCCCCGACGGTTTACGACTACCACTGAGGGCCAGGCGTCGATGGTGCCCGCAACACGGCGCCACGTATGCGCATCACTCATCACGCCCGGAACGACGACGAGGCTCGGGGCATCCGGCTCGCCGTACACATCGACCGTGACCCAGCTGTCCCCGCCGACCGACAGCTTCTTCTGAATCGTTCGCTCCATAAATCTATTATGGAGCGAACGATCTACAATGCAAGCGTGACCGAACGCAACCGTGGACGACCACGAGCCTTCGACCGCGACCGTGCGGTCCTTGACGCCGCTCGCCTCTTCTGGCGACGCGGCTACTCCGGCACTTCGACCCGCACCCTGACCGCGGCCCTCGGGCTTTCCACCTCCAGCCTCTACGCCGCCTTCGGCAGCAAGGCCGGACTGTTCGAGGAAGCGGTGCGGACCTACGCCGAGCGTTACCGCGAGATCTACCAGCAGGCTGTCGCCGAGAAGGACATCCAGACGGTCATCGAACGCATCCTCACCGACTCGGTCCACGAGTTCACCCAGCCAAGCGACACGCATCCCGGATGTCTCATCAGCAGCGCCGTGATGACCGACAGCACGAGCACGCTCGATACCAGCGCCTACATCGCCGAACTGCACAGCTCGAACGAGCAGGCCCTCCTCGTGCGCATCGAACGAGCGATCCAGGACGGGGAACTAGCCGCGGGCACCAACGCAGCGGTCCTGACCGGGTTCGTCCAATCCGTCTGGCACGGATTGTCAGTGCGGTCCAACGTCGCCACGGCTCGCGAGGACCTGCTCGCGACGGCACAACTTGCTCACCAGCTGATCTGCCAACAACTCACGTCACCAACGTTCTGACCCGCAACAGGTGTTGCGGTCAGGAGGTTGATGACGTTTCGCTGATCAGCGGATCTCGTTGTCGGGGTGCTCGCTGTCGTAGGTCTCACGAGCGCGGGCGATGTGGGCCCGGTGTTCGAGTGACCAGTCGGCAAGTGCCTTGACGAGGTGTGTCAGGCTCGCGCCCGTCTCGGAGAGCCGGTAGTCGACCTGGGCCGGCACGGTCGGATACACGGTCCGAAGGACCAGGCCGTCTCGCTCCAGCCGGCGCACCGTAAGGGTCAGCATGCGCTGGGAGATCCCATCGATGGCGCGCTGAAGTTGCCGGAAGCGCCGCGGGCCGTTGGCGAGCTCGACGATGACGAGGACCGACCACTTGTCACCGACCCGGTCGAGGACGTCGCGGATCCCGCAGTCGGGGTGGTCCTGCTGTCCGCAGGGTTCGAGTTCAGCGGGTTCAGCGGTTACCTCGGTGTGCGTCACTGACACGAAACTGCCTCCTTGTGGGTCGACCTGGGCCGGTTGAAGATCTCACCGTAGTTACTGAAGAGAACCACGGTAGGAGACAGAACCACAATGATCATGGTGACCGGCGCGAACGGGCAGCTCGCCTCTCTCACGCTCCAGGAGTTGGCTGAGCGCCACGTGCCCGCCCTGAGCGGCACTCGATCGCCCGCAGAAGGGCAGCGGCGACTCGACTTCGACGACCCCACGAGCCTCGACCTCACCGGCGTTTCTACGCTGGTCCTCGTCTCGGCGGGGTACGCCGAGGACGACCGAGTCATCACCCGGCACCAGGCAGCTCTGGACGCTGCGGTGCGCAATGGCGTGAGCCACGTGGTGTATACCAGCCTGGCTGGCGACGGTGACCACCTTGGCTTCGCCCTCGCCCATCGGGCCACCGAGCAACTGATCAAGTCCAGTGGACTTGGGTGGACGGTCCTGCGCAACGGGCTCTACGCCGAACTCTTCGGGGCGCTCCTGACCTGGACCGCTGACGGCGTGGAATCGGCGTTCGGCGACGGAGCGCTCGCCGCTGTGGTGCGGGCGGACCTGGCCGCGGCCGCAGCCGTCGTGGCCAGCAATCCGACCGCGCACGCCAGCAAGACCTATGACCTGGTCGGCGAACCGATCACCGCCGTCGGCATCGCCGAATCCCTCGGAGTCGCGCACCGGACCATTGGGCTCGGGGAGTACCGGGCCCAACTCCTCGCTGACGACACGCTACTGCCGTTCCAGCCGTCGATGCTCGCCTCGATCGCGACCAGCGTCCGCCACGGGTTCCTCAGCACCACCAGCCCCGACCTCGCCCAACTACTCGGCCGACCGCTCACAGACCCGCTCACCGTCGCCACGGACACCGCGGCCGCGATGCGCCCCGACGCCAGCTGACACGGATGGTTCACCGCAATGCGCCACTGTCCATCGAAGGTCGCCGTCGCCTGATCGAACGCTGCCGCACCCGGCCGTGGCTCCCAGGGGCGGCACGGCATGCACCGCCGCTGACGCACCTGCCACGAAACCCCGCGACGTGGCCCGGCCAGGGCCCCGGTCACAGCAGCCGCTGGCCTGTCAGATCCCGCACCTAGGCTGGCCGTCGCAGAGATCGATCAAGGAGCAGGACAGTGCGAATAGAGCGTCACCAGGTGGGCGGGGCCGTCGTGTCGGCAGCACGCGAGGACTTCACGAACCGCATCGGGGGCCAGGTGCGGTCCATGTCGAGAGCCGGCCGGATGGCCACCTACGAATGGCAGTCGATCGCAGACGAGTTCCTCGACTACCTGGGCGCCCTCTCCGTCGCGACACCCGACCTCGACACCCCGGAGGCCAAGGCCGCCCTCAAAGACGCATCCGAAGCAGCGGCCGGCGCCGTCGCCTACGCCGCCTACCACCCGCACTGCAGCTTCCAGGTCTTCCTGGAGTACGTGAACTTCGGCATGAGCTACGACCCGGGTGAAGATGCCCCCGAGGAGAGCGTCACGCCCGGGGAATGGATCGATGCGCTTTGCCTGACGGTCCTCAGGGACAAAGCCAAGCGGCACGGCGAGGCCTTCCACTTCGCCCGGCAGAAGTTCGCCGAGAACGCACAGGGAACGCCCATCGGCGAGCTCGCCACCGGATTGACGGCCGTGGTCCTGGACGACACCGGCAACGACGAGGAGTACCCGCCGAGCGCCCAGGCCAAACTCACCGCCATCGACGCGGCCCTGGACCGCATCCGAACCCGCGCCCAGGAGACCGGCGAGCCGCTCCTGGACCAGCCGGACAGCGCGGCGCTGCGCACGCTGCGCGCCCTGACCGCCGAGGACCGGGAAGCCTTCGACGCCGCGCTGGCCGACCTCCTGACCAGGCACACCACCCTGCACGGCCCCGCAGCCTCCCCAAGCACCCTCCTCCCGCTCATCCCTATCGCCCTCGCCGCTCTCGCGTACCGGACACTGGGCTGGCCCCCGGCCGTTCGCACCGACTACCTCCCGCACGCGCTGATCACCGGCTTCGAGACCCGAGGCCCGCGGGTCGCGGGGTTCGGCCGGGACCGGCGGCCGGACGCACTGGCCGCGCTCGCCGCGGGCC
>NZ_JBSFVU010000081.1:0-14052 GCF_053592475.1 Streptomyces sp. NPDC002671
GATGGTTCTTCTTGGTCGAACAACCCATCTACCAGGGGCTTCACCAGTTCGTCAGCCCAACTGCCAAGCTGACGCAGCAGGTTGGAAAAGCCTCAGTGTGTGACGGCCCTCGGCCGCTGCTACTGGAAGGCCCGAACGCGGCGAGGGGGGCAGCCGGGCGGCTGCCCCCTGCGGCCTCATCACTGTGCGGTGGGCCGATTCACCAGGTCGGACGGGTCCGTATTCGCTCCGCACAGCACCACGCAGACCTTCTCGCCACCGCCAGGCCGGAAGCTTCGGCTCGCTACGGCGGGCCGGAACGGGAGGTCCCGGTCAAAGACGTGCTGGTCCGGTGACGTGAGCGCGGCCAGAGCTGCCGCGGCACCGTACTCGACCGCCACCTTGCGGTGGTCCCACAATGCCTGCCGGGCGCGGATGATCTCGGCGTCCGGCACGAGTACGGAGTGCACTCGATCCTGCCGGGCGGCGTGCAGGGCCATCTGGGAGGTGCGGCGTGCGCCGAGGGAGTCAGCGGCAATCGAATCCACGGTGACATCGATAACGGCGCCGGACTGGAGGGCGGCGTTGAGCGCGCGGCAGTTCTCCGGCTCGACCGCCACGACGCGGACGCCGTGGTGCTGGGCGGCGGTGGCCACCCCGGCGAACAGGCCGCCGCCGACCGCGACCACCACGGTGTCCAGACCGGGGATGTGGTGGCGGATTTCCTCCAGCAGGGTGCCGGCCCCGGCCGCGATGAGCGGGTGGTCGTAGGCGTGGCTCGCCAGGGCGCCGGTCGTGCTCGCGAACTCCTCGCAGGCTGCAAGGGCTTCGGCGTACTCGGAGCCGATCAGGCGGACGTCGGCGCCGTAGCCGCGGAGCTTGGCCACCTTCACCGCCGGCGCGGTCTCGGGGAGGAAGACCGTGGCCCGTACGCCCTGCTGCTGGGCGGCCCAGGCGCACGCCAGCCCGGCGTTACCGCCCGAGGCGATAGTCACCCCGGCGTCGGGGAGGGTGTTCGCGTCGCGGTGGGCCTGGATGAAGTTCTGCGCGCCGCGGGCCTTGAACGAGCCGGTGTGCTGCATGAACTCCATGGCCAGCCACACCTCACAGGGCTGCTCGGGCCGGTCGTCAAGGGGGTCGCGGTGGGCGGTGCGGATCGCGCCCGGGTCGAGCGGGGCCAGGGTGACGGGTCGGATGCGTCCGGCGATCCGGTCGTTGGCGGCCTTGATGTCGCCGTAGGTGAGCTGGTGCACAGTGTTGCTCCTGCGATGAGGTGGTCACGACCAGGCGATGAGCTGGCCGGTGGTGGTCAGGCCGAGGAAGAACGCGAAGGCGATCCGGCGCCCGGTTGGGTTCGGCTCGACCGCGTGGAAGTTCGCGGGGTTGAACAGCAGCGCGTCGCCGGTGTGCGGTGTCAGGTCGACGTGCTGGCAGTGCGCGACGGCCTCGGGCCGGTAGCCGTACGCTTGGCGGTGCTGCTCGTCGGTGGGCTCCCAGCGGTGGCGCCACACCGTGGTCGCCCCGCCGGTTGGCGGCACCGACACCCACACGTTGAATGCGAGCTGGGCGAGCACCTCCTGGTCGAACAGGCCGGTGGGAAACTCGCGGTTCAGGTCGTCGTAGTGGACCAGGGCGCCCGCGTTGATCTCGCGTAAGGTGCCGCCGAAGACGGCCCTGCCGCCGATCGTGGCCGGCGCGACGGCCGCGCCCCCGGCCTCGGCGAGGCCCGCAGCACCGAACCCGCGCAGCCGCCCGCCGCGCCGCTGACCAGCAGTCCGGCAGGCTCTACCGCCTGCCCGCCCGCCTCGCAGCCCATGCCCACCGCCGCTGGCTGCGAATCGAGCGCACCTGGCCCCGGGCGGACACGTTCGTCCAGGCCTGGCAGCGGCTCTCCACGCTCCCGGCCGCCACCTGACGGCCGGCCCCGAATCCCCAACCAGGAGGAAACCGCAGGTCCGGGCCGGTGGAACCTGGCGCTCCCGCAGCGACATGCGACAGCCCGCCCCAAAAGACGAGGGGACGTAACGGGCAATCAGTCGAGTAGATCAGCGACCGCTCACCGCTGACGAATCGAGGTCAAACCAGCGTGTTGATTCCCCCTGAGCCCTACGAACGGTTCACGAAGGCAGTCAAGATCCTCAAGGCGTGTCCCGCTACTCGTTCGTCCACATCACCAGCCAGTTCTACTAGAGCTGGGACGATAGCCTCTGCGGGAGTTCGCCACTTGTTGATGGTTCGCGTCACACGACGACTTTCCACCGGATCATCCAAAAGATGAATGAGCCCCGCCACTAGGTGTGCACGAGCCTTCGGATCCTTGTCTCCCAGAAATTGGGCCGCCCTTCGTGCCTCACTGCATGCGGCTCTATTCTGTAGCCCTTCCATGCGCATCGCCGCAACCAGCAATTCGGTAGCAGCGTCAACCTCGCCGTGTTGTTGCAGGCGCTCAGCGACTTCGGTGATCGGGGCTGCTAGCCATGGGGTTTGCCCGATGCGCTCCTCAGCAGGAAGCAGAGACAACATGATATCAGTCGCACCCTCTGTCCAGAGGAGCCCGGCATCGAGGCCAACGATGAGCGCAGCGATACGGACTTGATCGGCCTCGTTGGTATTGATGGCTTCTTCAGCCATCGGTTTCGTCCGGGCAGGGTCGAGTAGAACACACCCGAACAGGAGGTCTGCACGCACAGCTGGTTCGTGTTCGACTCTCCAGCGTGCGAGCAACTCATCGAAAACCATGTCAGGCACTCTGCACTGGGCCACGGCCCACACCGCGAATTGCCTGACGCGGGAATCTTTATTTTCCAACAGGGGTACCAGGATAGGGAGTTGGTCAACTACAGCGGCGCGGGCCGCCCCCTTGGGGATATCTACCTCACTGTCGGTTTCTGCTATGGCTCCAAGTAGATATAGCAACTCGGGGGCACGTGGTACAGAGGCTGCTGCTAGCCGTGCCATATAGGGCACAGCTACCAAGGTCTCCGGGAAGACAGTCCCCTGATTCAGCACTCGGTGATCACAAAGACCCTCAAGGGCTTCTTGGGACACGTCCGGGTCGGAAGATGTGATTTCTCGTAGAAGGTTCAGGATCTCCGTAGCTCCTCGCCCGTGCTCTGACCGGGAGTGCGCATCAAAGTCAGCGAAGATGGAATCGATATCCATCCCCCGAGTATAGCAGTCTAGCTACAATTAAGGGCTACCCGTTGCCTTTTGAGTACTGCAAAACTTCCGCGGGTGCGATGCGGCCCGTAAGTATGATTGAACATGCCTACGGGCCGCACGAAGTCACTCACCGCGACTTTGCCGCATCTACTCCTCGGGCATTTCTCCCCCAGCGGCTTCCAAGCCATCCAGGAAGCCAAGCCTGCCCTGCTCCATGGCATTCATCGCCTGTTCGAACACCCTGGGCGTTCCATAGAATTTTCCGTTTTCCAGCCGCTTCTCCGTGGTGTAGATGCCGCCCTCAAGCAGCCCGCTGTCATCCTCGGATATGTTCACACCCTCTTCACCTATGAACTCGGTGAGATCCTCTCCGCATTTCTCGGAGCAAACTTTGATGGCAGAAAGGGCGCTGTACACTCGAGTGATCCGCCCGCCCAGCCACTCCTCCTGAAGTTCAGGGCTGTTTCGTAGTGCGGCTGCCGCCCCTTCGGCGTGTCCTTTACCCGACCTTCCGGTACCCGGTGCGGCCTGGATGACAACGATCCCGTTGTCCTCGAGTTCGTCCAGCATGCCTTGCAATTGCTTCGGTTGCGCCTTGGAACTCAAGAACACAACAGTTCTCGACAGCCCGTTGCCACCGACTCGGACATTCACCCGAGATGCAATGGCAGTATAGTTGGAATAATTAAAGAACTTCTTCTCGTACTCCGCGTGGAGGATTTCCAAGGCTTTCTGATACTGCTGCTCTCCACCAGCTAGACGCATACCTTCCGGCATGACATCCAAGCCCTCAGGAACTTCGGCTGGATCAGTCAACAGCTTCAGGCCGTCGGGATTGGCCTTCGCGGCAGCCGCCGCGAGGGACCTTTCATGGGCCTCTATCTCTTCCGCGGATCCGGAGAATCCGTCTTCGCCTACCAACCGGTGACCGTCGAGCTCGATGAAGCTGGACGGGTTGCCGCCAGCGAAGGCGTACCGGTTGCCGGTGTACGGGTCGGCGCCGAGGTTCATGTCGGCAAGGGCACCGGTGTACATGTCCCGGCTCGTGAACCGGTTAAGCCCCGGGTCGTAGTCGCGGAACCCCATGTCGTACGTCCCCGACTGGGCGTCCCACCGCTTGGCGTTGAAGCGGTACGGGTTGTACGCCTCCTTGGTCGGGTCGGCGGTGTCCGGTTTGTCGATGCCGGTGAACTCGGACTTGTCGTCGGAGCCGTAGGCGGTGTAGCCGTATGTGGCCTTCGTGTCGCCGTTCTTGTCCGTAAGGGTTTCGACGTCGGAGTGGCTGTTGTAGCCGTAGTAGCCGTCTTCCGTCGTGCCGTCGGAGTTGTACTTGATCTGCGACAGGCGTTCGCCCCACGGGCTGTACTGGTAGGACTTGGTGAGGGTGCCGGCGACCTTCTCGTCCAAGACCTTGGAGGAGAGGCCCAGGTACTCGTAGTCCGTCGTCTTGCCGTTGGCGGTCTGCGAGGTGGTGCGGTCGAGCGGGTCGAAGGTGTACGTCGTCGACTTCAGCGCGCCCGTCGAGTCCGCCTTCTGGGACTCCACTACGTGGTCGAAGCCGTCGTAGACGTTGCGGGAGATGATCTTTCCGTCGGACGCCTGTGTCACCGACTCTTGGCGGCCGAACGGGTCGTAGTTGTACCTGGCGGTGGAACCGCCGGCGGTGGCGGTCAGCAGGCGGTTGCGGTCGTAGTCGAACGTAGTGGTCGTGCTGCCGACCGTCTGGCTGATGACGTTCGCGTTGTCGTCGTGGACGTACGTCTCCGTGCCCGCGCCGTTGCCCGTCTTGGTCGACTGCTTCAGGCGGTTGGCCGGGTCGTAGGTGTAGTTGGTGGTGGAGTCGAGGTACGCCGTGTGGTTGTCGGCGTTCATCTTCTTCGCCACGTCCTGCGACTTGTTGCCGTTGGCGTCGTAGGCATAGGTGTGCGAGGAGACGAGGGTGCCGTTGGGCTTCTTCTCCGTCGACGTCTTCAGCGCCGCGTCGAGGTAGTACGTGTAGTCGACCGTGTTGCCGTTGGCCTTGGTCTCCTGGAGTTGCTGACCTCGGTCGGTGTACGTGTACGACGTGACCTTCGGCGAGGCGTCCGTGGCGGACTTGCCCACCGAGACCGTTTTCACCAAGTCGCGCAGATCATACGTGTACTTGGAGAACTGGTCGGGGTGCGTGATCGTGTCCGGCTTGCCGTTTGCGTCGTACGTGTACGACGTGGCCTTCTTCTCCGTCCCCGCCAGGTTCTCGGTGACCTTCTGGACCTGGTTGAGGCCGGTGTAGGTGATCGCGTACGAGTCGATCTTCGCCGTCGACGACGTGTCGTCGATCTGGGTCAGGTTGCCGTTGAGGTCGTAGGAGTAGGCGAAGTTGTCCTTCTCCGTGTCGGCCGGGTCTCCGGTCGTGTCACGGACCAGCTTCACCGCGTCCGCGGCCACCACTCCGCCGCTGTTCTGGAACAGCTGGAGCTTGGCGGCGTTGCCCTGCTTGAAGGCGTACGAGCCCAGCGAGACCCAGGTGCCCTGGTTCGCGGTCGCGCTCTGGTCGATCGTCTTGTCGACCGTGCCGCCGTCGTACGTCAGCGTGTACTTGGCCGTCGTCGCGGCGCCCGTCACAGTCGGGAACTTCACGTACGCCGCGTACGTGCCGTCCTTCGGGATGTTCAGGGTCCAGGTGAAGGCGTCCGTGCCGGTGCCGGCCGCGTGGGTCTCGTGGTTGTAGCCCTGCTGGTTGGTCGCGTCTCCCTTCGTCCAGGTGCCCGTCTTCGAGGTGTTCTGGGTGTCGGAGTTGTCGACCAACACCACCGACTTGCCGGCGGGGACGCCGTCGTCCGCGCGGGACTTCAGTGAGCCGTCGGGGTAGTAGGACCAGGTCATCGTGCGGTCCGAGGAGCCGCCCGCCGAGGTCAGGGTCCGCTTGGTCTGCTGGCCCAGGTCGTTGTACTCGTAGGTCGTGGCGATGTCCCACGGGTCCGTGGACGACCTCACCCAGCCGTTGTCGAAGTAGCTGTACTTGGTGTCGTTGCGGACCGTCTCACCCTCCGACGGTGGCAGCGACGTCTTCGACACCCGGCCGACCTCGTCGTACGTCGTCTGCGTGTAGACGTTGGCGTTGTTGTAGCGGGAGTCCGCCGGGTCGTACGGCTGGTACTGCTTGATGGGGCGGTTCAGCTCGTCGTAGTCGGTGCGTGCCGTGAACGCGGTGGTCGTGCCGGCCGCGACCGCGCGCGGGGTGATCACCTTGGTGGTGTTGCCGACCTGGTCGTACTCGTACTTCGTCGTGCGGTACGAGATGGTCGACGTGCCGTCGTGCGGGACCTGGACCTGCGTGGTCTTGCCGCGCTCGTCGTAGGTAACGAGCGTGGTGTTGTTCTCGGCGTCCGTGGCCGAGGTGACCAGGCCGTCCTTGTCATAGCCCTTCTTCGACGTCTTGCCGGCCGCGTCCGTCACCACTGTGACGCGGTGGTCGAGGTCGTAGTCCGTCTTCGTTGTGTAGTCGGTGGTGTCGGTCGTCGCGTTCTTCTTCGGGTCGATGACCTTCGTGACGTTGCCGACGTCGTCGTACTCGTACGAGACCTTGTCGCCCTTCGCGTTGACCACGGAGGTGAGCCGGTAGATCTCGTCGTAGGAGTTCGTCGTGATGTAGTCGGTCGTGTCCGAAGTCGTCGCCGTGCCCTTGGGCTCGGTCGTCGTCTTCAGGTCGCCGACCTTGTCGTACGTGTACGACGTGGTGCGCGGGTCGGTCTGGTTGTTCGCCGGCGCCGTCGCCGACGTGACCTGGTCCGTGTCGTCGTACACCGCCGTGGAGACCGCGCCGTCGGGTGCCGTGGACCTGGTGACGTTGTCGTTGGCGTCGTAGACCGGTGCCGGGGTGGTGATCACCACGCCCTGCTCCTTGGGCACGGTGTTGACCAGCGGACGCCCGAAGGTGTCGTACGTCTGCGTGGTCGTCTTGCCCAGCGCGTCCGTGACGGACGTGACCTGGCCGCGGTCGTCGTACACGTACGACGTCGACTTTTGCAGCGCGTCCGTGATCGTCTTCGGGTAGCCGTTCGGATCGAAGTCGCTGTTCACGGTCGAATGGCTGTTGGCGTCGGTGGCCTTGGTCAGCTCGCCGTAGGAGTTGTACTCGTACGACGTGGTGTAGTCCCCCACCGTCGTCGTCGCGAGGCCCTTGGGGTCCGTGACCGTCTTCAGGTTGCCGAAGCTGTCGTAGCCGAACTGCCAGGCCCGGCCCTCCGGTGACGTCTTGCGGAACAGGTCCGCCGAGAAGCCATCCGCGCGGGTCTGGTACTCGTACTTCGAAGCGTTGGCCGGCCACTTCGAAGTGTCGGGCACGCACGTGGTCGTCTGGTCCGGTACGCCCGCCTTGTTGTTCTCCGCGTCGCGCTGCCAGAGCGGGTAGCCCGTCTTCTGGTCGTAGCAGTACGCGGTCTTGGCGCCGTTGTCCTCCTCGAGGTAGGTGACGTTGTTGTCGGCGTCCCAGCTCATTTTCGTCGTCTGGGATTTGGCGTTGGTTGTCTGGACCGGGCGGCCGAAGTCGTCCGTCACGTACTTCGTGGCGTGGGTCTCGGCGTCGGTGACCGTGGTGTCGGTGAACTTGGTGTTCGCGGTGTCCGCCGCGTACGCGAATCCGGTGTCACCGTTCAGGCGGTCGGTGATTGTCTTCGTCCACCAGTGGTACTTCGGATCGTCGCCCGTCTGCGGGGCGTAGTAGGACAGCTGGGTCGCGTGGCCGCGTGGGTCTGTGACCTTGACCAGCTTGACGTTCTTGTTGCCCTGGATGGCGTCGTAGGTGAACTTGAAGTTCTTCGGCTGGGTGGAGCCGTCGCCGTCGGTGAACTGCCCGAGCAGGCCCTTGTCGGTGTAGTAGATGGAGATCTTGCGGCCCGAGATGTCCGTCATGGACTTCACGTGGTCGTAGATGTCCGGGTTGGTCAGGTTGCTGCCGGTGCCCTTGGCGCCCGTGGCGTCGATGTAGTCGTACGACGCGTCGCCCCTCTTGTAGTAGTCGAGAGTGAGGGACTGTCGGCCCGCCGGGTCGGTGACGTAGGCGAGGAACTTCGCCGCCTTGCCCTGATTCTTGTGCAGCTCGTAGGTGTACGTCTGCGTGTTGCCGTTCTTGTCGACGACCGATGTCAGGTAGCCGTCGCAGCCGAAGAAGAACCGCGTGCCGTCCGGGCGTAGCAGGGTCCAGGCGTCGGGTATCGGGTCCTTGTCCGGGGTGCAGTCCAGGCCGGTCTTGGCCGTGATGCGGTAGTGGACGCCCGCGGGGGCCTTCCACGACCCGTCGGCCTGCTTGGTGAAGGTGTGCGTGGTGCCGTCGCCGTCGGGCAGACGGATCTCGGTCGGATTGGGGTTGGGGTGGAAGTCCAGTGCCGCACCGAGCCGGATGGGCCCGCCCACCTGCATCGACCAGCCCGCGCCCGCGCCGCCCGTCGGGTTGTCGGTGTCCAGGGAGTTGTACGCGAACCTGGCGAACGTCGTCAGACCGCGACCGGGGTTGGAGAACGCGTTGTAGGACCAGACGCTGTTGCCGGAGGCCAGGTTGTTCATCAGCGTGGAGCCGGCGCCTGTGTTCTTGCCGGTGTAGGAGTAGAACTTCTCAAGGCCCAGCGCGTTGGAGGTCGGGTCCTCGACTGCCACGTTCTGCTTCAGCGGCGGGATGCCTGCGGTGCCGGCCGACAGCCAGCTGCCGTCCGAGACCTTCTTGACGTCCCAGCCCAGGACGTAACTCGTGCGCTTGCTGCCCGAGTCGGAGTTGATCGGGGTCTTTACCTGCGCGTGGATCGTCGCTGATGCACCCGAGGCCAGGGCCGGTATCGCGGTGGTCAGCTGGTTGCCGCCCGTCGTCATGTCCGTGCCGTCGGGCAGCTTCCACGTGTACGACAGGACCCGCTCACCGGCCGCCCACGCACTGGAGGTGGTGTTGGTGACCGTGAAGTCCACCGTGTACGTGGAGTTCGGGGTCATACGGGCCGGGGTGGTCGGCGCGTAGTAGGTGTCGTCCGTGGTGGAGTCGACGTAGATCACGCGCAGCAGCGGGCCGAGCTGGTAGTCGTCGGCTTCCGAGGACAGGAAGACCGTGCGTTCCTGCGGGCCGCTGGAGGTCTCGTCCGCCAGCTTGACGAGTGCGCCGTGGTTGGAGGACGGGGTGCGGGTCCAGCCCTGGGTCAGGGACGTCGCGTCCCACCAGTGGCGGCCGACCTCGGAGACCTGCGGAACGGTGTCGGAGACGGTGGAGGAGAAGTCGCCGCCCGGCTTGGTCCACGCCGTTGTCGAGGTGGCGTTGTTCCAGGTTGCTGAGGTTTCAGCGAAGTCCTTCGTCAGGCCGTGGAGTTCGTAGATCGCGCCGTTGGTGTCGGTGTCGGTCTCCGCGCCCCACATGAACAGCCGCGACTCCAGCACCGTGGCCGTGGTCGGAATTGCGCTGGTGTCGAACTTCATCGCGGCGCGGGTCGTGCCCCAGGTGGAGGAGTTGTTGCCGACCTCCAGCCAGTGCTGGCCAACCCCCCAGGACGTCATGGCGTCCTGGTTGGTGGCCGGCTGCGTGGACGACAGCGTGGAGTCCGTCACCTCGTCCGTGCCCTGGAGCAGCCGCATGGTGCGGCCCGCCTTGGGAATGCCCACGATGCGGGTCGGGGAGCCCAGCAGTTCCCCGCTCTTCGTCTTCACCGCGAGCTGGTAGTAGTACGACCGGCCGATCTCCGCCGAGGAAGAGTCCGGGGTCGGAGTTGCGGTGGTGTCCGTGTAGGCGGTCGCCAACTTGTCGATCGGCGCCACCAGGGTTGCCGCCGACGGCGTGAACGCCTGCTGCGTGGAGCGGTGCAGCTGGTACTCGACAATGTCCAGACCCGAATCCCCGGTGGTGTTCGAGTACGCCTTCCACGACAGTTCCGGACCCGTGGAGTGGATCACCGTCGGCGAGTCGAGGGTGGTGCCGACCTTGCCGTAGGTGACCGTCAGCCGCGGGATCGTGGAGGTCTCGCCGCCGTAGTAGCCGTCCCCCGCCTCATAAAGCGGCCCGCCCAGCGGGCCGTTGGCCGACTCGTCATCCGCCTTGAGCACGAAACCGTAGTTGGGCGCTGTACCGTTCACCCACTGCTGCACGGTGTCGGTGACCGGGAACCGGTCCCACGTGTTGTAGTCACCCTTGGTACGGGTCAGCTGCGCCGGGTTCACCCAGCGCACCGCATCCGCGATGGCCACCGTCGACCCGGTCACCGGACCGTCCCCCAGGACCACCTTGCCCGCGGTGCCCTTGGAGAACTGGATCTGGTTGCCGCTGTTCAGGGACGTCCAAACCCCCTGCGTACCGGACGTCTGGTCCACCGTGTAGGTGGTGGAGCCGTTCGTGCCGGTCACCGTGTACGGCGCGGCAGTGACCCGGTCGGAGGCCGCCACGTAGTGCACGTCCACCCGGTAGGTGGAACTCTCCGGGAGCCTCGGCTGCCAGGTGTAGGTGTCCCCGGCCACCGTGTCCTTGTTGTAGTGGTAGTCGCCGCCGACCCCGTACTGCGTCAGCGACGAGTTCGACGCCGGCCACGAACCGGTCGCCGCCGTCGTGTCCGCGTCCCCGTCGTCCACCTGCACCGTGGTGCCGGACTCCTCACCCACCAGCGAACTGGTGTTGGTCCAGTTCGCCTGCGACTCGTCCCAGGGGCCGGTGGCCCGGTGCACATCGACCAGGACATTCGTGCCGGCCGTGGTGTGCGACTGGTCGTAGTACATCTCCAGCCGCGCCGAGTCGATCTTCGTGTTCGCCGGGATCTCCGACAGCGGGAACTTGATCAGCGAACGGGCGATACCCGTGTTCGTCCGGCCCACCGACAGCCGCCAGTCGGAGTTGAAGTTCACCGACGGCTGATCCGACAGGACCATCGCATCCTGCGAGTCCGACGGCGACGGCGCGATCGTGATCGTCGGGTCGATCACCACCGGGTACCGGCGCTCCTTCGACGCCAGCCACTTCGCATCCGGAGTCACCGTCAGCTTCCAGGACCTGCCCTCCTTCGTGAGCCTCTGCGTGACCTTCCTGCTGTATGTCTCGCCGAAGACAGACTTGTCCGCCTTCTTCGCGTCTGTCATGAACGGCGCCGGGATCACCATCACCGGGGTGTGCGGCAACTCGCCGTACAGCGCGACCGAGCCGTCCTTGCGGGCCCTCGGCGTGAGCCCGTCCGTGTCCAGCGTGAATGTGAACTTCAAGGGGCCGTGCGGGCGTTCGGCGAGGGTGATGTTCTCCTTCACCCGGCCGCGGCCCACCCCGTACTCCAGGTCCGCGCCGTTGACCGCGTCCTTGTACGTGACCTTCGAGCCCTTCACTACCGGCTTCAGCGCACCGGTCGCGCCCTCCAGACCGAGGGTGACGCTATGACCGTCCGGCGACTGGAAGCGCACCAGGTGGTCCGCGTCCGAACCGAACCAACTCCACCCCTCATTGGTCGTGTTGGCGAAGTCGAAGCCCTTCGCGTCGCCCTTCGTGTCCGTGGCGTGGACGGCGGTGTCGATCGGCTTCCAGGTTGCCCTCCGGCCGGAGCCCGAGCGGTACACGGTCGGCACCGCCGACAGCTCCGCCTGCACACGGCCGTCGGACAACTGCCAGAAACGGGCGGTCGACGTGCGCCTGCCCTTCAGCTCCCTGATCCGCTTCGCCTGCGGCTCCGCCTTGCCCCTCGGCAGCTTCTGCCGGTCGGCCACATCCAGTTCGTCATGGGACAGCGGCTTGACGAGCCGGTGACCGCCGACATGGCGGCCATCGCCGAACCACCCCTTGACGGTGTCGACAATTCCCTTTCCGCCATGCCCGGAATTGGTTGTCGCATAAGCGGCTTGCGGCAACGCGGTACTCGCCACCGCGGACACCACAAGGCACGCGACAAGCGTGCCCAATCTGCGTCTCACTGCAACCCTCTCCATCTCTCAGACGTCATAAACATGCCGCCCGAAAAACTTCCGACCGACCTCAAGGGCTGGTCAGACGCAGCGGCGCCGCGGTTCTAATCACCCAGATGAGGCCACGTCAAGCGAGTTCGCAATCCTGGCATTTCGGCGATGTCTAAAAATCAGCGCCCGGTTTGTCTGGCCGCTGGAAAAAACTCTCCGACGTCATGTATAAGGGCCCGGTTTTGGTGCGGGAGTGCCGGACAAAAATGCTTCGACTTATCGATTCACGGCCCGCGCGCTTCCGGGTCACCTGAGACAAAGGAAAAGTTCATGCACAAGGGAAAACTGGGGATGCCAGCCGCCGCGGAAACGCCGGAGACTTCAGGCGGGCCGGGCGGCACAGCAGCCAGCACCCGACGCCCCGGCCGCGCCGCCCTGTACGTCGCCGGTGCCGCACTCACGGCCTGCGCCGCACTGATCCTCTACGGCGTCCTCGGCACCGACGGCGGCGACGGCAAGCCGAAGCAGCATCATGTCCCCACCGCCGCCGTCACCTACGAAGTGACCGGCACCGGCACCGCCGACCTCACATACCAGGCCTACAGCGAGACCGGGAAGGCCACCGTCGCCCAGGGCGCCCACCTGCCCTGGCACAAGACTGTCGACGTCCCCCTCGGACAGGACCCGACCATCAGCATCGTCCTCGGCGAACACGGCGGCACCGCCCGCTGCACACTCGCCATCCGCGGACAGCACATCCAAAGCGCCACCGCCACGGGCACGTTCGGCCGCGCCACCTGCTCCAGCACACTGCCCGCTATGGGCGGTGAGAAGGGCGACGAAACCTGATCAGGTCGAGCAGCTACCGAAGACGAGCCCCGGGACAGTAACAACGTGTTCTACGTGTGAGGCGGGCGAGGCGCTTGGTCCGTCCGTACTCCAGTGCGTCGGGGGTCGCGTACGTCAGGTCGGGGGCGGCGATGCCGTAGTCCGACGAGATCGCCTTGATCAGCTGGGGGACGAAGACGGGCAGGTGGGCGTTGCCGACCCGCACGTCGTAGCTCGCGCTCTGGCTGCCCGGGATGATGTGTCCCGTGTCGTCCTTCACGAACGTCACGTCGACATCGCTCTTTGATGTCGTGGTACCACTGTTCGCCCGCGTCGTAGGTCTTGGGAGCCGTGCACTCGTCCTTGTTGGCTTCGGTCATGCACTTGGGCCACGACGTCAGACCGCTGGCGGACACCTCATTGCTCGCGCTGCCGTCCCACAGCGGGCCGCCATCCGTGCCGTGCGACAGCTCGGTCCCCCAGTTGTAGAGGTCCTTCATCGACCGGATGGGCGTGTTGAGCTGGCTGACCGGCCAGTTGGAGTTGAGCTCCTGGTTGGGGTCGAAGACCGAGGCCGCCGTCAGGGTGCGGTGCACGAACGTGCCCTGCACCGACTGGAAGGCCACGGCACCGAAGGCGATGTCGCGGTCCGCGCTGCCCGTGGGCGTGTAGTTCGACAGGCTCACGCTCGGCGTGCCGTTGAACTTGAAGGCGCCCAGCGAGACCCACCTGTTGTTGTTGCCGTCCTGGTCGACGTACCGGTCGTACGGACCGCCGACGGCCCCGCTGATCTCGTAGTGGGCCCGCTGCGACTGCGCCCCGGTGTCCGGAACGTGCACGTACACCTCGGCGATGTCGAAGGTGCCGTTGGGGATCCACGAGCCGCGGACGGTCAGCGGACCGTTCGTCGTGCCGCCCAGGTGGGCGGTGTCGCGGGTGTGCGCATACCAGAAGTGGCCGCCGTAGCCGCCGCCGATTTGGTGCAGGGTGCTGGCCAACCGCTTCACCGCCTGGCCGGCAACCGCTAAAGGCCGGCCAGGCCGACGTCATCCGAGCTGGACACGCCCTGCAACCCGGGACCAGCGTCCAGATGAGCTGCGATCCGCGCGATCGTCCTAGGGCCTGTGTGATGTTGTGATCAGCCAGTTGCCTTCAGGAGGTCGCTGATCCAGATCACCGAGGCTCGTAGATGGAGGCCGGCGAGGTAGC
>NZ_JBSFVU010000082.1:0-13335 GCF_053592475.1 Streptomyces sp. NPDC002671
CTGCGAGCGGACGGTGAACCCGCGGATCGAGGCCATGTACGAGGAACACATCCAGGACGCGTTCACGCCCGTCGGCGAAGAACCCCTCGCTGTCTGGCAACTGGGCAACGTCATGGGCGATCAGGAGCGCCTGTTCAAGTGGCGCGCGGGGAACCCCGGCGGCGTCACGGACGCGCAGCTCGCAAACCTTCGGCTGGCCTCCCAGACGGGGTCTGCCCTGTTCCGCATCGCCCTCGCGGAACCGGGCACCGAGGCCGAGGTGACCATCGACGGCCGCACGCTGCGCTACCCGGCCGAGCGGGACGAGGAGGCCGGCGCCGGGAACTGGCAGAGGGCCACTGCCTTCGCCCTCATCACCGGCGCACGCGAGGACCTCGCCCCGCTGGTCCTCACCGGCCCCGCCTTCGCCGGCCCGGACGGTTCCGCCTTCAGCGCGTACCGCGAAGCCCTCCACGCCTACCTGAAGGGCGTTGATCCCGAGCCGGCCGTGCAGCGGGCGTTGCAGCAGGCCGAGAAGGCGAAGGACTGGGGCTTCGCCATGCCGCCGGCCGTGCTGCTGTCGCAGCTCGTGGAGGGCGATGAGGAGAGCTTCAACCTGGCTCTGGCCGACGCGCTCGAAGCCCACCGCGACTACTACCAGGTCGCCGACCGCGCCGACGATCCGGACGCTTCCGTGAACCTGGACATCCTCGCCCTGGCCTGCCACGCCCGGCGCCGTGGCTGGGCCGTCCGCGTCGAGTCCCCCTACCTTCCGCAGGATCTCCTGCGGGCCGCCGAACCCTTCTAGGGCGTGTGCCGAGTTCAGATCTTTAGACGGGCTGGAGGCTGCGGAGCCAGATGACGGCTCCGCGTAAGTGGAGTCCGGCCAGGTAGCTGGCCGGGGTCTTGTCGTAGCGGGTGGCGAGCCCGCGCCATTCCTTGATCTTGTTGATGCAGCGTTCGGCCGTGTTGCGCTCCTTATACAAGGCCGCATCGTGGCTGACGGGGCGTCCGCCACGTGAGCCACGCTTCTTGCGGTTGGCGGCCTGGTCGGTCTTCTTCGGGATCACTGCCCGGATCTTGCGTCGGCGCAGGTAGGCGCGGTTGGCGCGGGACGAGTACGCCTTGTCCGCGGCGACCGCGCCGGGGCGGGTGCGCGGGCGGCCCACCGGCCCGCGCACCTTGATGCGTTCCAGAACGGCGGTGAAACGGGGACTGTCGGCAGCCTGGCCGGGCGTGAGGACGAAGGACAGCGGACGGCAGCGGCGGTCCGCCGACAGGTGCACCTTGCTGGTCAACCCGCCACGGGAACGGCCCAGTTTGGCAGCGCGGAGACGGGCCTTGCGACGCCGGCGCAGACGCCGACGCTCCTCACGGGCCTCGTCCGGCGCCTCGTCCCGGTCGACTATCGAGGCGTTTTGCCCCTTTGGAGCAGCCCCTTTTCCTCGGCGACGGCCTTCTCCAGCGTCTCCAGCAGTTCCGGGTCCAGCATCATCCCGGCGGCGTGGTGGTGGGCCCGGGCAGACGTGGAGTCCACGCTCACCAGCCCGAGCTCCGCCTGCCCCCGGGCGGCGGCCTCAGCGATCACCGCTTCCATCAGCGCCTGGAAGACCCCCGCACCGGCCCACAGGTGGAACCGCCCGTAGACGGTGGACCAGGACCCGTATTGCTGGGGCATGTCCCGCCACGGACTGCCCGTACGGAACCGCCACATCACGCCGTTCACCAGTCGCCGCAGGTCAGGAATCGAACCGCGCTCGCCCAGCGGCAGCAACGGCTCAATCACCGCCCACTCGTCGTCCGTGAGATCACCCCGAGCCATCCCGCCTGTCTACCGCCCCGGATCCAGCCAGGGCAGCAGAACGTCCAGACTCGTGATCCGAACTCGGTAAACGCCAAAGAGTGCCCGCGGACCCACACCTGCCTATCCTGAATCTGCGGTGTCTTCCTCGCGTCCAGAAGAAGGGGATGTGGCGCAATGGGCAGCGGCGTATGGCTATCCCGAGACCCGAGACACCCGCACAGCCGAGACGCCTACTGTCAGGAGCGGGCATGGCTGATCGCGCAACGATGGAGCGTATCTGGGAAGCCCACACCGCCGGCGAGTTCGTGGCGCAGGACGTGGAGGCTACGATGGCCACGATGGACGACGACCCCATCGTCGTCCATGTGCCGACCGCCATGGGCGGTAGTGGGTACGACGGCGTCAAGGACTTCTACGCACGCTGGTTCATCGGACGGAACCCGGACGATTTCACTGTGCGTTCGATATCCCGCACGGTGGGAGACAACAGCCTCGTAGACGAAATGATCGTGTCGTTCACCCACGACATCGAGGTGCCCTGGATTCTGCCTGGATTGGCACCCACCGGGCAGCAGGTCCGTATACCCGTCATCGCCGTCGTGGACTTCCGAGGCCCGCGTGTGCGGGGCGAGCGCATCTACTGGGATCAAACGGCGGTGCTCGCGCAGACGCAGTTGCTGAACGACGACATCGTCCGGCGCCTGCCCGTGGTCACCACACCGTTGGACGTACTGGACGGCAGGGTCCCCCTCAACCAGCTGACGTCGCCCCGCCCCGATGTCGAACCGTGAAGGTCAATCCCCTCGAACCCGGAACCGGTCGTAGATCGTCGACCAGCACCCGTACCGGCGCGGACCGTCGCGCCAGGGCTCCCCGTACGGAACCTCCACATCACCGCATTGAAGTAGGTAGCTGCGCAGGTCAGGGATCGGCCCACGTTCGCCCAACGGCAGATGCGGCTCGATCAACTCCCATAGGCATCAGTCACATCACCACGCGTCACAGATCGTTCCTGCAGCAGCCGGAAGCCTCCCGGGAGCCGAAGCAACCCATCAGTGATCTGAACTCAGAACAGGCCCTAGCGGGGGCCGGGGCCGGGGCCGGGGCCGTGGCGGGATGCCCCTGTCGGCCCTCAGGCCGAGGAGCCGAGGGTGGAGGCGCCTGTACGTGCCCAGGCGGCCGGTGGCTCCGGGAGGCAGTACGTTCCCTCACCCCAGGTCCATGAAGCCGGGAGGGGGGAAGCTGCAGCTGCCCGGGCAGTTGCCGGACGTGGGCCGGAGCTGCTCGAAAAGGCCCGACGGGTACAGCGGAAGGTCCAGCGCGAGTTCGAGCAGGAGGACTGTGTGGGAGGCGGGCAGCCGGGTTCCGTCCAGGACTGCCTTGACCGTGGGGTGGCTTGCCTGGGCCAGCCGGGCGAGCTCGCGGACGCCGAGGTCTCGCTGGACCATGCCCGCGGCCAGGTTCTTTGCGAGGGCCTGCCCGAGGTGAGCACCGGGCGGTGCGTCGGCCGTCAGGTCGCCGGCAGGCCATTCGCCCTTAAAGAGCGTTTTATCCCGGTGAGGTTGTTTGGTGGTGCTTCGGGGGATGGGCGGGTCTGCGACTGCTGAGGCGAGAGTGGTCAATGCGGGTTGTGTGACAGGAGACTCCGTACCTCTGTCCGTTTGAGTCGAGTCGCTCCTGTCTGATCCCAAAGCGCCCCCGGTTGACGCTGTTTGCGCCCTGGGGGTGCGTCGTGCCCGACGGTACTACCGAAACATGACGCGACACCGCCCGTATCCCAGCGACCTTTCCGATGCCCGCTGGGAGTTGATCGGGACCACACTCACCGCCTGGCGGGCCGAGCGCAGAGGAAAGGGCCTGGACATCGGACGCCCACCCGAGCACGACCTGCGCCGCATCATGGACGCCATCCTCTACGTCGACCGCACCGGGATCCCCTGGCGCTATCTGCCGCACGACTTCGCACCCTGGGAGACGGTCTACGGCTACTTCGCCGCCTGGCAGAAAGACGGCATCTTCGACCAGCTCAACGGCCTGCTGCGGCGCCTGGTGCGTGAAGCCGAAGGCCGGGATGCCGAGCCGAGCGCCTGCGTGCTGGACGCCCAGAGCGTCAAGACCTCCGCCAACGTGCACGCAGCCGGCCAGGGCATTGAGATGCTCCTATGTCAAGCCGCAAAGAAAGCCGAGGTGGACTCAATCGATCAACACAACAGGGCCGTCAGCCTATCGGCAGGTGTGTCGAAGTCGAGGGTCTTGCGAGGGCGCATGTTCAGCTTCTGCGCGATGACATCAAGATCTTCTGAGTGAGGTGACCCATGCTTGTGCCCTTGGGCAGGTACTGACGTAGCAGGCGATTGGTGTTCTCGTTCGTGCCGCGCTGCCAGGGGCTGCGTGGGTCGGCGAAGAACACGTCAAGGCCGGTAGCCGAGGTGATGTCCTTGTGGCCGGCGAGTTCCATTCCGCGGTCCCAGGTCAGGGTCTTGCGCAGTGCGGTGGGCAGGCTGCACATCTTCTCGGACAGTCGCGCGGTGACTGTGGCTGCGTCGCGGCCGTTGAGCTGGACCAGGACCGTATAGCGGGTGGAGCGTTCGACAACGGTGGCGATCTGGGTCAGGCCGCGGCCCATGAGGAGGTCGCCCTCCCAATGCCCCGGCACCGAGCGGCTGTCGGCCTCGGCAGGTCTCTCCCGGATGGAGACGGCATCCTTGATCTGTGAACGCCATTGCCCGGAAACGGTGTTGTGAATGTCTCGCCTGGTCGGGCGGCCCGATCGCAAGTGCTGCTGCAGTGCCTTGGCCAGCACCCCGCGGGCCTGCATGAACAGGGACTTGTAGATTGTCTCGTGGCTGATCCGCATCCCTGAGCCGGGCGAGTAGCTCTTCGCCAGGTGGCCGGCGATCTGCTCCGGAGCCCAGTCCTGCGCCAGTTTCTCTGCCACCAGTTCCCGCAGTTGCTGGTTCGCGGCCAGCAGGCATGGTTTGGGGCGTCGCGCGCGGTCCCAGGCCCGGTCCTCGGCATCAACGGCCCGGTAGCGCCGGGGTCCCTTGTTCCGCGCGATCTCCCGGCTGACGGTCGAAGCGGCTCGCCCCAGAGTGCGGGCAATCTCGCGCATTGAGTCACCGCGGGCCAGACCACGCGAGATCTGCTCGCGTTCTGCCAGCGTCAGATGGCAGGACCGCCGACGCCGAATTGGCGGAACGTACCCACCGTTGGACTTGAGGATCGTGAAGATCGACCCCGGAGGGCGCCCCAGTGCCCGGGATATCTCGCTGATCGACTCGCCTGCTTTCCAGCGGTCCCACAGCTCCCGCTTCTGCGCATCCGACATACCCGGACGTCCCAACCTCGCCATCCAACACCTCCGGTACCTGTTCTACCTGGGGTGTTGCATTGATCAGTTGAGTCCACCGACGCCGCCTTGAGGATCTCGTTGGCCCGGCGCAGCTCGGCGTTCTCCGCCCGCAACCGCTTGATCTCCGCGGCCTCCTCCGAGGTAACCCCGGGACGTTGGCCGGCATCGACTTCGGCCTTGCGGACCCACGTACGCACCGTCTCAGCGGAACCGACGCCCAACTTCGCCGCGACCACCTTCATCGCAGCCCACTCAGTCGGGTAGTTGGGGCGAACCTCCGCGACCATGCGCACCGCACGCTCACGAAGCTCTACAGGATAGGGGGACGGACGGGCCATGACTCGATCCTCTCAGGGAATCGGACTGTCCCGAGTCGGGTGGAGTCGAGTTGCGTGGTTTCAGGCTACTGGCGGGGTGCGGAGTTCGTACTCCACCGGGCTGAGCATGCCCAGCGCGGAGTGCCTGCGCTGTCGGTTATGGAAGATTTCCAGGTACTCAAAGAGTGCGGTGGACAGCTCCAGGCGCGTCCGCCACCGTCTGCGGTTGAGCAGTTCGACCTGGACCCGGGCCCAGAAGGATTCCATCATCGCGTTGTCCACACAGTCCCCGATGGAGCCCATCGAGGGCAGCAGGCCGGAGGCCCTCGCGCGCTGGGTGAACGCCCAGGACCCGAACTGCACTCCGTGATCGGAGTGGATGATGGTGCCACCCGGCCGCGGGGAACGGTTGCCGATGGCCATGGCCAGGGCGTTGGTGGTCAGTGCCGCGGTGGGCGAGGCGTCGATCGACCAGCCCACCACGCGTCGTGAGAACGTGTCCAGGACGACCGCGCAGTACACCTTGCCCTCCAGAGTGGGGTGCTCGGTGATGTCGGTGACCCATAACTGGTCCCGGGCATGGCGGGTGAAGTTCCGCTCCACCAGGTCGGAGACGGATGGGGTCACGTGCTTGGCGCGGGGGCGCCGGTTTCCGGGCAGGCCGTGCAGGCCGGCGCGCTGCATCAGCAGCTCCACGGTGCCGTGGCTGACATGGATGTTCAGGCCCAGACCGAGCTCTGCATGGACCCGGCGGGAGCCGTAGGTGCCCCGGGAGGCGGTGTGGATGCCCACGATGGCCTCGGTCAGCCAGGCGTGCTTGACCAGGCGGTTCGACGGCGGCCGGTCCCGCCAGGCGTAATATCCGGACTCCGCGACATGCAGCACCCGGCAGGCCAGCTGCACCGGCAGATGCTCACGGGCCATCACGCGGATGGCTTCGAACCGCCTTTTGGGGACGTCACCTCACCCAGCAGTTCGGCAGCCCGCCGGTGGATGGCCAACTCAGCCTCCAGCTCGGCGATGCGCTTGCGGGCCGCAGCGAGCTCGGACAGGTCGCTGCTGGTCGTACCGGGCAACTGACCTGTATCGATGAGGTGCTGGTGGCGCCAGACATAGATCGTCTGGTCGCTGATGCCGAGGAGCTGGGTGACCTCGGCGACCTTCCTGCCGGATGCGACGAGATCGAGAACCTTGCGGCGGAATTCGGGCGGATAGCTGCGGGGCATCACGGCCTCCGAAGGTTGCTGGATCGTCAATTGTCCAGCAACCCGACTCCATTAGAACCGGGGCATACCAATGGGACTATGACCTTCACCTGGAAGATTCCCCCGTGGGAGCGCAACGAGGACTGCACGTACTTGACTGTGACCTTGACGGATCAAGGTGACGGGCAGTTTCGATTCAGTACGGAAGGCGTGCGGGGCGACGACGCGATCGAGGCGCTCGCTGATCTGCTGATGACCCCGGGTTCCCTGCTCGGCCTCGTGCCGTCGCTTCCGTCACTCATCGGTGTGGTCGTGCGGCGCGGCATCGACTCCACGTGGCTGGCACAGCCGCCTGTCAGGGTGACCCGGGACGACCGCGGCCGGTGGCAGATCGCCGTCGCGGACGCCACGGATGTCACGGTGTTCTCGCCGGCGGAGATCAGCGGCCTCGTCAGCAGGTTGCAGTCCCAGTACGGCCGCGGCTGAAGCCGCCTCACCTGGCGTGATCCATGGAGTTCGTTGTGAACCGACCGTCATCTGCATCAGGGAAACAGAATTGAACGACTGTTCGCTGCGAGACCGCCAGACGCCATCTTCGTTGTGGACCCCTGCTCCGCCCTGAGTAGGAACCCCAGACGAACGCTGGCACTGACCGGCAGCGGCCAGATGCACAACACCCGCTCCAGTCCGTCGTTGATCTCGCCAGACCCCGCCCGCTTGACGTGTCGACTGCTTACTGTTCCAGCGAAGCCCCTGCGGGGCGCTGGTTCGGCTCATACTCCTGGCGACAGCTGGCTGTGAACGGCGGTGGCACGCTTCACCTCGTCCTGGGCCGGTCGGCACTGACCATCGCATAACGCTCTCTCCGGCTGACCGTGGCCGCAGGCAGGGCCCGCGGCAGCGGCGCGCTGCCAAGGCGCCGGAAGGGGGGATTTAGCGCGGCAGTTCTTTGGCCCAGATCAGAGCGTCGGGGCATCCTGTCTTTGCAGCGCCCTCGCAGGCCTGTCGGAGGGTGGGCATGAGTTCGGGGTCGCCGGTGGCGATGAGCCCGTGCAGGACCGTGCCGATCTCCTCGCACACCGCGACCGGGCCGTCGAGGTGCGTCAGGACGTGGGCGGCGAGCTGGGCGGTTTCGGCGGGGTGTTCGGCCAGGACCGGCGAGTCTTTGAGGTTGCGGAAGAAGAGGAAGGCTCCGGGGAAGCGCGAGGGCGACTTCACGAGAAGGCGGACTGCTTCGGGGAACAGGTCCCCTGCGGGAAGGACCCAGTCGAGCATCTGCCCGCCCTCGTCGGCGGTGAGTCGAACGGGGCGGTTGTCCAGGCGCCGGGCCCAGTAGTCCTGGATCCAGCGTTCCCAGTTGCCCTGTGCCAAATCCGTGAGTGATCACTAGGTGGGTGGCGTGCTGACCTGGGGATCTAGTGATCGTTTCAGGATTTTTTGCTGTGGTGTGTCTCCGAGCTGGGGTTTCGGCGGGGCTTCGGAAGCTGTGGGATCCCTGACGCGCAAGTTCAGTGATCGTCTCGGAATGTAGTGATCGGCGCGGGATTTTACTATTGCTGCGTGGTTTGGGTGGATTGGTTTGTGCTGGTCAGGGGACTGGCGGGATCGTGCCTGAGCGGCGGCTTCTCCGCCGTGGTGGCGGCAGGACTGCGTCGTCTCAGCGAGATTGCAGCCTGCAAAAGCGTTGAGACCACCGTGTCGGGTGTGGGCCGGGCCGTAGGCCTCGGGCGGCCCTGCCCGTTCTGCGCCGTCAGGCTTGCCGCCGAGGCGCGGCCCCGTCAACACCAACGCCACACTCGTCGCGCATAGTTGCGCAGGTGCTACCGCGCGCCGACGGTCCGCCTCACCTCCGGCCGGGCGGCCACTTTCTGGGGGAGGTTCTGCTCCCCGTCCGGATGATCTACCGATGCCTGGCCCGCCGCATCTGGGAAAGGTACGGCGGGCCCGGAGTTGTTGGCGTGGCTTGCTCGACCTCATCCGACGAGGGCGGAGCTTGCTCTACCTGCCCTGCTGGATCGCGCCGTCTCGTCCGCGTCGGGCGGCGCACAGTTCGGCAGCCTCAGGTATGGCGCTTGCTGACGAGGCTGACGTGGCAGGATGAGACATCACGTCGAGTGGGGGGCGCATTGGGCGAGTACCGAGAGTTTGTATACCTGTCGGATGCGAAGCTTCAGCAGTTCTCGCTGCCGAGGCGGTTCGCTTTGCCCAGCGCCCTGCGCCTGAGCACACCTGTGGTCGGTGTCGATGTCGACGCGCCGGCAGCGGATGGCGAGCGTGACCGGATGCGGCAGCTGGAAAAGCTCGACAAGCATCTGGGACAGCGGGCGGAGTGGTTCGCCCAGCCAGGACTGCGCCCGGGTCAGTGGGTGTGGTTCGAGGCGCCGCTGCGCTGTGTCACGCTGCAGGGCGACTACCAGCACATGGTGCTCTTCGCCGACCCCGCTCCAGGAGAGGACCCAAACTACGAGCAGCAGACGGGCTGCCGTCTGCTGCTGCACGGATCCTCCCGCCACCTGCGGGGGTTCGCGCCCGTCGCGGTCGAGGCCCCTGCACTGGAGGGCATCGACGGCGGCTCCAGCTTTGGTACGACCTTCCTGACGACTGCCGGGCACGCGGTACGTGCCCTGTCCCTGGAACACGATGCGGCTGCCGAGGGTGTGACGCCCCCGCCGAGCGGCCTGAACGGGTCGGGGGTGCGGGAACTGCTGGAGGCGATCGATGTCCGTCACGGTCAGGTGCCTGGTGCCTGGATGTCCGGGCTGGCCCGCGTGACGGCCGAACTGCCTGCCACGGGCACCGCGGTGCGCTGCCTGGTGGCCAGCCCGTTGAACGTGGAGTACGTGCGCGACCCGGCGTGAGCGGCCGGCACGCGGGGGACTGACGACGGAAGGGACTGCGCGGTGAATGATTCCGCCCTGCCTAACACGATGCGGTTTGTGCGGAATCACCTCGCGCACACCTACAGGCCGTGGATCGATATGGCTGATGTCGCCCACCGCTCCACCCAGGAGCAGGAGATGATCCTGCTGTCTCGGGCTCTGGCCGCCCAGGCCGTCAGCATGCTCACCGGTTGCAGCCCCGAGGAGGCCGCCGCATCTGTCGTGGACGGTCCCGGAGACTCGGGCATCGACGCCATTGCGTTCTCCAAGGGCGGCTCCGACATCTGGCTCGTGCAGGCGAAATGGAGCGACAAAGGCCGGGCCCGGTTGGGGGAGAGGGACGCCGCCGTCCTGGTGACCGGTCTGCAGCGCCTGGCCGACCAGCGCTATGAGGGCTTCAACTCCCGCATTCACGCATCGATCAACCGCATCAACGAGGCCTTGAGTTCCCCACGCTGCCGGGTCCACCTGGTGGCGGCGCTGGCTGGCGATGCCCGCCTGACCCCCCAGGTGGAGCAGCAACTGGACCTGGTGGGACAGGGCTTCGGCTTCGCTGGCCGCGTCCCGGTCCGTGTGCACACGCTGGGGCTGGCCGACTTCCATTCTGCGGCACGCGCCGACGCAGGCCCCACCCCCGTGTCCCTGTCCGCAACCCTGACAGACGGCTGGCACCGCAGCGACGCCCCCTACCCGGCCTACAGCACAAGCATCTCCGCCGGTGAACTCGCCTCCTGGTACAACACCCACGGAGACCGACTGCTTGATCCTGCCCTGCGCCCGCACTCCACCGGACAGCCCGACCCTGCAGCCTTGAGCCGGCTGATCACCGCGCCCGAGGAATTTTGGTACTTCAGTAATGGCATCACCGTGATCTGCGACCAACTCGAAGCACACTTCCTCGCCCGCAGAGCGCCGGGTCAGCCGCTGCGCTTGCAACTGCGCAACGCCCGCGTCGTCAACGGGGCTACGGTGGTCGCGACGGTTGCCCAGGCGGTCGACCAGCATCCCGAGACCGGCCAACTGGCACTGGTTCCAGTGCGGATTATCAGCCTCGGCGACGCCCCCGCCCGCTTTGTCTCCGCCCTCACCCAGGCCAATGAGACCGAGGGCCCCGCCGACCCACTCGACTTCGTCGCCCTCGATCCCATCCAGCGGGCGTTGCGCGACGAGTTCGCCGAGGAATTGCACAAGGAATATGCCTACAAAAGGGAGGCGGTGGCACCCGCCTCGGACGCTGGCTGCACCATGCAGGAGGCGGCCGTCGCACTGGCCTGTGCCCATCCGGACGTCTCGCTGACCGCCCTGGCCAGCGCCGACCCCACCTATCTGTGGCGCCCCGCCCCGGAAGGCGCCTACACGCGCCTGTTCGGAGGACGGCCCGGCGCCCGTCAGATCTGGCAGAGCGTGCTGCTGCTGCGCCAGGTGAGGACCGCCCTGGCCTACGCGACCGCGGGAGAGCCGCCCCGCGTCCGGGACCTCGCCAAGCACGGAGATCTCCTGATCGCTCACCTCGTCTTCCGCAGCATCGATCCCGACACCCTCGAAGAACTCGAATCCGCTGACGGATTTGAGGACTGGGTCGCCCAGCGCACCTGGGAAATTGCCGACCTCGTGGCCTCCGCGATCGAACGCCTCTACGGCCAGCACCTCTTCCTGGCCAGCGTGTTCACGGACGAACGTAAATGCCATGTCCTCGCCGATGACGTCACCCGTTCTCTCACCGCTCCCCCCACCCTGTTCCCGGACGAGTCCTCCGGTGCCAGGCGCAAGCACAACAGCATCGTGACGCTCGTCGACCACGGCCGTATCCCAGACGGCACTCGGGTGATGTATCGGCCCAGCTCCATCGAAGAGCGCGCTATCGGCGAATGGCTCAGCGAAGACCCCCGCCGCTACCTCGCCACCTGGACCAACGACCCCCGCCGCCCCCTGATCTGGGAAATCGACCAGCAGGCCTACTCACCCAGTTCCCTGGTGCGCCACATCTGGAGCAAAGCCGCCTGGGACGAAGCCCCATCCATCGTTCAAGGAGCCCGCAGCTGGGTGGTCCCCGGCGAAGGAACGCTCGCCGACCTGGCCAAGGCGCTCATGCCCGCAACCGGAAACGGCGGCGCCTGACATGCGCAGCATCGAACGGTTTGAACTGCGCACCCTGATCGGGCAGGGCAGCATGGGGCAGGTCTGGCAATCCTGGGATACCCAGCTCAAACGCCCCGCCGCCATCAAGATCATCAACCCTGAGCGGCTCGTCGAACAGGCCAACAGCATCAGCACCGAGGCCGTCGCAGCCCGCTTTTGCCGTGAAGCCGAACTCGGCGCCCGCTTCATCCACCCCGGGCTGCCCACGCTCTATGACGCCCGACTGACCGGCAGCCCGAACGATCTGTACATGGTGTGGGAACTGATCATGGGTCAAAACTTGGCCCAGATTCTCGCAGCGGAGGGCGGCCGCCTGCCGATCAACCTGGCCCTATCCTTCGCCGCCCAGATCGCAGACACCCTGGCGTGTATCCACGAGGACCCCGTCATCCACCGTGACCTCAAGCCGTCCAACGTCGTGATCACCGAAACCTGGAAGACGAAGCTCCTCGACTTCGGCGTCGCTGCCATCTACGGGAGCGACTATCCCCGCCTCACTCAAGACGGCCAGATCCTCGGCACCGTCGCCTATATGGCTCCCGAGCAGTTCACTGACCGGGGCCTGATCGTGCCGCAGACCGACCTCTACGCGCTGGGGTGTCTGCTCTACGAAATGCTCACCGGCCAGCCCCCGTTCACCGGCGATCCTGCCAGCGTGATGGACGCCCACCGCACCCGCGCCCCCACCCCAGCCTGCGAACTGCGACCGGACATCCCGCCAGACGTCGATGACCTCCTGATGAGCTTGCTCGCAAAGGACACCGCTGACCGTCCCGCCTCAGCGCACTTGATCGCAGAGCGGCTCGCACCGAACACCGCGATCCCGGCCCCCGCTCAGCTCTCCGCCGGCAACGACGGCGACCAAGCCGACGACTCCGGTACCAGCCCGGCCGCGGCGGCACAGCTTCCCGTGACCATACGCATCGTCCAGGCACAGGCTCTGTTCGATGCCGGGCACTTCGGAGAAGCCCTACCGGTCTACAACGCACTCTGCGGAGAACTGGCCGCAGCCGACGACAGCCCAAGGCAAGCAGCAGAGTGCCGGGCTAAGGCCGCGTTCTGCCACCTACGACTGGGTAATCTCCAGCAAGCCCTCACTGAATACACTGCCCTTGCCGCAGAGCTGACCCAGGACACACCGCCAGAAGACCATTTGCTGCTCGAAGTACGCAGCCAGGTCGGTCTGTTGCAAGCCGCCAGCAACAGACCAGAGGAAGCACTCGCCACCTTTGCTGGCATCTACTCCCTCCTCACCCAACACCTCGGCCACGACGACCCTTTGACCACCGAAGTACGCACCGTGTTCAACAGGCTCAACCGGCTTGGCGGGGTCTTTCCGCGGCCGACTCCTGCTCCGGTGCAACAGGCGGCAACCTGACAGCATCACCGACAGCCTTGCCGCCTTCATGCCCACCACCCACGCGAGGCGCTGCCTGCGAGCGGACTCTCATGCTCTACGGTGCACCCAGGAACGACCCCCGCGAGAAGGGGGGGTGTGCACGATGGTGCGCGACGACGCCGTGGACCTGACCGCCGCGGGCGGCCACGGCCATCTCGATCGCGTCGGTGACCAGCGAGGTGCGCATGTGGTCCGCGATCGACCAGCCCACCACCCGCCGCGAACAGATATCGATCACCGTGGCGAGGTAGAGCCATGTCG
>NZ_JBSFVU010000083.1:0-13216 GCF_053592475.1 Streptomyces sp. NPDC002671
GCAGCCCTCCCGGCGCGCGGCATCGGCTATGTCCTGGCCGTGGCCTGCTCGACACGGGCGAGGATCAACCACGGCCGTACGCCCGCCCGCGCCGATACCCTCGCCGGCCGCCTGCCCGCCACGGCCTGGCACCGCCAAAGCGCCGGATACGGAGCGAAAGGCCCCCGGTGCTACGACTGGGCCTGGATCCACATCGGCACCGGCAGCCATCGGCACCTGCTCATCCGACGCAACCGGTCCACCGGCGAACTCGCTTTCTACCTGTGCTGGTCACCCGTCGAAGTGCCCCTGTCCGAACTGGTCTGCGTCGCCGGTGCCCGCTGGAGCGTCGAGGAGTGCTTCCAGGCCGCCAAGAGCCAGGTCGGACTCGACCACTACCAGGTCCGCAACTGGACCTCATGGCACCGGCACATCACGCTTGCCATGCTCGCCCTGGCCTTCCTGACCGCCCTCGCCGCCGACGCGACGCCCGAACCGCCCGCAGATACGCACCACTTCGCCCGCAGCCGCGATCCGATCACGCTGACCGTCCCGGAAATCCGCCACCTACTCGCCGCCGTCTTCAACCCACCAGCCGTAACAGCGACCAAGCTGCTGCACTGGTCCAACTGGCGCCGACGCCACCAAGCAACAGCTCGACGCAGCCACTACCGACGCCGAATCGCCAGCGAGCCAGCTGGATAGATCACGAAACGCACTGGAGTACCAGGTGATCGGGTCCGGGTCGCCGGGCGGGCGCGTGCGACCCGAGGCGGACGGACAGCTCCTGCTGGGGCATGATCCATTTGCGACCGGAGGCCGACGCGGCGAGGCCGGCACTGCGGCCATGATCGTCGCCATGCCAATGTTCTCAGCCCTGCAGACCCTGCCCGATGTCCCGCGCTGGGCGCGCAACGCAGCGCGCCTGGCGGTCCTGACGCCGCTGCCGTCCAGCCTATGGCGGCTCCCGATGGCCTGGGGCTGGATGATGGGCTTCGGGCCGGAGGCCAAAAGGACGCTCCACGTGCCCGGCTGGGGGTCGCTCTACATCGTGGGCCTGACGGTGTTCTCGGAGGTCTTCGCCTTCCTGACGCTCGGCCTGGTGCAGTCCTGGGGCGAGGTCTGGCCGCGCTGGGTGCCGGGCCTGCGCGGCCGCCCGGTGCCGGTCCCGGCCGCAGTGATCCCCGCCCTGGTTGGAGCCGGCCTGGTCATGGTGTACTCCGCGGGCCTGATCCACAACATGTTCGTCAATCCGGACCCCGATGCTCCCCACGGCATCTCCGTCGTGGTCCTGAACCTCTGCTACGCGCCCATCATCCTCTGGGGGCCGCTGCTTCTGGCAGTCACCGTGCATTACTGGCGCCGCCGACGCCGGACGTGACCCGCCGGTCGCGGCCCGCACTCAGGCACGGTCGAAGCGCACAGATCACAAACTCGCACTGGAGTACTAGCGCAGTCGGCTCGCTCCACCCGACGGTGCGGGGGAGACGCAAGGGCTCCGGGGCGGAACCGCCCACTCTCCCTCTCTTCACCTCAAATGATCATGAAACGGACGCCCATCGACTACGCCGAAGCCCTGCCTCCAGCAGCTGCCGGACGATCTCCGCGATACGGCGAGTTGTGCACTCAGATCCACCCCGGGTCCGCCTCGGGCGGCACCAGCGGCCTGTCGGGTCAGCCGGTGCTGTTGATGCCCAGTCGGAGGCCCTTCGTTCCCAGTCCTGTCGGACCGTAGGGGATATGACGATTCACCGGCTGACTGCGTCCCGGCCCTTCGGTCTCCGTGTCGCTCCGGTCGGTGTGGTACCTGGGTGAGAACTCTTCCCAGGTTTTCGTGGCGTCCGCGCAGATTTTGAAGTCTTCGTATGCTTCTACGCACGTCTGGTCTTCTTCGGTTGCCAGCAGTTCCCCCAGGGCCGTGATCAGGTGGGCGTAGTTATCGTCGATCATGGCGGTCAGCTCGTCATGATTGAGCTCGTGTGCTGCAAGTGCGTTCCACTCACGGGAGTCTGACTCCTTGTCGAGTGAATACCTGTCGTTGACCAGCATTGTGTCGAGTTGCAGCCAGTGCATGTAGTTGTGGAGTTTCAAGGCACCGAATTTTTCGGATGGGAGCCCGTACAGACACCACCGGATATAATGCACAGGAACGATGCCCATGGTCACACTTTTCACCCTGCTGTACAGAATCTCGCTCCGTTTGATCTTGCCTTGCAGCAGGCTTCCGGCGAGAAACTCCCGGACTACGTCCGCGAATCCTTCGTGAGCGCCAGGGATCTCGCTCCTGATGTATTCCATGAATGCGTGCACCACCAGGTTTGCCCTGCCGTCGTCGAGCAGCCGCACCAGATCCAGCCTGTGACGGTGGTCGTCGATGTAGAAAATCAGCAGCATGGCATGGTTCAGCGTGGCCAGCGTGCTGAAATCCCGCACTTTCGGGAAGGACATGACGGTCAGGTGCGTCTGGTCCTTCAAGTGCTTCGGGTTGAGGTGCCGCGTGACAGGGAACCTGCGGCAGTACCAGCCGAAAAAAGTTTCAAGGAAGTCGCCATCCTCCGACGCGACATAGCGCAGTGCGTCAGTGCCGGTCGGAGGATGCACTACTTTTCCGACCATCCTGCTGGCATTCCAGAACGCCGTCGTCCATTGTTGGTGGGACTTCAGGTCGTGGCCAGGTGTTCCGTTGGCTCCTGTCACACGGAAGCGCGGGATTGCGACTTCGTGGAGAACGTTCGCGACCTCAGGCCTCATCGTGGCGAGTCTCCCTCGCTTGCAAGGGTATGAATACATTGTGCTTTCAGCTCTGAGACGGTCCCATTCAGCTAAGGCGAATGACCGATCGAGTGACACCTTTCCCGGGGGCGGTGGTCTGTACGCGCCATGTCCCTCGCATGAGGTTGCCGAAACGATTTTCTCGCCTACCTGTTCAAATCCCCCGCATCTGCCCCTCGGCGTCCTGAACTGACCGGGGGAGCTCGCACTGGAAAGTCCAATCACCTAATACTCCAGTGCGACTTCGTGATCTATCCGGTTAAGCGGTCGGCGAGTCGTCGCTGGTAGTGGCTGCGGCGGGCGGTGCCTGATGGCATCTGTGCCAGTTCGACCAGTGCAGCAGCCTGCGCGGGGAAGTGCGTGGCGGGTTCAGCAGGACGCCGATGCTGTTCTCGATCCGGCCCGCGGTGCCGGTGTACTGCCGCTGCACGCCTGCCGAAGCGGCGCCCTTCTTCAGAAAGCCTGTCTCGTCGACGATCAGCACGCCGCTGTCGGCGCCGAGGTGCTCCAGGACGTAGGCGCGGATGTCGTCGCGGACCGCGTCGGCGTCCCAGCGGGCGCTTCGCAGCAACCGCTGCATCGCCCCAGGGCGGGCATGGCCGGCCTGTTCGGCCAGCCGCCAGCAGTTTTTCCGCTCAACGCCGGACAGCAGCCCGAGCACGAACGCGCAGGCCGTGGCACGCGGCTCCACCCGCCTGAACCGACCCGCGATCCGGGCCATAGCCTTGTTGAACATCGCCCGTCAACGGGCGGCGTCTATGCCGTGACCCACGGCAACCGCACGATCATCAGGAGTCCACACAACCCTTGATGATCACGCAGTGGCCGTTTCCCGTTCGCTCCGGGGGGCCGGCGCAAGATCGCGAAGTCACGCCGGAGTGCTGGCGTCGCCACCGGCCGCTGGGCGGGCCCGGTGGCCCGTCGGGTCAGCTCCAGCGACCTGCGGCGGCGGCCTCGACGACGTAGTCCTCGAACGATCGGGGCTGTCGGCCGAGTGCCCGCTCCACACCGTCGGAGACGCCCGCGCCCCGGCCGTCGCGGATGTCCACGAGCAGGCCGGTGAGCAGACGAGCGACGTCGGCAGGCACGCCTTCGGCGACCATGCGGTCCACGAAGACGTCGGGGTCGACGTCGAGGTGACGGACCGTCCGGCCGGTGGCGGCGGCGATCAGGTCAGTCGCCTCGCCGAAGCCGATCGCCCGCGGGCCGGTCAGCTGGTAGGTCTGTCCGCTGTGGCGGTCCTCGGTCAGCGCCGCGGCGGCGACCTCGGCGATGTCCTCGGCGTCGACGAACGGCGTGCGCCCGTCACCGGTGGGCAGGGCGAGGCTTCCGGCCAGGACGCCCGACAGCCAGAAGGACTCGCTGAAGTTTTGCGCGAACCAGTCGGGTTGCAGGATGGTCCAGTCGACGCAGGAGTCGCGGACGGCCTGTTCGGCGGACTTGAGCGGGTGGCCGTCGTCGGCCCGGCCGACGCCGTGGGCGGAGAGCAGCACCAGGCGCCGCACGCCGGCGGCGACCGCGTCGGCCACCAAGCGCGGGATGCGCGCCTGCCGGTCCACGCCTGACTGCAGGTTCGGCTCCACAAGGTAGACGGCGGCGGCGCCATCGAGGGCGGGCGCCCACGTCGCCGGGTCGTCCAGGTCGAAGTGGACGTCGCCGCCGGTGCGGGACGCCGTACGGACCGGCCGGCCCTCGGCCATCAGGCGGCGGGCGATGCGGCGGCCGGTCTTGCCAGTGCCGCCGAGGACAAGGATGTTCTTCATGCCCTCCAGACAACCCCCGTACAGGCAGACGGTCCATGGGAGATCATCGCCAATCCCTTTGTGATCGTCTAGCGTGGCCGACATGGACGTCCTGAGCGATCTGCTGCACCGGGCCCGAGCCAGGAACGCACAGATCCGGCGGCTGATCCAGCGGCCACCATGGTCGATGACCTTCGCCGACGCCCCTACGCTCACGGTCGTGGCCACCCTCGGCGGCCACGCGTCAGTCCGGCTCGACGACGACCCGCAGCCCACGCCGGTGCGGTTGGCCGCCGGGGACATCGCCCTCATCAGCAGCACCAACCGGTACACGATCGCCGACGCCCCGGACACCCCACCGCAGGTGGTGATCCGCGGCGGAAAGAAGCACGTCATCGACAGCGGGACGGCGGCCCGGCAGAACCTGGGACCCCGCACGTTCGGTGACGGACTGCCCGGTGCCACCACCCTGCTCCGGGGTGCCTACGAACTCCGCGGCGACGTGGGCGAACGCCTGCTGGACATGCTCCCACCGCTGGCTGTCGTGCCCGCCGGGCCGCGCACCCAGGCGGCGCTGGACCTGCTCGCCGCCGAGGTAGCCCACGACGAGCCCGGCCAGGACGCCGTCCTGAACCGGCTACTGGACCTCGTACTGGTGCTGGCGCTGCGCGCCTGGTGCGCCCGGCCGCAGGCCCAACTCCCCTCCTGGTACCAGGCACTGGCCACCCCGTACGTCGGCGACGCGCTACGCCTGCTGCACGAGGCCCCGGCGCACCGATGGACGGTCGCCGAACTGGCCGCGCATGTCGGCCAGTCCCGGGCCACCTTCGCCGCGCGCTTCACCCGCGTGGTCGGCGAGCCGCCGCTCACATACCTCACCGGCTGGCGGATGGCCCTGGCGGCGGATCTGCTGCGCGACACGGAGGAGACCGTCGCCGCGGTGGCGCGCGAGGTGGGGTACGGGGACGCGTTCGCGTTCAGTGTGGCCTTCAAGCGGGCGCGCGGGGTCAGCCCGTCGAACTGGCGGCGGCAGGTGCGATCGGGATGGCCGGTCAGGTCATGACGGATGATCGTACGGGCCGGCGAGCCATCGTCAAGCGCTGTCCACGAGGCGAACGGCATCGGCCCCGTCGACCGGACCGTCCCACAGATGCGCCACCTGGTCAATGCCTTGCTGACCCCTCAGCTGAATAGATCACGAAGTCGCACTGGAGTACTAACCCGTCGGACACGCCTTCAAGGAGGTCTACTTCCAGGACAGCAGCCGCCGCGCCGGGCAGCTGGAGGAGGTCCGCTTCACGGACATCGAGCACATCGAGTTCGACCTGTAGCAGCCGCGCCCCGAACAGCCTGCGAGCCCGGACCAGTTGGTCCGGGCTTGCTCGCGTATCCGCGGGGGGGTGCCTCTATGTCCTTCATCAAGGCTGAGTGGTCTGGGGTGGCTGTTCCGGTGGTGCGTGGTTCGTAGAAGGTGCCGTCGCGGAGCATCGCGAAGAGCACGCCCATGCGGTGCCGGGCGAAGCGGAAGAGAGCCTGGATGCGGGTCTTTCCCTGATCCCGCCATATGTCGCCCCTGCAGTTCGCCTGGCTGCAGGTGAACTGGATCGGTCGTGATCCACCTGAGAGCCCGCCGGGGCTTGGGCTGTGTTGCCGGAAGCGTGATCACGCGGCGTCCCTCGCCGGGGCCGGTGCCCCCGGGCACGTCACAGCGCGAACGCCGGGACCCCGGGGGTACGGGTCACACCGCACACCCCCCGTGCTCGCGAGGGCGCCGCGGGCGGCGGCGCGAGGGCCGACCCGATCAGCGGCATGACGGCCGCCAGCATCTCCGCCTCGCTCGCAGTCCCGTCCACGACCAGATCGGCCGCCGCCCGGGAGGGCGCGACGTGGGCTGCGTGGCGGTCCCTGCCGGTCTGCAGATAGTTGCGCAGGGACAGTCGGGGGTCCTGCCGCTGCATCTCGATCTTCCGGAGGATCTTGCGGGCCAGGCGTATGTCGTCGGGGGTGTCGACATACACCCGCCACGCCGCCCGCCGGACCACGGACGGCAGTGACAGCGCGAACAGGCCCTCGACCACGACCAGCAGCACGCCGGGGCGCAGCAGCGCCGCGTCAATGGCGTGTGTCACCGCTGTCTCGTCGATCGACCCCGGATGGTTCCAGTCTAGGACGGCGTGCCCGTCGGCACTGACCGTCCACACACCCCTCAGGGGGTCGTGCGCGGGCACGTAGTAGTCGTCCAGATGGACCAGCGCGATGCTCTCGGGACACTGCAGCGACAGGGCTTCGGCAAGGGTGGACTTGCCGGATGCGGTGCCGCCTGCGACCGCCAGTACACCCGTCATACCGGGCGCTCCTCATGTGCTCAAAGGGGATAGACGAAGCGGCCGGACGAGCCGGGTGCAGGGAATGTACGGCGGCGTGATCGTCCGTGGCAAGCGGGGAAACGCGGCCCGGTTCAGCGGAGGCCAGGGCCGCGACTGTTGGTCGACCTGCGCACCGGTCTCGGCGATGCCGCGGACCTTCAGCGTGGCGTAGCGGCCCTTGGGCGCGGGCGTGACGTCGACGCGCGGGAACGAGTAGTCGAGGCAGCGCACCTGCAACCAGGCGACCCGGGCCCCACCCGCACACCGGGAACAGCACCGACGGCCGCCGCCCTCGACGCCCTGACCAAGGCGTCTCCGGCAGGTCGTCCGGCCGAGCCGGAGGAGATCGCCGGGGCGGCCCTCTACCTCGCCAGTGAGGTGGCCACCGGGGCGGGGCACTGGCTGGCGGCTCGCTAGACCCAAATCTCGTGTTCGTTGCGGTAGTGCGGCCACGGCCGCCCAGCCTGTCGTGCGGCGAGGACGTATTTGATGCCCGCAACCCACGAGCCCGGGCGCAGCAGCTCAAGCAGGTAGCGCTCCAGCTCGGAGCGGCGCATCTGCAGCGTCCAGCCCGGCGTCATGGTCAGGCCGCCCGGCAGTGCCACGGCGCGCAGCTGTTCCTGTTGGTGGATCTCCATGACGACCTCGCCCTGCTGCAGGTCGGCCTTTCCCGGCGGGCGGACCCAGCGCGCGTCTAGGCCGGCCTGCAGCAGGCGGGTCAGCGCAGGACCGGAGGTCTCCACGGTGGCCACGGCGTAGTCGCCGATCAGACGGGCGCAGGCCACCGGATGCAGCGGGTAGTTCGCCCAGGGCACCCGCAGCGGGTCTCGGGCCGTGCTGTCGAGGCTGGTGGCGTTGATGTTGTGGTCCTCGCGGCCGGCGGCGATCCCTGCCCGTTGCAGGGCGATGTCGACTGTCTGCTGAAGGCGCTCGTTGAACTGGTTGGAGGACAGTCCTTGCTGGGAACATCCGTACTGGTCGATGACGAACAGGGCCCGGCTGCCGGGCACCTCGGTGGCGTAGACGCCCTCGTTTGCGGCCCGCTCCAGGGCCTCGCGCAGCACATCCAGGTGTGTGCGCAGCGGCAGGTTCAGGTCGTAGAGGAGTTCTGAGGTGTTGTCTCCTGACAGCGGGCCGCCATCCTGCACCGCCGCGCGGGCCTGGTTGATCCGCCGTAGTTGAGCGCTCTTGGTGTTGTTTGGGTTGGTCTTGATCTCTTCCGTGCGGGGCGGGTGCACGCCGTCCCAGACCGTGATGTCGCCGATGCGCAGGCAGTTGGTCAGGTCGTGCAGGAGCGCTCGCCCTCTCCCGCGCCCGCTTCGGCCTGATCGTCATCGGCGACGCAGGGTTCTGCCGGAGCAAGCCCGGCGCGCTGCGCGACGTCCTCGACTACATGAGCGGCCACCCCGAGGAGTGCGAGATCCGCGATGCCTACCTTTAGCCCCGACAGCCTCCTGGCAGTCCGCTTCCAAAACGCCCGCCCCGGCCTCGAACTCGTCGCCGTCATCGACGCAGCCCTGCCCATCGCCCTGGTCACCGCTGACGTCCTGGCCCAGGACAGCAAACGCCTGCCGCTGCTACAGGAATTCGTGCTGCGCCTGGTCGACAACAAGGTCGCCAGCGAGAAGACCATCGCCGGCGTCCTCGGCCTGTCCGAGCGCATGGTGGACCAGACGGTCGCCGAACTCTTCAGCTCCGACGACCTCACCTGGACCCGAACCACCCCCCGGGACAGCACCCCCACCCGGGCTCTGCGCCTGACCGACCGCGGCCGGAAGACCGCCCACGAGATGGCCGCCATCACCCCGGTCCGCGTCAACCAGCCCCTCGTCTACGACCGCATGCTGTGGAAGGCACGTCCCCACGAGCGCCGCACCGCCATCCCGAAAGGGCAGGCCCAAGACGAGCACATGATCATGCTCCCGGCCGCGCACGGCGGACCGGTCGAAGACAGCGACATCTCCGCCGCCGACATCACCGCCCTGCTCCGCGAGAGCGGCAACACCGACCGCGAAGTCCTCCAGGTCAAAGGCATCACCCAGGCCAAGGCCAAGCGAGTCATCCCGGTCAAGCTCCTGGTGTACGCCGACCCCGACCGCACCGACATCCAACTCGGCGTCGTCGTCGACGGCGAACTCAGCCACCCGCACGAACTCGCCCTCATCGCCCACGGCGGCGCCAACGCTCTCAACATCACCGTCGAACCCCCACCCGAACGCCCTGTGCTCGAACCAGAACTGGAACAGTCGCGCATCCCACTTGAGGAGGTCACCCAGAAGCGCGCCGAGCAGGCAGCATTCCAGCTTGGAGCCGCCAGCCCCGTCCCGTCGGCACCGGCACTGCCCGAGCCCGTGGCCAACGAGATCCGCGCCATCGGAGTCTTCGAGCACCCCGAGATCCTCGACGAGGCTCTCACCCAGGCACGAAGCCGCATCCTGATCATCTCGCCCTGGATCAAGAACGCGATCATCACGACGGACTTCCTCAGCAAGCTGGAGAACCGGCTCTCACGCGGCGTAAAGGTAGACATCGCCTATGGCTACGAAGAGAACGACACGAAGACCGACCCCGCCGCGGTACACAAACTGAACAACCTCGCTGCCCGGTACCGGGACAAGTTCGCCTTCACCCGCCTGAAGAGCACCCACGCCAAGGTCCTCGTCTACGACGACGTCTGGGTCACCACCAGCTTCAACTGGCTGTCCTTCAAAGGCGACCCCGACCGTACCTACCGTATGGAAGAAGGCAGTCTCGTCCGCAATCGCCAGATCGCCGACACCCACTACACGCGCTACCTCGAGCTGATCGAAGACCAACGGCGATAGAACGTCCCGGCCCTCGGGCTCTGTGCGGTCCGAGGGAACGGCTCCCTCCTGTGCCGAGCCGAGCGGCTGCTACTCGGGGCGGGGGCCCAGACGGTCCCAGGGGGACGGCTGCACCGGCGCCGGACCCGCCAGAGGTCCGGCCGATGTGCCGAGCTGTGGGAAGTTGTTGATCCAGGACAGTCCGCCCAGGTCGAGACGCTGGCGGGCCCGGGTGACAGCAACGTAGGCCAGACGCGCTTCGGCCAGGTCGATGTCGGGCATCGGGTCTCCGGCGTCTGTTTCACGCTCGGTGACCCCGGCGCCGGATCGCAGCTCGAAGTCGGTCGCGATCCGCACCGTGGGCCATTCCCGCCCCTTGGACCTGTGGGCGGTGGAGACCACCACCTGTGCGTCGTGCTCGGGGTGCAGGCTGCGTACCGCTTGCAGGACGACGTCGACACCGTGGTCCTCGATGATTTCGACCAGAGGCAGCGGTTCACCACCGGACGGGTCGGTGGTGGCGTACTCGTACAGTTCGTCCCAGGTGGTGAAGAGCACCAGTTCCGGATGGCCGGTACGACGCCCGGCCTTGAGCTGTCCGGCCGCGCGGGCGAGGTTCTCCAGTGCCTCGCCGCCGCCCACCATGGCGACGCGCTTGCCGTCGGCCAGCAGGGCGAGTACCTCGCGGATGGCGCCGGCGTTGGACCGGCACAAGACCGCGTCCGGGTCCTCCACCGGGCCGATGGTGGTGTCGAGGGCGGGCGACCCTTGAAGGCGCAGCGGGGACTCCACAATGGTTAGCCAGCGGTTGGCCTCGGTGGCGAGGGCCGGGCCGAAGCGGAAGGACTGGGTGAGGCGCAGTTGGGTGCCGTCGAAGTCGGTCATGACATCCCGGGCGCTGCGCCACCCGTAGATGGCCTGCGCCGAGTCGCCCACCATGATGAGCTGCGCGTGCGAACGCTGGGCGAGGAAGACCTCCTCCAGGACGGGGTTGGTGTCCTGGGCCTCGTCCAAGAGGAGGAAGTCGGCGGGGATGGTGGGCCTGGTGAGTGCCCAGATTTTGAGGTAGTGGTCGGGTTCGAAGCGGACGAGGCCACGCTCGGGGTTCTGGAGGTCCTCCCATGCACGCCGGGCGTAGGGCAGCACGATGCGTGCGAGGTCGCCCCGATGGTCGTCGGGCAGGCCCTTCAGCTTCGGCACGTGCCGGAGCTGGATCTCGGTGTCGGCGGAGTGGCAGAACTTCTTGACCGTCTGCAGGACGCTGTAGGAGATGGTCTTGTTCGTCAGGAGCCGCTGTCCGAGGCGGACCTGCATCGCGGGCGAGATCCCGAGGCGCTCACCGATTTTCCAGCCGGGTTCACGTGGGGCGTTGAGGCGGGCTGCGTACCGGCGCCCTGTAGTGCGCATGGCCAGTCCGTGGCCGGTCAGACAGGGAACGTTGGGTGGGAACTTGCAGGCGGCGTCATCAACGACGGGCCGGTTGTAGGCCAGGTACATGCCGCGGTGCCGGTCGGTGTGGGCGAGCATGACCAGCGTTGTGGTCTTTCCCGTCCCTGCACCGGCCTGGAGTGCGAGGTGGGCTCCGGACTGCTTGGCCTCCACCACGCCTTTCTGTTCCCGCGTTGGCCGCGGCCCCGTACGGTCCGAGCTCGCATGGGGTTGTGGGGCTCGCCTTGGTGACGTCGTGAAGGACTGTGTTGGCCCCGGCGGCGGCTTGGGCCTGCTCAACTGGTCCAGCCACGCATGGGCGAGGACGACGGCCTGTTCGATGACCTCCGAGGGTGCGCCGAGCCGACTGTCCACAACTCCCGATCCGGCGACGGCGCCTGGACCTTGGGAGGTGGCGCGGCGGGGGCGAACAGCGCCATCTGATCGTCGTGCGGCTGCTGCCGCCGACCTGACGGGGACTTGGCCATGGCACTCTCGTGGTCTCACACAACCTGTAATGTGACGAAGAGTAGCGTCTCATTACTGAGTGTCCGGCATGGTCGAGGAATGGCACGGGGAGAGTTGCCAGATGCCGGGTGAAATTCGCTCGCGCCTGGGTGCCGCTTCTGATGTTGTGAGCGGCACGAGGTACTCGGGCCTTGAGGGGGCAGGCTGTGACGGACGACGGATGCATCTTTTGTGCAATAGCGAGAGGTCAGAGGGACGCCAGCATCGTCCACGAAGATGAAGCGGTGATCGCTTTCATGGATCTCCAGCCCGTCACCCCAGGCCACTTGCTGGTCATCCCCAAGGCGCACGCGGTGGGACTGGAGGATCTTCAGGAGGACGTCGGCGTCCAGGTCTGGAAAGTGGCGCATCAGCTCGGACGCGCGCTGCGCCGGTCAGGCTTGCGATGTGAGGGTATCAACTTGTTCCTTGCGGACGGCGAAGCAGCCTTCCAGGAAGTTTTCCACGTTCACCTGCATGTCTTCCCCCGCTTCACAGGTGACCCATTTCGCATTGATGCTGACTGGCGCGTTCAGGAACGAGACCAGCTCGACAAGACGGCTGCTGCCGTCCGTGGCGGCCTCGCGGCCCTCGACGCCAGGTAACGCTGACGACCATCGCTCTCCGGGCCGGCCGAGGAAGCGCCTCCGTAGAATGTCCGGCTCGCACCGGAGCCGAACCGCCGTCACGGCGAGCCCGCGCAGCGCATCTTCGTACCCGCGCGTCCCGTGCTCGGGGTCGACGATCCCGGAGACAACGACACGTCGCGCGCCGGCCGCCCGGAACGCGGCGGTGACTGCGGCCAGGGCCCGGGCCTTGAGAGCGTGCCACTCCGGTCATCGGCAGGCCACCACGGACGAGGAGAAGACCGCCCTGTCCTCCATGCTCGACACCTGTGTCAACTGAGCCCAGCGCCCCGCCTAGCCTGACTGGCCGGGAGCATGCACGCTTCCGGCCAGTCAGGCATGACAGGCTCGGGGGCGTGTCGTTGCGGGCGGCGGTGCCGGGGCAACGCATCCGGTTATCGGGTGACGGCCCTTCAGGCGGTGCCGGCGGTGGCGACCGGCACGGCGGTGGCCACAGCCGCTGACAAGGCTGCGGGTGCCATGCGCGAGAAAGGTGGGGGCACACCGCCGTTCCCGGTCTTTGCACCGTCATTGTGGTTCCGGCCCGCCAGGGGCCGCTCGTCCTGCCAGGTGGCCAGGTGGCCAGGTGGCCAGGGTTGCTGGGCGAGGTGGCGTTGGAGATCGAGGTGGCGGAACTCGTACACCGCTCCGACCTGCCGCAGTACGCCGCGGTGCTCGTGTGCGTCCCGCAGGAACGTCATCAGATTCCATGGGACTTGGCGCCGCATTGCCAGGTAGGTCTTGGCTGTCGCCCAGCTGCCCCATGCTGTTTCAGGGAGCCCGGACACGAGCCCGAACACAAGCCCAGCCCCGAGCCCGGCCACGAGCCCGCCCGCGAGCCCGGCCGCGAGCCCGGATACGAGCCCGACTCCGAGCCCGAATACGAGTCCGACCCTTAGGACTTGCAGAGAATCAAAGTGTTGCTTCCCGCTCCGGGGCTCGTTGACGTGGTATGCGCATCCAGGATGAGACCCGCGGCCAACTCGCTGTGA
>NZ_JBSFVU010000084.1:0-11863 GCF_053592475.1 Streptomyces sp. NPDC002671
CCGCCCCGCCTGGCACCCGCCGGCGGGGCGTCGTCGTCACCGAACATCGGCACCGTGAATGCCGAAGTCATCGGCATTTTGAGTGCCGGGCAACACTCTACTCAAGGTATGTGCCAGCGAAGGCTCCATCGAAGCCGAGTGCGGCAAGGCCCTGCTCGATGCTCGGGTACGTCGTCCCGTCCGGGATAGCGATCAAGGCGTCGAAGTCGGCGCGGCTGATCTCGGGCTCGGGCCACTGGTTGCTGCAGCGGCAGCGGACCCAAACGTTGCGGCCGTGGTTGATTAGCAGCCAGTCGCGCCGGGCCCGGCAGGCCGAGCACATCACGGGGATCCCGCGCAGCGACAGCTCCGGCGGGTGACTGAGGCAGCGCGTTGCGCCAGGTCCGCTGGGCGGCTGCGTCTCATACTGGAGTTGCAGCAGCGGATCGCTTCCGGCAGGGGCGGCGGGCAGGACGGGGGTCGGCTCTACGTGGTGGTCGGTCGTTCTGAGCACGAGCGTCATCTCCCGGTCGAGGGCCTTCTCTTCATCCGTAACAGCCGGTGGAGCCGGTTGTACAAGGGTTTCGCGCAGTCCGGCAGGCCGGTGGTGGGCCTGCCGGACTGCTGGTCAGCGGCGCGGCGGGTGGCTGCGCGGGTCCGGTGCGGCGGGCCTGGGCGAGGCCGAAGGCGCGGGCCGGGCGCCAGCCTGATTAGCGGCAGGGTTGGCCCGGCCGGTGCCGGCCTGCGGACGTCGAGTGCCTTCGCCCGCGTGGGCGGGGAGCCGGGCGAGGCGACGCAGTCGCCAGACCAAGACGTCGTTCACGTCATCGGCCGTGTCGAGTTCGCGCATGGCGATGGCCTTCTGCAGGAGGGCCTCGGGGTTGTGACCTGCCTGCTCGGCCTGGGCCAGGGTGGCGGCCAGGGCGTCGTTCTTCGTGTTCGTGCCGGGTGGGGTGCTGTTCTCGGGCAGGGCGGCGCGGATGGTGGTCTCGTAGGTGCGGCGCTGGGCTTCGGGCAGGGCTCGGCCCTGGTCGCGCAGGGTCTGCATGGGTGCGGCGGCGGCCTGACGGTAGGCGGCGCGAAGGTGCTCGGCGGTCTGCCGGGAGGCTTCGGCCTGCTGGGCGTGACCGCGTGCGGAGTGCCAGCGTGCTGCGGCCAGCGCCACCAGGACCAGGGTGGAGACGAGCATGGCGGTGGTGCCGCCGTCTTCTCCTCGGCCGAGCGCGCTGCCAGCCTGGATGATGCCCCGGGCCGCCGAGCGGATCGCCCGGGTGTCGGCGCGTTCGGCTCGGACGTGGCTGCGGGTGGCGCGTTCGAATGAGCGAGCGGCGGCGCCAAGTTCGGCGCGGGTGGCGGCTGGGGAGGTCTGGGCGACCGCGTCCAGGAGTTCGCCGACTCCGACGAGTTGGGCTGCGGCTTCGTCGTCGTCGCTGTCCAGGAGGATCGCGGCGCATTCGACGATCCCGGTGGCGGTGCGTCGTTCCCGTGCGGGCGGCGACCAGTCCGATCGGCTGCTGTCGGCTTCCGGCCTCGTGACCGCGTCGGGGGTTGCGTCGGCAAGGCGGCGCTGGATCTTGGGATAGGAAAGGTCGGGGGCCAGGGTCGAGCCCGCGAACCAGACCGGCTCGCGGTCGCGGTTGCGGTCGCCGGGCAGCGCGACCGTGTAGCCGAGGACGTCACCGGAGGGGGCGTGTCGGAGCTTGACGCGCAGGCCCGCCTCGCGAAGGCGGGTGAAGAACTCAGCTTCGCTGGCGGCTCCGGCGACGGCCTGACGGACGGCTTCGCGCAGCGTCTCGCGCGGGGTCTCTGGACGGCCGGTCCGCTCGGCCTTGAAGCGCTCGGCGCTGGTAGGTGTCTTGGCGCCGGTACCGTCGCCGGGCTTGAGCTGGCGCAGGCCCATCTCCTGTTCGATGCGGCGGCATTCGGCCTGGGCCTTCTTGAAGTCGTAGTTCATCCTCGGGCGGCGCAGGTCGCCTCGGACCATGGTGGCCACGATGTGGATGTGGTCGTCCGCGTGGCGCACCGCCACCCAGCGGCAGCCGTCGGGATCGCCTTCGGGGGCGAGGTTGACGGCGTGGACCAGGCGGCGGGCGACGGTGTTCCACTCGTCGTCTGTCAGGGTCCGGTCGCCGGGGTCGGTACGGACCGAGCAGTGCCAGACGTGCTCGGCCGGGGCCTTGTCGCCGGCCTGCTTGACCCGCAGGTCCAGGGCAGCGGCGAGCCGGGCCAGGGTGACCTTGGGGTCCGGGTCGGGGCTGGTGTCGCTGCCGGGGTCGGGGGCGAAGCCGTCCCAACTGCCGACGAGGTGGGGGTCGGTGTGCTCGTCGCGCTTGCCGGGGCCGTACAGGTAGACGAGCAGGCCATGGGTGCGCGAGCCGCGTCGGATCTTGGGGACCATCAGAGGCGCTTCTTGACCAGGGTGTCGGCCGCGTCGTCCACACGAGCCAGGACGCGGATCAAGGTCGTCAGGGCGTGGTCGAGTTCGCCGGGGCGGGGCTGCCCTCCGGCGTTGTAGACGAAGGCGATCTGGTTGATGTTGTTGCCGACACGGGAGATGGCAGTGCGCAGGGCGGCCAGCTCGTCGATGGCGGCGTCGAGCTGTTCGTTGGTGTGCACGGTGGTCGAACCGCGGGCGACGGCGAGGCCGGCGGCGGCGAGGAAACGGGCGACAGTGACGGCACGCTGCTTGGCGGCGGCGGTGATCTCGGTCTTCTCGGTGTCGGACAGGCGGGTGGTCGTCTTGTGGGTGCGCTGGCTCGGGTTGCGGGTGCGACGGCGCGGCTTGCGGTCGGGGAACGCAGGTTGACTCGGGCTCTGCTGCTCGCGCGGGGCGCGGTCGTCTGCTTCTCCTCCCACGACTGGCGCCCCCTGGTGCCGAGAGTCCGGCTGGTCACGGTGCGCCCTCGCTCGGGGACCAGCCGGACTTCCCTCGCCCCCCTGAGCGGGGGCAAGTGCGTGCGACGGGCCGTAGGACCGTCGTATGCGACAACTTGCTCCGCCAGGGGCCGTCGTGGGGTCACGCTGCTGTCCGGTCGTGGTGGCTGCCGGGTCGTTGGCGGTCACTGGCTCGTCTCCGGGTCGTGCTGGTGGATGTCGCGGACGACTTCCTCGATCCAGTCAATGGCGAGGACCGGGTGGTGGAGGGGCCAGGGGCGGCTGTGCGGGCGTCGTTGCACGGTCCAGGTGTTGTCGGGGCCGGATTCGGCGCGGTGGAGGTGGCCGCGCTGGTGAAGGACCGTCAGCCAGGAGTCGGCCTCGGCCGGTGTGGCGGGGTTCGTGCGCACGGGGTGCTCTCCGGTTCGCTCGGGAAGGTTGTGGGGCGTGTGTCCAGGGGCGAGTGACCGGCCGGGTGTCCGGCTCGGTCACCCGACCCCGCGGTGTCCGGTCAGTTCCGGGTGGAGGTGACCGTCTGTCCGTGCTGCTTGCGGAGCTGGGCCATCAGGGCGGTCAGCGTGTCGCTGGACAGCGGGATCTGCTGACCTCGGATCGCCTGGGCGACCACCTTGCGGGTGAGCTTGTCCTCGGCCCTGACCGCTGACCGGGCGATCTCCAGCAGTTCCTCGGTGTCCAGGTCAGGCCGTCGGTCACGGGTTGACCGGGTGTCCCGGTCACTGACCGGGGGCGGGGTGACCGGCCGGGCAGTGACCGGCTGCCGGCTGTCCCGGTCGCCGGTGACTGGCTCTGTGCCGACCGGGCGGTCAGTGACCTGCGACGCGGTGTCCGGCTGTCCGGGCAGGTCAGCGGCCTTGTGCTCCAGGTCGCGGTGACCGGTGTCCGGGCCGGTGCTGCCCGCCGAGGCGTTGTCCCCGGTCAATGACCGGGGGCCCGTGCTCTGCTTGTCCAGGGACAGTCTCGGCTGGTCGGTCAGGGCAGTGACCGGCTGTCCGGCGCTGACCTGATCGGCCTGCGGCTTCCGCGGACCGGGCCGGTCGGTCCGAGTGACCGGGAAGCGTTCGGGGCGGTCGGCCTGACCTAGCTGACCGGCCTGACCGAGGTCATCGCGGTCATCTCGGTCTCTGTCCTTGACCCGCCCTCGGGCAATGAGGATGTACAGGTGGACCGCCCCGGCCAGGGCGAGCGGGGCGACGGTGGACAGCACCGCGACCACCGTGTCCCCGAGCCTCAGCCCGGTGACCGAGGCGGCTTCCTCGTTGAGCCTGACCGCGTGCAGCGCGTTGGCCCAGATACTGGCGGCGGTGGCCGTACCGAAGAGCGTCCAGACGTAGAGCCGGGCGCGCAGGGGCGCGTCGCGCAGGACGAGCAGGGCCCGGATGCCGTAGGCGATGAACCCGTCGATCACCAGCGGGAAGAGGTAGGTCAGGAGACCGCGGACGTGGATGGCGATGGCCATCTGCTGGAGGGCGTCGTAGCTCAGGGCGCATCCCGCGCCGCCGAGGGCGATGACGACCGCGCGGTCCCATCCGGTGATGTGCGCCGTCTCGGGCGCGCTCGCGATGGTCACGCCGCCGTCCCGAAGTCTTCGCGGTCGAAGCGCTCGCCGTCGGTCTCGGAAAGCGCGGTGGCCTGCGGTGACTTCTTCAGGTCTCGGTTGCGGAGGGCCCGGCGGGTCTCGCGGTACAGCTTCTGTGCGTGCTCCTCGGTGACCTTCAGGAGCCAGGCCAGGCGCTGTTCGGACAGGCCGTGCCGGTAGGCAGCATGGACGACCGCGCGGCGCTCGGCCTTGGTGAGGTGGACGTCGCGCCCGGCGACGGTGGCGTTGACGCGGCTGTAGTCGAGGCGGCTGGCGAGCTTCTCGTGCAGCGGTGCGCGCTCCTCCTCCGTCATTCCTCCCCGGATGCCGTGGGTGTCGCCGCCTTCGAGGGCGGCGTCCAGGCAGGTGTGGCGGACCGGGCACTGGCCGCACAGCGACTTCGCTGCGGTGATCTTGGCGGTCTCGTCGGGCTCGGGGAAGAAGATTTCGGGGTCCACCGGGTTGTACTCCGTGCTTTGGCAGACGGCCTGGTCCTGCCAGGTGTGGTCGCCGAGCGACCGGTGGCGGGCAGGGCTGATCGTCGTGGGGGTCATGCGGTTGCTCCGATCGCTCTCCGCGCGCGGTGGGCGTCGGCGGAGAGGTGTTGCTGGGTCGGGAAGTACGTGGGGCGGCGCGCTGAAGGCGCGGCCCGGCGCGGCGGCCTGCGGCAGGTCAAGCGGCCTGGGGCTGGCGTCTGCGGTCGACGGGCTCGAAGGTGACGCGGGTGGTCATCTCGGCGAGCCGGGAGGCGACGCGGTCCCCGAGGTGTTCGCGGAGGTCGCGCATGGCGAGGTTGGTGGTGATCAGCGTGGGGAGCATCAGGTTGTACCGGCGGTTGATGAGCCGGTAGGTGATCTCCTCGACCCACTCGGAGGTCTTGGCCGCGCCGAGGTCGTCCAGGATCAGCAGCGGGTAGCGGCTGACCGTCTCGAGTTCGCGTTCGGTGTCGTGTCCGGGGCGTGGGCGCAGGTCGGCGTAGAGGTCGGCGGCCGTGGTGGCCCGCCACCGGACGGCGATGCACGCTTCGACGAGGGTTCGGACCGCGCCGTACACCTGGTGCGTCTTGCCCGCGCCGGTGACGCCGGCCAGGAGCAGGCTGGGGCCGGTGGTGATCTGCCGTCGCGCGCCGGGGTTGGGCGCCTCGGCCTGGGCGATCACGTCGCGGGTCCAGGCCAGTACCTCGGGGTGATCGGCGCGGGCGGTCCGGTAGCGCGGGGGCATCCGGGCGTCCAGCAGGCCCAGCGAGGTGTAGGGCTGGTCCTCGTCCGGGGCATCGGGGAGGTGCTGTGGGTTCATGCCCCGGGCGGTAAGGATCCGCTGCAGTCGCTGGAGGGCTCCGGCGCCGAGGAGCTCGGGCTCGCGGCTCATCACAGCTCCTCCGCGTAGGCGACGGTCGCGTCGACCGGGTTGGTCCACGCCCGGTGCGTCGCGCCGGGCCGGGATGCCGTCTGGGCGGGGACACGGGCGTTCATAGCGTCGTTCACCAGGCTCGGCAGCCGGGAGGGATGCCCCTGGATCTCGGCGTAGCGGGCGAGGCCGGCGCGGATGTGGTCCACGCCGATGCCCTCGGCGAGCAGCTTCTTCAGCAGGCGCCCGAGGTGTCCGAGGACGTCATCGGGCGGGCGCTCGGTGCAGGAGCCCACGTACTCGGCGAGGAGGTTCCCGGCGGTGACCGTGCCGTCGGGCGCTGTGCGCCCCGTAGGTGAAGACGATCCAGGATCCATGATCCTGGATCCGGACGTCGAGGCTCCGTCGAGGCTTCGCGGAGGGTTCGACGAAGCCTCGGCGAACCGGCCTTGACCTGTGGGTTCCCCTCCCGTTGGAGAGGCCGCCCAGCTGGTGTCGGGATGCCTGTCATCGCCGGCGCCTGGGGCCGTGGTGCGGTCGCTGTGCGGACGCGCGAGCTGTGCGGGGTACGGGTCGACGGCTCGGTGAGGATTCGCCGAGGGCTCGCCCAGTGCTCCCCGGGTGTTCGCCCCGGCCTCGACGCAGACTCCCTTGCACGGGCCGCACCTCTTGTCGCTGTTGTGGGCGACACAGACCGGGAGCCGGGACTGGCTGGGCCGGTCGATCTTCTGGTGCTCGTACCAGCCGTTGATGTGGAGGTAGCGCTTGCCGTCGCAGCCGGTGTAACGGCAGATCAGTCCGGCGTCGGCGAGCTGCTGGAGGTCCTCCTCCACGTGTACGGGAGTGTGCTCGGCGCGCAGCGGCCAGAGGAGGCCGGCGATGATCGCTGGGTTGTCCCGGTGCCGCCCGTGGTCGTCGGACTGAGTGAACAGGCCGATGTAGGTGACGACCGCGGTGACCGAGCAGGCCGCGATCCGTTCGTTGACGAACAGGTCGGGCTTGACTGTCCGGATGCGGGCCATCAGCTCTCCCGGCGAGCTCGACGACGCTGGAGCCGCTGGCGCCGGCCCTGTGTCGAGGCTGCCGGGATTCCGCTGCTGGGTGGGCGCATGTGATACTCCGTCTCCATGGACGGGGCTGCGCGGTTGTTGCCTGCAAGCTGGCCACGCGGCCCCGGATCATTGGGTGCCCTCGGCGAGGGCAGCCGACGGATGCCCGGGAGTTGGCGCTCCCGGGCATCGTCGTTTGGCCCCACCCCGACCTGGTCCGTTTTCATGGGTGGATGGCACGATGATCACACTAGACTGAGATGGGGTGCCACTGTCAACCAGGGAAGATGAAGGCAGGGCAGCCATTCACATCAGTGGAAGTGACGCGACCGGAGGACGGCCACGATGGACCACGAGAACAACCCACCTGCGGCGCAGGCGGGCGGCGGGGCCACGCTTGCCGGTCGCCTGGACCGGCTGTTCACCACCGTCCACCCGAAGGGTCGCGGCCCGTACAGCTACGAGGAGGTGGCGTCGGGCATCCGCCGACAGGGCGGCCCGACCATCTCCGCGAGCTACATCTGGCAACTGCGGACCGGCGCCAAGGACAATCCGACCAAGCGCCACCTCGAGGCTCTCTCCACATTCTTCGGCGTGAAGCCCGCCTACTTCTTCGACGACGACGAATCGGAGAAGATCGCCGCCGAACTCGACGCGCTCGCCGCCATGCGCGATGCAGGCGTGAGATCAGTGGCTCTACGTGCGTCCGGGCTCTCCGACAAGAGCCTCAAGATCATTTCCGAATTCATCGAACGCGCTCGCGAACTTGAAGGCCTCGAGGTCCCCGACGAGGATCCGATCATCGATGTGAATTCCAGTGGCAAACATCACGATGACGTGAACTGATGCCCCATTAGCAAGGATTCTCCGCCCCACTTGCACATAATTGTCCGCATTTACCCGGCGTAATCGGCGGCCCTCCAGATGTGCGACCGGAAATGATCCATATACTCGCCACGGCATCGCGGCAATGAGTCGCGCGTTCAAGGAGTGTCGGAGTCGGAGGGCAGATGAAGTCCGGTCGTTCAGGGCCTGCCCAAGATCAGGGGATCCGGCTCGAATCCGTCCTGGACGATCTCGACCTTCCGGATCCCTTCAAGATCGAGGAACTGCTCGCCCGCGTTTCCAAGAAGCGCGGTCGGCCTATCCACCTGCACACGTTCCCGGCGATCACCGGTGACGAACTGCCCTGCGGAGCCTGGCTCGCCACAGAGAAGGCGGACCACATCCTCGTGGAGGACGCCACCAGCCCTCTCCACCGGGACCACATCGTGCTGCACGAGGTCAGCCACATGCTCCTCGGACACACCCCTCGTCAAACCCTCGGCCGCGCCTTCCACCATCTCGACACCGACCTCGTGACGGGTGTCCTTGGCCGCACGAGCTACGAGACCGAGGAGGAGCGGAGCGCGGAGACGCTGGCCGGCCTCATCGCGACCCGCGCCGCTCTGCGTGGAAACGGCGACCGAACCACCCCCAGCACCTTGCGTCGGCTCAATGCCGCGCTCAGCGACACCTGAGACTCCCCCACACATGATTGACGCGATACCCGCTGTCCTGCTCTGGGCCGTCACCCTCTGGCGTGCCCGCTCCGCCTTCCGGAGACCCGAACGACTCAGTCTCTGGCTGGCCTTCGCGGCACTCGCCGTAGCCATGACGGTCCGGCCGGGCGTCGTCGCATCGGCAGTCGACGAGCACCTGCATGTCACCAACTTGACGTTCCTGATCAAGCACATCTGCGGGATCGTCGCGGCGGCATCGGTCCTCACCTTCGTCACCGACATGGCCGAGTCGAAGACCGGGATACGCGCATCCCGGCTGCACAAGGCCGTGCCTGTCGTCACGGTCGTCCTGCTGGCTGCCTGCTTCTTCGCCACGCCCCAGCCTCACGAGGCGGAGGACCTCCTGGCGGACTACGCCGACCACGCCACGATCCTCGCGTACGGCGTCGTATGGACCTCCTACCTCGGCGCCGCCCTGCTGAGCGCCACGCTGCTCTGCTTCCGCTGGGGGCGCCGCCCCGACAGCGGACTCGTCGGCCGAGGGCTGATCCTCATCGGCACCGGCACCGCCGTCGGCCTCGTATACGCCCTCCACCGCGTCGCCGTACTGTTCATCGACTACGTCGGCAACAGTCCGCTCGGTGAACACGTCAACCACGCGCTCAGCACGGACCTGCTCTTCCTGGCCCTGCTGCTGATCGTGCTGGGCAGCACCCTCCCCGCCGCCCCACGTGTGCTCGCCCGCATCCGGGGCCACTGGCAGCTCGTCAGCCTCTACCCCCTGTGGCGCACCCTCACCGACGCCGTCCCGGAGACCCGGCTCGACACCCCGCCGAGCCGCGCCATCGACGCGACCAACCCACTGCGTACGCACGACCGGTTGTACCGGCGCACCATCGAGATCCGCGACTCGATCCTCACTCTCGCCGACCACGCACCGGCGGAACTGCGTGGACGCGCCTACAACCACGCCGCCTCCCTCGGCTTCATCGGCGCCCACGCCGACATCACCGCCGAGGCCTGCTGGCTCGCCGTCGCCCGCGAGGAACGGCTCCGCGGCGCGGCCACCGGCTCCGGCGAGCCCATGCCTCCTGCCAGCGGAGGCCGCGACCTTGCCACCGAGATCCGCGCCCTTACCACTCTCAACACCGCCTACCGCTCCCGCGCCACGCAGGACTTCCTCCGCGCCCACCTTGAGGAGACACCGGCATGACCGCCACCCAGCTTCCGCCCACTGCCGCCGCTCCTGCCGAGAGGCGCTCCGCCCGCCTCGTCACCGAGGTCCTGGCGCCCGCCAACCTGGTCATCGGCGTCCTGCTGGTCATCGGCTGGCACTCCACCAACTCCCCTGCGGGTGCGGGCTGGGGCCTGCTGGCCGGCGCCTTCTGCGGCGGCCTGCCGATCGCCTACATCGTCGCCGGCGTCCGCCGTGGCCGCTGGACCGACAAGCACCTCAAGATCCGCTCCCAGCGGTGGATACCCCTCTTCGTCACCCTCGGTTCCGTCCTCGTCGGCACGGGCCTGCTCCTGGCGCTCGACGCGCCCCGCGAGGTCGTCGCCCTGGTCGCCGCCATGATCGCCGGCCTGGTGCTAACCATGGCGGTCACCGTCTGGTGGAAGGTCAGCGTCCACACCGCCGTCGCCTCCGGCGTCGCCGTCGTCGTCACCGTCGCCTACGGCTGGTGGGCCGCCCTCCTCTTCCTCGGCGTCGCCGCCGTCGGCTGGTCCAGGGTCTCGCTGCGCGACCACACGACGGCGCAGGTGATTGTGGGCACCATCCTGGGCGGCACGGCGGCAGCTGTGGTGTTCGCGGGGCTGCGCTGACCCGTCCGCGCAGGTTCACCGCATCAGCGGACCGAGAGGTGTCCGCCGGATCAGTCAGCGGTTGGACAGTGTCGCTTGGCACCGTCGTCCGGATCACCCGGGCATGAACTGGGGTTGCAGACGGACGGGCACGGTGCGGTGCCCGTTGGCCAGGAGGCTCGCCACCGGTTCGAGGTCGTCGGCGGGTACCGCGAGGGCCGTGTCCGGGAACCGGTCGAAGAGGGCGGGGAGCGCGACGCGCGCCTCCGTGCGGGCCAGAGGCGCTCCGAGGCAGAAGTGGGCACCATGGTCGAAGGAGAGATGTTGCTTGTCCCCCGAGTGATGTCGAATGCCGTGGCCGTGGCGCCGTGCAGATTCGGGTGGCAGCCGGTGGCTCCGTACGAGGCGCGGATCGCGTCGCCTTGCCGGATCACGAGGCCTCCTGGGAGGGGATGTCCTCGACGGCGTACCGAAGGGGCAGGTGGCTGACGGGCCCGGCGTAGCGGAGAGTCTCCTAGATCACGTCGTCCCAGGACGCGACTCCCCCACTGACGTGATCCAGCCGGTCGGGGTGGGTCAGCAACACGGTGACAGCCTGGTCGAGAATGAAACCCTTCTCGGTAACGTCTCGTGAGGGTTTGTGATCTTCGTTCAGGCAGTGCGGCCGTGTTCGAGCTGGAGGAGGACGAGGGCGGCTCGGGCGATGCGCGTGATGGCCGACGGGTCGAGGCTGACCCTGCGGCGGGCCTTGAAGGTGACCTTCAGGAGGGCGTTGGCGCGTTCGGACATGCCGTGCACGCCCCGGATCACCGCGTTGAACGCCGTGTGCTCTTCGGCGAGTTCGCCGCCCTTGGGTTTCTTGACTGGGTGGCGGAAACCGTCGCCGATGTTCTCGTGGCCGAGGTCGGTCAGGGTGGGGATGCCCAGGGTGGCGGCGAGCTGGTTCAGAGCGTCGACCAGGCCGTGGGCACGGGCGCAGGCGGTGTCGTGCTCGCGGCCCGGGCGGACCGGTGAGACCCATAGCGGCCAGCCGTCCGGGGCGGCGAAGACATGCACGTTCCCGCCGTGGTGCTTGTGTTTTCCGGACCACCACAGGTCGGCTTTGTTGCGGCCGGCGGCGGCCACGCGGTCGGTGCGGATCACCGTGCCGTCCAGGTTGAGGTGGGTGTATCCGGCCGCCGCTGGGCGTTCCAGTGTGGTGGACAGGTCGGGAGCGTGGTCGGCGAGCACGGTCAGGCCCTCGTGTAGGTAGAGGTAGGCGGTCGGGGCCGCGATGCCGTTGTCCCGGGCGAGTTGGAGGAGCCGCATGCCGTCGACGAACCAGTGCAGCACCAGCACGACATGCTTGAAGACGCCCAGGGCGCGGGTGCCATTGCGGGTGCCGAGCCGCCTGTGGTGGTCGCGCAGCAGCATCGCGAGATGCTCGGCGGTCCCCCTGCGGACATCGAGGACAGCGGTGTAGGTGATACTGGACGGCACGTGAAGCCCCTCGGCCGGAACTTGATCTTCGCAGACACGTTCCTACCCGGAGGCTTCACGCGTATCTGACGCCGGGCCACCACCGCGACCACCCGCACGCGATCACGCACCGAAACCATCACGTTGCCGAGAAGACCTCACTGAGTGGGCGTTAAGTCCGATCTTTCTCGATTCGTGATCGCTCGATCGTGGTACTGATCGCCGTCTGGGACGCCTACTGGGCATGTCCATGC
>NZ_JBSFVU010000085.1:0-11725 GCF_053592475.1 Streptomyces sp. NPDC002671
ACCCGTTGTCGCTGTGGAATATCGCCCCGCGCAGGCCGCCGGGACCCCGGGCCGCGGCCGCGGCCCTGAGCGCGTCGGTGACGAGCTCGGTCCGCATGTGATCGGCGATCGACCAGCCCGCCAGCCGTTTGGAGCACAGGTCCAACACCGTTGCCAGATAAAGGAATTGGCCATTGCTCACCGGGAGGTAGGTTATGTCTCCCACGTAGCGTGTGTTCGGCTCGGTCGCCGTGAAGTCGCGCTGCAAGAGGTCCGGGACGGGCGCCGCCGAGGGCTCGGGGATGGTGGTGCGGACCTTCTTGCGCAGGTGGAATCCGATGATGCCGAACTTCCTCATGACGCGTGCTACCCGCTTCTGATTGACCCGCTCGCCGCCGTCCCGGAGCTCGGCGGTGATGCGCGGGGCCCCGTAGGTGCCGTCCGATTCCTGGTGGATCCCGGTGATCCGCTCGGCGAGCTCGGCATCGGCCCGGGCCCGGTCGGCCCGAGCATCCGCGCCGGCCAGGTGCCGGTAGAAGCCGGAGCGGGAGACCCCCAGCATCCGGCACAGCCGCTTCACGCCGAAGGCGCCACGGTTGTCGGCGACAAACTGGAAGCGGCTGCTCACCAGCCGGTCTCGGCCGCGAAATACTTTGCGGCCCTCCGCAGGATCTCCCGCTCGAGTTCGAGTTCCTTCACCCTCGCCCGTAGCTGCCGGTTCTCCTTCTCCATCGCGGTGGCCTCCACCGCCCCGGGACGGGCGGCCTGCTCGGCGTCCCGCACCCATGTGCGCAGCGTCTCGTGGTTGATGCCCACGTCCTTGGCCACCGACGCATACGTCCCACCCGGACTGGCGTGGTACAGCGCGACGGCATCGGCCTTGAACTCAGGCGAGTACTTCGACGTCCCCAACGGGAACTCCCGTCCTATGGATCTTCACAATCCAATGATCAGGGTGTCCACGATCAAGGGGCAACGCCCCTTCATCAACGTGCCCGTGGCCGTGGTCATCCTCGCGCTCACGCCGTTCATGATCACCGAGAGCAAGGTGCCGGACCGGATCGGGCTGGACGTGCCCGGCGCGATCACCGTGACCGGCGGCCTGCTGGCCGCCGTCTACGCAATCATCGAGAAGAGCATCGTCGCGGGTGTCGTGGGCGTCGTGCTGCTGGCCGCGTTCTGGGCGATCGAGCTGCACGCGGCCGCACCGCTCGCCCCCGTTCGCATCCTCAGGCGCCCGACCGTCAAATGGGGCAACTACGCCGGCCTCGTGGTGTTCAGCATGGAGACGGCGATGATCTTCATGATGACGCTGTACCTCCAGAAGATCCTCACCCTCGACCCACTCATCACCGGCCTAATCTTCGGCGTCCCGGGCCTGGCCGCGGTGCTCGCCGGCCCGATCGCCGGCCGCCTCATCGGCCGCTACGGCTACCGAACCGTGCTGCCGGCGGGCCTGGCCGTGCAGAGCCTCGCCACCGTTCCGCTGACCTTCATCGGCTCCGGCCGCCTGGTGCTGGCCGTCCTGATCCCGGTGCTGCTCATCAGCTTCTTCGGGCACGTGACGTCCATCGTGGCGTACACGGTTACCGGCACGTCCGGCCTTCCGAACGAGGAGCAGGGCCTGGCCACCGGCCTCACGACGATGACCCAGAACGTCGGCATCACCATCGGCATCCCGATCCTGAGCGCGATCGCCGCCACCCAGGCGTCGGAGCTGTCCGGCATCCACCTGGCGCTGACTGTGGAGGTGATCGTCGCACTCGCCAGCGTCGCCCTCATCTGGATCGGCCTCCGGCCACGCACCGAGTAGTGTGCGGACGTGGCGTGTTCACTCTCTCCGTGTCCGCCATCTGCGTGGAGGAAATGGCCGGGCCGGCCCCGCGCGGAGCACCTCAGACGGCCCTGCTCGTCCTGACCAACATCGAGGCCACCGCCGGCAAATGATCTACACCGCAGACTGCCGCCCATGACCAGCACGAGCACCCCGAAACGACGTCACACCGGACCCCTGACCAGCCACTTCAAGATGGTGCAGCTTCAATGAGCCTGTGACCGTCACGCCCCCGCCGGCCAGCGAGGTCATAGACTCGCAGAAGCTCAAGGGATGACACCTGGCTCGCTGCCGTAGTGAGGCCCCGGCCGGCACAACAGCGCGGTTCGGGGCCTCAGTTGCTGTATCGCCCTCTTGTCTCGGACACCTCGCATCGCTGCCCCAGCCCTGCTCAGCGCGGCATAAGCCCCCGGAGGAGACAGTCGACTCCGTCGGTCGCGTCCTCGGGGTCGAGGGCTGCGGTGCCGATCAGTAGACGGCAGTACACCGGGCCGAACAGGAGCTCGACCACGGTCCTGGCCGATACATCGGGCCAGAGCTCACCCGCAGCAACAGCCACGTCAAGTCGTTCCTGCCAGCGCTGCATGCGGGGCTCGAAGAACTTTCTCCCGGCTCCGCCGCCTTCGGAAGCGGCTTCTCCTCCCGCTTGGCCGCGGAACCGCAGGTACTGCTGGCGTTGTGCGATCTTCCACACCCTGACCGGCACACCACCGCGTCTCGCGCACCAGGCCCGCGTCTTGTCGTGCCGGGTGGCCAGGCCCCGCCATGCCCGGCCAGGTGATCGGCGCGATTGCCTGGAAGTTCCGCACCGGCTCGCCACGCGACTCGAAGAGGCGGGCGAGCGCGCAGCTGGCGCTGTCGGCGGACGCCTGGAGGCAGTTCACAAAGTTCGCCGTGCGCTGAGGTCGAGGTGCTGCTGCGGCGCGGGCGTGGGCGTGGGCGTCGGCCTGGACCTCACCAGCCACAGGCCGGTGCCCACCGCCGCGGCCAGGGTGACGGCTCCGACCACAGCGAAGGCGCTGTCGAGACCGGCTTCGAAGGAGGCGCCGCCGGACTGCCGGGCGCGGACCACGGCCCCGAGCACCGCCACACCGAGCACCGCGCCGATCTGCCGCGTGGTGCTGCTGATGCCCGAAGCGAGGCCGCTCTCATGCGGGTCGGCCGCCTGGATGGCGGCGCCGGTCAGAGGGGACATGGTCAGGGCGAAGCCGACGCCGACCGTGGCGAGCCGCCACCACACGCGCTCGCGTAACCGGTGTCGGCGTGCACCCCGCCCAGCGCGAGGAGCCCGAGCCCGGCCAGCGCCAGGCCGCTGGTGACGACGGACCGGTAGCCGTACGCGGCGGCCAGGCGGCGCGCGAAGGGGCTGACGACGACCATGGCGAGGGTAGCGGGCAGGGTCTGCAGTCCGGCCCGCAGGATCGAGCTGCCCTGGACGTTCACGAAGAACTGCGAGAAGAAGAACGACGAGCCCATGAGCGCGAACCCCACCACGATCATGGCGGAGTTGGAGACGGTGAACAGCCGTTGACGGAACAGGCCCGGCGGCAGCATCGGTGCGGGGTGCCGTCGCTCTACGGCGACGAACGCGGCGAGGAGGACGGCCGCCGCGGCGAAGCCACCGAGGATCACCGGTGAGGTCCAGCCGCGCGAGCCGCCTTCGATCAGGGCGTAGGCCAGGGTGCCGACTCCGAGGACGGACAGGATGGTGCCCGGGATGTCGAGGGCGCGGGCGTCCGGGTTGCGGGACTCCTTCAGGACGCGCCGGCCGGCCACCAGCAGAACCACGCCGATGGGCACATTGACCAGGAAGATCGCGGGCCAGCCGAACGCCTGCGCCAGGACGCCTCCGGCCACGGGCCCGGCGGCCAGGCCGATGCCGCTGAGCCCTGCCCACAACCCGATCGCCCTGACCCGTTCCTGCGGGGCGGGATGCGCGGCCACCAGGAGTGCGAGCGAAGCGGGGCTCAGGGCCGCGGCCCCGACCCCCTGCAGCACCCGCCCGGCCACCAGCCAGCCGACCGAGGGGGCGACGCTGCACAGACGGATGCGGCGGTGAACACCGCGACACCGCTCAGGTACACGCGCTTGCGGCCGAAGCGGTCGGCGAAGACTCCGCCGGACAGCAGCAGCATGGCGACCAGCAGGACGTAGGCGTCGACGATCCATTGCAGGCCGGTCAGTCCCGCGTCCAGGCGGTGCCGCATGTCGGGCAGTGCCGCGCCGACGATCGTGTTGTCGAGCAGCCTTTAAAGCAGCCAACAGCTGCATTAAGCAGGACCGTAGACCGACTGGGCATGCAAACGCAAGTGCAGGCTGCTTTAAGGTGAGAGGCATGGACGAGCAACAGCGCACCCGGCGGCCCGGCGGACGCAGCACCCGTATCGGCGCGGCGGTACATCAGGCCGTCACCGACCTGGTGGGCGAACGCGGGTACGGCGGATTCACCGTCAGCGAGGTCGCGGCCCGCGCGGGAGTCGCCGACACCACCGTCTACCGCCGCTGGGGCAGCCTCACCACCACGCTGGACCCCAACCCGGATCCGTGGTCCGCCATAGCCATGATCTGGACCAAAGGCCGACGGGATGGATGACCGTATTGACCGCGGTCGTCACTGGTCTGTGGGAGGTGCCCATCGGCATGGCGCCGTCGCGCCCACGGCGAGACTGCCGCCCAACGTGGGAAGCGCGCTACGACCAGAGGTCAGGAAACCCAGGTCGACCAGACGGTGTTGCCGGACTCGGTCTCGTAGGCGTGGGACTCGAAGGAGGCTCCGGGGCAGTAATACTGGCGGTGGTCGGAGGGCTCCTGACCGGGCCACGCGTGAATGCCGCCGCTGCCGTCGTTGCTGCTGACGATGTGCCAGTAGCCTCCGCAGTTGGACCACAGCTCGTCGTAGAAGCGCACGTCGGTGGTCGCGCTGCGGCCATCCAGATACTGGTCCGTGTAGCCCGTCCCGCCGCTTTGAGTCAGGCACTCGGTGATGACCCACTTATACGCAGCGGTGCTGGTGGGACACCCGTCGGCGTGGGCGGACGTCGCCCCGAAGCCGATCGTGAGAGCTCCGACGACTAAGGCCGCAGAGGAGCCGATCGCTGCAAGGCGCCTGACCATGACATTCCCCCTTCAGCATCCGCACCGAACTGGCGCGGGCTTGGACCAGAAAGGGTCGCACAGGCGCTTCGTCGACGGAAGGGATTCGTCAAGTGAGAAGCCCGGCATCTAAGTCGCGTCACGGGCCAATGCTGTCCCGATTCCCGATAGGTCGGAGACCGCCGGGGAAGCCGATTGGCCATGGCGGCGGCCGGAATGTGATCATTCATTTGGGTGGATGGATGTGCTGCGGGGTGTCGTGCGCACGTGGCCGGGGAAGTTGGGGACGTCCCATATCCGTTCCAGGGGCGGAACCCAAGAGTATTGGTCAAGAGGGAAATCCACTGCTCGGCCTCCGACAGATTCACCACCCCGGGAACGATCGCGACCGCCAGGTACACCAGCACACCCGCACGGTCCCGTCAGCCGGCCACCGCGTTGGACGACGGGACCTTCCCCAGCACTTGCGTGGGCCCCGTGCGGTCCGCGCACTGGCTAAAAAGCACCGCCCCGACATGCCGGATGAGCCTCTTCCCGTCAGCCACCACCGACAGCCGACGGTCCCACACTGTACGCTCAACCACCGGTAAGGAGCGCTGCCTTCTGTAGCGGATATGACGTAGGCACTCACATCCTTACAGGTCAACGGCACCTTCCTACTATCGAGGCGTGAGATCATCCAAATCCGCTGAATATCCAGTTAGTACTCCAGCCGTAGATCGTGATCTCGATGGTGAGGGGCGCCGAGGAGACAGGTGGCCCGTTCGATCATCTGGACGAGACCGGCCACGCCGTCGCGGGCGCCGGTTCCTTCTCCGTCTACCCGAGTTCACCGAGACGGAGGGCGTCCCTAATCTTGCTGAGCTTCGCGGTCGTCGCCGGGGTCCGCTCCTTCGCCTGTTCAGCGAGTCGGAGGGCATCCTCAATCTCGCTGAGCTTCGCGAAGGACAGGACGCCCGCCTGCTCGATCAGGTCGTCCCGGGACACGGTGGTCAGCCACGTGCACGGGGTAAAGCCCGGACGCGGGAACGCGACCCGCAGCACGCCTTCGAGGGGCAGTCCTTCCATGGCGCCCACTGTCACTTCGATGCCCAGATCGCTGATGTCGACGCCCGCCGGAGCGACGATCTGCATCACCCGGATCCCGGACGCGTCGTCTCCCGACAGCAGTACGACCAGTCGCCGCTCGTCGAACTCGACCCACCAGACTTCGCCACGCTGCACAAGTCCTCCTGACACAGGACGGCAGACGGACGCTGCGCGACCCCGAAGCGCTGTGGAGACGGGTGCGGCCACCGTTGATCATCGGTGTGTGAAGACTGAAGATCATGCGGTGGCCACAGGTCACAGCGTAGACCCTGCCCGCTGGCACGAGGCGTTCGAGGGCCTGATGAGCCGGGTAGCGGGACGGTTCAGGCGCATCGAACCCCGGCGCCGGGCACGGCAGCTGGTACAAGGCCTGCTGTCTGACCTGCCGCGCAAGAACTGCTGGACCATCGCCGAGTGGACCGGGGACAGGACCCCGGACGGCATGCAGTACCTGCTGGGCAGGGCCAAGTGGGACGCCGACGCTGTCCGTGACGACGTGCGCGGCTACGTGGCGGAGCACCTGCACGACGACCAGGCGGTGCTGGTCATCGACGAGACCGGCGACGTGAAGAAGGGCACCGGCACGATCGCGTCCAGCGCCAGTACACCGGCACCGCCGGCCGGATCGAAAACTCCCAAGTCGCCGTCTACCTGGTCTACGCGAGCCGGCGCGGCCACGCCGCGGTGGACCGGGAGCTCTACGTTCCGCGTTCCTGGACCTCCGATCCCGATCGCTGCCGCGCCGCGGGCCTTGCCGGGAAGACCGCCTTCGCCACCAAGCCGGAACTGGCCGCGCGCATGGTCGCCCGGTTCCTGGACGCCCGCCACCAGGCCGCATGGGTTGCCGGCGACGAAGTCTACGGAGGCAATCCGAAGCTGCGGACCGCGCTGGAGGAACGCCGGACCGGCTACGTCCTGGCAGTGGCCTGCTCGCACGAAGCCACCACCGGGGCCGGGAAGTCCCGTGCGGACACACTGGCCGGGAAGGTGCCCAAGCGAGGCTGGCAGAAGCTGTCAGCCGGGGCCGGAGCCAAGGGCCACCGCTTCTACGACTGGGCCGTCATCGACCTCGCCGACCCCGCCCCCGGCAGTCGCCAGCTGCTGATCCGCCGCAACCGCAGCACCGGCGAACTCGCCTACTACCGCTGCTACTCACCCGCACCGGTGCCGCTGACCACCCTGGTGCGAGTCGCCGGATCACGATGGCGGGTGGAGGAATTCTTCCAAGCCGGCAAAGGCCTGGCCGGGCTCGATGAACACCAGGTCCGGCGCTACGCGTCCTGGTCGCGCTGGGTCACCCTGGCCATGCTCGCGCATGCCTTCCTCGCCGTCGTCCGCGCGGACGAACACGCCCGCCACTCCGCACCAGACGACCTCATACCGCTCACCTGCAACGAGATCCAGCGCCTGTTCATCAGCCTGGTCGTCCGCCCCGTCCACGACGCCGTCCACCGGCTCGGCTGGTCCCACTGGCGACGCCGCCACCAGGCCCGATCCCAGGCCAGCCACTACCGGCGGCAAGCCGCCCAGACATGAAGATCACGAACTACGGCTGGAGTATTAGATGGCCAGAATTAATCTCCCCCATGCCCCGCCGGCCGCTAGGCTCAGCAGTAGTCGGGGGGCAACAAGGGTCTCCCTTCATGTCCGCACAAGGGGGGGCCGTGAAGTGGAAGTTGGGGCAGCGCGTTGCGCGTGCTGCCGCGGTCAGTGCGATGACGGCAAGCGGCCTGATGCTGGCGAACGCCGCTCCCGCTCACGCAGCGTCGACCTGCTGCTACACAGTACAACTGCAAACTGCCAATCACGTGGGGCTCTACTGGGCTCCGTATGCAACCTCATGGTTCAAGGACAATCATCCCGACATGTCCCCCGGTGACAGCATAGGCGTGGACTGCTGGACCACTGGCTCGGATATCAACAACCTGGGTGACGTCTGGTACCACGTCAAATACGAGTGGGGCTCGATCGGCAACCAATCGTGGCAGGACTACGTGTACGGCTATTACGTCGACTACAACAACCTCTGGCGCAAGGAGAACCCGTCGGGGTATTTCCCCCACTGCTAGTAGGGTCGGGGACTGGCGCGGTGGCTTCCGCTCCGTTTCCAGCCCCCGCCGCTTCAAACCGTACGTACGGTTCTCCCGCATACGGCTTTCCGACATCGTTCACCGACTGGCATGCGCCGTCTCCCTGCGTACGGTTCCGGTAAGGCGATAGACCCGGAGCCGGGTGATCCACCCGTAAGTGAAACGGGTGGTCCAGTTCCGACCCCGCAGGCGCGCTCCCGGGCGGCCGAGGATCGCAACCAGAGCCCACTGTCAAAGAACTCAGGCGGATCGTGGAGGCTCACCCCGGCGAGAACCCGGTCCACCTCTCCGTTCGCGGAGTACAAAAGACAATCGTCTACCGACTGCAGACCACCGTGAACGCCACCACGATCGCCTCCGACATCAAAGGATCATTCGGACCCGACGCATGGCACGGCGCCGCGTGAACGATCCAAACGCCAAATGCCGGGACATCCGGCGCGTGCGGCCTGGATGTCCCGCGGTGGGCTCGGTCAGCCGATTCCGGTGACCTGCAGGGCCGTGGTCCAGTTGGTCTTGATGGCGCTGCGGGCGGCGGACAGGGTGACGGTGCCGGCGCAGACGGCGTTCTTCAGCTTCGTCTCCACTCCGTCCTTGGAGTGCGCGGTCTGGGAGCCGGAGCAGGGCTCGGGCCACAGGTTGCCGGAATCGCGGGGCGCGCCGCCGAGTTCGAGGGGGACGAGGTGCTGCCCGGGGTTGTCATCTGCTGCCGCTGACGACGCCGACGGCCGGCTCCGCAGCCGATTCACACTGATTTCGCCGCACTATCCGGTGTAGTTCGCCCATGACGGTGACGTCGCTGACGACCGGGATCCCGCACCTCAGGGAAGTGGCTACGGTCGGCGCCATGGAGGCAGGGGTGGCAGGAGTCGAACCTGCGGCATCCGGTTTTGGAGACCGGCGCTCTGGCCTCTGAGCTACACCCCTTCGATGGGAGTCAGCTTGGCACGCCCGGCACTCGAGCTCCACGGGATTTCGACGGGGCAGTCTCGTGGTGCCGTGCCTGCGGGAGGGGGCTTCGACCTCGCCGACCGCGGCATGAGTGCCAATGATTGCTCGCCGCCACCGTCCTACGCGGCGTGTGATTGGCTGTTGTCCTTCCGGGCTTGAGGGCTGCGTTTCCGCTGTTCAGGCATAGGGTCGGCGGTCTCGGGGAGTGGTGAGGTGTCGTGTCGTCGCTCTGGTCGAGGTCGGGGATGCCGTCGGTCGTGGGGCTGCTGGAAGAGCGCGAGCTGACCGCTCGCCGTCGTGTGGACGCGCTGCGGGAGGAGGCGGACCGTATCCAGGCCGAGCTGGTCGTGGCCGAGCGAGAGTGGAACGAGTGGGTCATCGCCCGTTCACGCGTTGCCGAGGTGCTGTCCCCGGGCGAAGGCGACGTCGCCGACCCGGACGCCGCCGAGGAGCCGTCGTATCGCGGTGAACTGCCGGTGCCGCCTGCATCTTCGGAGGCGGCGAAACCGAAATCGGTGGTGCCGATGTGGCGTGCGGGCCTGGCCTGGTCGGTACTGTCGGCGGAATACCAACGCATCGTGCAGGCTCTCGCGGACCGCAACCGTCTCGGTCAAGGTCCGCTGACGTGCCAGGAGATGGCTGGCTGCTTCGGTCTGGACCCGGCGCCCGCGAAGAAGGCGTTGCGGTCGAAGGCGAAGCGCTGACAGCGCGCGGGTGGCTGGCTGAGTCGGTGCCGGGCCGGTTCACGCTCGCGAAGGCCGTGGCCGGGCCAGGCGGCGGGTCATGAGCAGGGGCATCGACCAGTAGACCATCGCCTCCGCGCTGCCGGTGGATCGGTCGAAGTCGCGCACGAGGCGGCGGCTTCGCATCAGGTGGGCAAAGAATCGCTCCACACTCCACCGCTTGGGCAGCACGACGAAGCCGCGCATGTCGTCACTGCGCCTGACGATCGCCAGGACCAGGGCGAGGGCGGCGAGACAGTACTCGACGAGGCAGCCGGTGTAGCCGACGTCGGCCCAGACCAGGGCCAGCAGGTGGTGCGCGGCGGCGACCTGGGCGAACAGGACGTGGGCGGCGGCGCGGTCGCCGATGTCCGCCGAGGTGACCAGCACCGCCAGCAGCAGGCCGAGGGTGTCGACCACGACGTGCCGTTTCCGCCCGTTGATCAGCTTGCTGCCGTCGAAGCCCCGGCTGTCGGCGCCAACGACGGCGTCCGCCTTGACCAACTGGGAGTCGATCACGCCCGCACTCGGCTCCGGGTCCCGCCCGGCCTGCTCGCGGACCTTGTGGCGGAGCCGGTCGTGGAACTCGCGGACCAGACCGTGGTCGCGCCAGCGGCGGAGTGAAGTAGGCCGCCGACGAGGTGCCCGTGGCCCGGGTCCTTTTCCGACGGCCCCTTCCCGAACGGTGCGGGCTAGTTTCCCAGCACACCGCTCTCCAGTGATCTTTTCCGGGTGGATGAGGTCGCTCGTCCCGCGTGGATGTCCTCGTGGCAAGGTCGGCAGACGACCAAGGTCTTACGTCGTCTCATTGCCATCAACTTCACCCACACGGGGCGCTCGGCTCGGCCCTGCTGCTTGACATCGGCGAGTTTCCGGATGTGATGGACCTCAATCCGGCTCGTTGATCCGCATATCTCGCAGCAGTCCGCGAGGAGCCGCTTTACCAACTCGGTGGTGCTGATGTGGTTGGGTTTCAACGGCTCTCGGTCGGCCATTACCGCTGTGCGCTGCCGTTTGAGCGGGATGCCGCCGAAGCGGGCAACTAGCGCCTTCTTCTCGCCTCCGCGCTCGACGATGACTTCAAAGCATTTTCGAGGGCCGTCCGGGGTGTCGATGGTCGCCTTGTACTTGCGGGCCATCTTCGTGACGGTCGATCTGTGCTTCGACGCCAGCGTCTTGTGCATGGACGTCTCCATCACCCATTGCAGGCGGTTCAGGCGGGCGACGTCCTGGGCGAGAAGGTAGTACTGCACGAGTCCCCGGTACTCGGCTTGGTATGTCGCCACGATTGAAAAATCGCTGTCGTGGAGAAGCACACCACGGAGTTTCGGTTTCCCGCCGCCCATGCAGGAGACACAACGCTGCCGGATTACCTCGCGTGGCACGAAAAGCCCGATGGCACCGTTGACGGAGCGTCGTGGTCCCGTGAGCTTCGTGTCGCATCGCTGGGCTTTCACCTCGTAGCCGAGGAAGCGCGCCGCCTGGCTGGTGGCGTGTGTGACCAGGGTCTTGGATTCGGAGAGTTCCAGCCGGAGTTCGTCCAGAAGGAATGCTGTGATCCGCGCCTTGATCTCCTCGGCTTCGTGCTTGGGCCCAGCGAAACCGAGCAGCCAGTCGTCGGCATACCGGACGTACCGTAGGCGCCGAAAGCCTGGATCGTAAGGGTCTTTGCTCGGCAGGCTCCGCATTTGGAGCCGGAGTTGCCGTACTGCGGCGCGATCTCCGCGCCGCTTTGCCCAGTACATCCGGCTGTCGAGCCGATGGTACTCGGGATGATGCCGTCGTTTTCTGCCGCGGTTGTATTCCGGCAGCAGCTTCTGCTCAATGAACTGATCGAGCCTGTCGAGATAGATGTTGGAGAGGACGGGAGATGCCACGCCTCCAACGCAATGGGCAACTTCACCTTCGAAGTGACGCTGCGCTACCGGAGGTTGGAGAAGTTGCCTCGCGGCGAGAGTAGGCAACGT
>NZ_JBSFVU010000086.1:0-11484 GCF_053592475.1 Streptomyces sp. NPDC002671
ATCACGGTCGATGCGCAGGTCGAGAAGTTCGCCAAGAACGTCTCCCACACCTACCCCGGCCCCCTCCAGGGCCTCTACAACGTCGCCTCCTACGCCGGCGGCGAGTACTTCAAGCTCCAGACGTACCACCAGCTGAGCGAGGGCTCCCTGGAGGCGAAGGTCCTGCTCGGCCCCGCCGGCACCGGCAACTGACACACAATCGAAGACCGAGGCACGGCTCCCTCCGGCAATACGAGACGTATTCCTCGCTGGTGCCGAAATTCTAGTGAAGGGAAGCGCCAGGCGATGTCATCGCCCAGATTGTTCAGTGGAAAATCCGCTGAAACAGGTTCGGGAGTGTGACAGGATCCCGGTGCGGCGGCTAGACCTGGAGCCGTGCTGCAATTGAGCTCGATATTCCATAGGGCGAACGAGGGTTCGCCGGCCCAGCCCTTGAGAATGACCCCCGCCACCTGTCAGTTCTGGTCTCTGGTCCTGGAGGAACGATGCTGAGTAGACGATCCCTTCTTCGCGCTGGTGGCAGCATGGCGCTCGCGGCTGCCACTGTCGGGTCATCAGTGATGTCCGTATATGCAGGTGAAGACAAATGGGGGCAGCTGCGCAGGCATCTGCAGGGAGATGTGGTGCTGCCCTCCGACCAGGCTTACGCCTATTCCAAGCAAGGCGTTCTGGTAGAGCTCGACACCGTAGAACCGCAGGGAATCGTCTACTGCGAGACTCCCCAGGACGTGAGTACGGCCATCAAGTTCGCCGGTGACAACGACATCGCGGTACACACCCGCAGTGGCGGCCACAGCCTGGCCGGCTGGTCCACCGGCCAGGGCATGATCCTCGACGTCTCCCGGCTGAACCATGTCTCGGTCGGCGACGACACGGTGCGGCTCGGCCCCGGGGTGCAGAGCATCGACGCCCATACCGCGCTCAAGCCCTACAACAGGCAGATAGTCACGGGCACCTGCGCCACCGTACGCATGGGCGGCTATATCTCGGGCGGCGGCATGGGCTTTCAGGTACGGAAGTTCGGGGTCGCGAGTGACCGCCTCGTTTCGGCTCGGATGGTCCTCTCGGACGGTCGGATCGTGTGCGCCTCCGAGGCGAGGCACCCCGACCTCTTCTGGGCCATCCGCGGTGGTGGCGGCGGCAACTTCGGCGTGGCCGTCGACTTCGAGGTACGTCCGATATCGGCCCCTCGCATGGTGTACTTCGACACCTACTGGCCGTGGGACAAGGCCCAGGAGATCATCACGGCCTGGCAGGAGTGGTGCTCCAGCGGCTCGAACAACCTGGGCTCGACCCTGAACGTGCTCCTGCGCGACGGCGCCCCGGGCAATGTGCCGATCATCAAGATCAACGGCGGCTACCACGGGCCGCAGTCGGAGATCGAGCAGGCCCTGAACGAACTGGCCGCCGAGGCAGGCGCCACGCCCAGCCTCCGTACGGTCGAGGAGCTTCCGTACGACGAGGCGATGAAGGCCGTCTACGGCTGCGAGCAGCTCACGTTCCAGCAGTGCCACCGCGCCGGCTCGAACTCGGACGCCAAGATCCAGCGCACTCCCTTCCTCAGGGAGCGGACCCGGCTGCTCAACCGCCCCACGGGCAGCTCCGGGGTGGCCGACCTGCTCGCCGCCTTCGAAGCCAACCGCAAGCCAGGCCACATCACGTACCTGTACTTCACGGCACTCGGCGGAGTCGTCAACGAGGTCCCCCGCACACAGACCGCGTATGTGCACCGCGGCGCGGAGTTCTTCGTGGCCTGCGCGACCCTGTTGCACGACGGGCAGCCACCCGCGGAGGAGGCCGAGGCCGCCATGGTGTGGCCCACCCAGGCCTTCAACATCATCGACCCGCTCTCAAGTGGCGAGTCGTACCTCAACTTCCCCAACCCGGACCTGGGGGACTGGCGGCAGGCGTACTACGCCGAGAACTACCCCCGGCTGGTTTCGGTCAAGCGCCGGTACGACGCGCCGAACTTCTTCCGGCACGCGCAGAGCATCGGCAGCTGAGCCCGACTCGGGACGGCTTCGGTCCGGCGCGGGACAGCGCCGGCCCGAAGCCGTCTGGGTTCCCTTCCACCCTCCAACCCAGGCGTCCCTCAACTCACCCGCCGTCCGCCCCGTGACCGGATCGCTCTCTCCTCCGTTCCTGGATCGGAAGACGTGAGTGGGCGGAGGGGGAGCGGACGGTGGCTGATGTGGGTGACAGCCTGGAGGAGGCGGATGCCCGCCACTTCACCCGCCCGGTGCCGAAGTCGGCCCAAGCCCAGATGCGGTACCTGGTACGACAACTCAAGGGCACCAGGCCGGTGGCCGAACTCCTGGGCATCTCCCAGCGCACGGTGGAGCGCTACATCAAGGGCCAGCTGAAACACCCCCGCAAGGCCCTGGCCGACCGTCTCTACCGCGAAACCCGCCACCGCTGGCAGCCGAAGGTACGCGAGCGAGCCCGGCAGCAGGCGGCGACAACGGATGGCATCTTCGTCTCCACCCGGGCGCGCTTCGGTTTCACGGCGGCCCCCGGCAGTACCGACGACCCCCGTGTCCGCCACCTCAACCAGGCGCTGCCGCCCGAGTACGCAGCCCGCCTCTTCGCAGCCCAGGAAGCAGGCGCGACAGAGACCGAGCTCCAGTCGGTCCTGGCCGAGGGCCTGGGCGAGATGTACTTCCGCGACCGGGGCCACCGCGCCGAGGGCCTCCTGGTCGAGTTCACAGGCATCGAGCAGCTGGAGCTGGACTACTGATGCGCCGATTGGCTCTAGGCACGTGACTCCTCCATGCCGGGTCCGTCGGGGCCTTCAAGATAGGAAACGTGGCTGAGACCGGGGCAGGGTTGCTGCAACACACGCGCGCCTGCTCCGTCGACTGCTGGCATCGTCGTAGCTGACTTTCGGTGGTACAGGTCCAACAGACGGGTGGGGGAGTGCTACAGGTCCGAGTTAAAGCAACCGAATTGGCCTTGGCCGGCCCCTGGACCCGCTGCGCCGCGGACCCTATGCGGTGAGCGGCAGTGCCCGTTCGTCGAGCACGGGACTCATTGCAGGCTTTGGTCCCGCTTCAGTCCCGCAGGCAAAGTGCCTGGTCAGAGGCCATGCCTGCTAGTGGAGCGGGACTGACGGGACCGACACTGCAAGTTATGCCGATCAGGTGCGCGTGTATGCGCGCGTACGTATTTCTGTACTACTACGTGTGCTGTGCAGCTCATATATAGAACCTTGAGTCCCGTCAGTCCCGTAGCGCGGAGCTTGAACCCTCTGACCTGCTCTTTTGTGTACGGGACTGAACGGGACTGTTCGACACGCGGATGGCACGTGTGCTGCCACGACGGGGTGTGCGCTAGCCTCTGATCCAAGCGGAAACTTCAGTCCCGTCAGTCCCGTTGATCCCGCCTCTGAGACGGGTGGCGGCACAACGGACACGGTGTCCGTGGGGTTGATGCCCCAGACGAAGAAGACCAGCTAGGACAAGGACTCTCTAGTGCCCGGCCAGTTTGCGGCAGGCTCGTCAGCACCCCGCGGTGTCCGCTGCGATGGAGATATTCACGAGCGCCGCAGTCGTACCGGCCTCGCTTCTTCTACTGGCCTTTTTCACCCAGGCTTTCACAAGGGACGCTCATGAGCAGTGCCGAGTCGGCACGTCTCGACACCGCGACCGCCGCCGACCAGATCCTTCAGACAAGACTCGACCTCGGCCTGCCTGGAGACCAGGCGATGGTGCCCGCGCAGGCGGGAAGCGAGGCGACCCGACGAGTTGCTCCAGCAGGCCTGTTGCCGGACGAGCTGACCGACCGGGGCAACGCCAAGCTGTTCGCGCGCCTGTACAGCGATCGCTTTCGGCACGTGGAGGGCCTGGGCTGGTACTCGTGGGACCAGTACCGGTGGAAACGCACCGGCGGTGAGAAGGGCGCGATGTGGGCGGCCGGCGACATGGCCGAGCAGATGCCGCGCACCGACCCGCACGGAACATTCAGCAACCGGGAACTGGCCGCGCACCGACGACGCACTCAGTCCACCGCGGGCGTGAAGGCCCTGCTCCAGCAGGCGCAGGCCGCGCCGGGACTCAGTCTTGACCCGGACTCCATGGACGGGGACATGTACGCCCTGTGCACCCCGGGCGGCGTCGTCGACCTGCGGACCGGTGAGCTGCGCAAGCCCGACCCGCTGGCGGACATGCACTCACGCGCCACCACCGTCGGACCGGAGGACATGCCCCTGCCCCGGTGGCACAGTTTCCTGCGCGACACCTTCGGCGACGACACCAAGGGCCGGGAGACGATCGCGTTTCTGCACCTGCTGCTCGGCTACTCCGTCACTGGGGACGTGGGCGCCCAAATCCTGCCCTTCCTCTACGGGTCCGGCGCCAACGGCAAGTCCGTGCTGCTCGAGGTGATGATGCAGATCCTCGGGGACTACGCCAACGCCGCCCCGCCCGGCTTCCTGATGGAGAAGGGAAAGTTCACCGAGCACAGCACCGAGCTGACCGAACTGCACGGTCGGCGCATCGTCGTGTGCTCTGAACTCAAGCCGAACGACAAGTTCAACGAGGCCCGCGTCAAGCTCTTGACGGGCGGCGACACCATCACCGCCCGCCGTATGCGCCAGGACTTCTTCACCTTCAGGCCCACTCACAAGCTGTGGCTCCTGGGAAACCACCGGCCCGAAGTCGGCACCGGCGGCTACGCGTTCTGGCGCCGCATGAGGATCATCCCGTTCGAGCGGAAGGTCCCTGACGAACTCAAGATCGACAACCTGGCTCAGGAACTCGTCCTCGACGAGGGCCCCGGCATCCTGCACTGGCTCATCCAAGGCGCCCAGAAGTACCTTGCCACCAGGGACCCGCTCCACGGACCGGCCAGCGTACGGCTGGCCACCGAGGCCTACGAGAAGACCGAGGACCACATCGGCCGGTTCATCGCCGAGCGGTGCACCAAGGGGCAAGGCGGGCAGCCCAATCCCGAACTGCGCGTCGAGCAGAAACTCCTCTACGAAACCTACGGACGCTGGTGCTCGGACGAAGGGATCCGCCCGGCCACCAGCCGCGCCTTCGCCAGCCGCATCCGCCAGGAACTCGGCCTGGCCTCCCCAGCAGAGATGATCAAGAACAACGACCGCAAGCTCTACCCCGGCTTGGCCCTCCTCGCCGACGCCGGGACAGGGCCCGACGAATGACGCCCCGGACAGAGTCCGACGGCCGCCTGCCCAGGACTCCTACGATAGTTGCCAGAACCAGACAACCAGCGGTGAGCGCGCCGCATGATCCGGCCAGAGGCCGGCCCACGGGACAGGAGGGTCTGCGGCCATGAGCTCGATGCTGCAAGACAGCCAGCTCACCGACGAAACCGAAGTGGTCTGGCTCGAGGACCCGGAAAACCTCGACTACGTCCGGCAGGCCCTGGACAAAGTACCCACCCGCAAGGGCAAGCCCCGCTACTCGCGCGACGGCCGCCTCATCGGCTACACGAACCTCCATCCGGGCGCAGCCAGCGATCCCGACTCCGGTCTCTTCGCCCGCCGCGCGTTCTTCCTCCTGCCCCACGACCGCGACAGGCAGCCTCAGGGGCCGTACTCGGTGGGTGCTCCGGGAGAAGCCGTCGACCCCCGCACCATCGAGCCGGGCAAGGTCGGCACCAAGACGCCACGCTCGCAGAGGACTGCGGAGATAGCACCAGCAGGCAGGCAAGCGACGTCGGTATGACTGCGCGACACGGGACTGCTGATCTTTCCGTCCCGTCAGTCCCGTGACTGCCTAGGTGACGGGCTGACCTGCCCACTTCCAATACACCTCGAGCTACTCCCTCGCACCCACGGCGCCCCATGCCGGGACCCACGGGACTGACGGGACTGAAACTTCCCCTCGCCGTCACGGGGCGAGGCGGTGCCAGATGAAGATGTCGCCCATGATCCCTTGCGGGGAGCCGGCGCCGGATGTCACCAGTCCAGCACAGCCGCAGGCAGCTGCGTGCGGACGAGCTCGAAGAACGAAACCACCGCCTCACCGAGGAGAACCGGCAACTCACAGAGAAACTGCAGGTCTACGCACAGGTGATCGGCGAGCTACTCACGGAACGCGAACGCAAGCCTGACGCGGCCCGATCCGGCTCCCCTGTACTCGCCCCCAGCCGTCTCACCACAGCCTCGACCGCGAGCAGATAGCGGGGTCTGGGTCGAAGCCATGGGCCGTGGCTTCGACCCAGACCCCTCGGTCGCGGCCGGGCGGTAAGGAGGGCCGGGCCGCCTCCGCCGTGACCACGTCCCCCGGCGGGATTCGTGGCTTGCTACCTGTCGACGTCGTCGGTCACGCGCTGCCAGCTATCCAGGTCTGCGATGCGTGCCTTCAAGGCGGGGCGCATGCTCGTCGCGCTGGAGACGCCAAGGGCCAGGCGCAGCGGAGGGTTGGGGCTGTCGACCGCGGTCCGGATGCCTGCGGCGATCCGCGCCGCGGCGGAGAAGGCGGATGCCGGCAGCTCTCCGATGCCCTTCTGAACCTCGCGGACCGTCTGGTCGTAGTCGCCCAGGCCAGGTGCGACATCGAGGTTGGCAAGGAAGGGGGTCGCGGTCAGCCCGGGCTGGATGATCGTGACGTTGATGCCGAGCGGCGCGACCTCGGCTGCCAGCGCGTCCGACAGCCCCTCGACCGCGTGCTTGGTGGCGGCCAGTAGACCCACGCCGGGATGGGCGGACTGCCCGTAGACCGACGAGCCCTGGAGGATGTGCCCGGACCGCTGGGCGCGGAGCACCGGCAGCGTTGCGCGGAGCACGTTGAGCACTCCGAAGACGTTGGTGTCGAACACGGCACGGACCTGCGTGTCGGAGGCTTCCTCAACGGCTCCGAACAGTCCGTATCCCGCGTTGTTGGCCACCACGTCGATGCGGCCGAAGCGTGCGAGCGTGTCTTTCACCGCGTCCCGGACGGCTTGCTCGTCACGTACGTCCGCCTGGATGAGAAGCAGGCGCTCACCGTGCGCTTCCGCCAGTTCGTCCAGGGAGGAGGTGTCGCGGGCGAGAGCTGAGACGGCGTCGCCGCTCTCCAGTGCCTGGAGCGTCAGTTCGCGGCCGATGCCGGACGTCGCGCCGGTGATCAGCCATGTGCGGAGGTGGGTCTGCTGGTTGGATGCCCTATTCATGTTGCGATCGTAAGGCGTTAGCTCGCAACGAGTCAAGCAATCTGGACGCCAGAGTTGCTCTCTAGTCGGATTAGCGACGCTTGCTCTGATGTAGGGTGGATCCATGAGCAGTGCAGCAGCCAGATCTCCCGAACTCAGCCCGCGCACCGTCACGCCGACGGTGCAGACCGTTCTCGCGTTCGTGAACACCCGCGCGGACGGATCGGGTCGCCGGGAGTTGTTCGGGGACGGAGACTCGTTCGCGGCGTGGCTGGCGGAGCGCGACGAGTTCGGCGGCGAAACCGCGGCGACCGACGCTGACGCCGCGGTCGCGCGCGAGCTGCGCGATGCTCTGGTGACCGTGCTGCTGGCGCACTCCGGCGACGAGGAAAGTCTGGGTGAGCCGCTGCAGCGTGCCGAACGGCACCTGCGGCGCGCGGGTTCGCTCTACCCGCTGGCGACGGTGGTCACGGCCAGCGGTGTAGAGCTGGCGTCGCCGCAGGCGGGGGTGCCGCGCGTATTCGGAACCGTACTGGCCGCGGTGACGACCTTCGCCCAGAGCAGCGACTGGAGGCGCATCAAGGCGTGCCGGAACCCCCCATGCCATTTCGGTTTCTTCGACCGCACCCGCAATGGGGGAGGGCTGTACTGCAGCACTGGCTGCGGCTCTCAGGTGTCGATGCGCAAACACCGTCAGCGGCAGCGCCAAGGCAGTGGCGCGCCGTCCGAGGCGTGAGACCGCCCTTTCATCGGGGAAGAGTGACCTGCGGCGCGCGCCCGGAACTGGGGGTGAGCGGCACCGGCAGATCGGCCTTCCCCTGTCTGCCCCGATGGGCCGGAGGCCGCCCTCGCCTGGTCAGCGCCATGCCGGCCGACAGTGCTGCGCAGTGAACGTGGCGACGGAGGGTCAGGGCTGCTGGTTTTCGGCGGACTGCTGCAACCACGGTCGGACCCGCTCCTCCGTGAGCAGCCCGTACAACCAGGATCAGGTGGCGAGGTGGGCCGGGTTGCTGGCTTCGATCTGCGTCGCCCGCCTCCCTGAGGCGATCAGCTTTCATCTGTCCTGTGAATGCAACAGCCACCAACGAGCGACAGAACCCGCGGCATCGACGCCCGCCCTGTCGTCCCCCGCGCGCTGCCCGTCTCCGCCGCCGTACGCCATCGCTTCCCGCACCACACCTTGAACGGTGCCGTCGTCCAGGCCGTCATGCTGGACCTGGTCGTCCAGCTCGGCCTGCTGCTGCGCCGTCGCGACCAGGCGGCCAAGCGCTCACCCTGACCTGAAGTTCGCGGGCGGCACCAGTTGGGGGAGGACCTGCCGCCTGCCCGAACCCTCCGCGCATGACGAGGACCTGCGGTCGGCGAGACGCCGAACAGCGGCGCGAGCTGCCGCATGGTCAGGTTCGTGCGGCCGGGGAAACGTCCGTTGGATGTGATCGGCCTCGTGGCGTGCCGTTGTCCAGCCCTCGATCAGGATTGGCCAAGATCCCAGTCACCCTGCGGTGATCGCTCGAACCAGCGACGGCGCCATAGGAGTTGCGTAAGACATCGTCAAGGCTGGGACAGGCGCAGCACATGCTGGTCGTCGTCCCCGGTCGCCGTGGTGCCGAAGTCCATCGTGGTGGACGACCTAGGGACGGACACCTGCACGCGTCCTGCCAGCCCTCGAGGTCCAGCCGTGGCGGCGGGCCTTCGACAGCAACATGCTTCCGGCGATCCTGCGCACCGAGGCGTTGTTGCCGCGCCTGCCCCGGCCCGGCGGCCGGGTGGTCACTATCGGATCCGGTCTGCCTACGAGGAGGTCTACGCCGAGCCGCCGTACGACGAAGGCCCTCGCGATGTAGCCGAGTTCATCGATCACTACCGGGTACATGTCCAGCGCCCCGGCATGCGGCTGGTCCTGGCCCGCGAGGGCACGGTCATCACGGGCTTCACTTACGGGTACTACCTCGCCGCGGACACCCGCTGGTGGAAGAACCTCGACATCGACCTCCCTAGGGAGTGGGCTCGTGAGGACGGCCGCCGGACTTTCGTCATCATCGAACTGGCCGTACGCAAGGCCTGGCGGCGGTGCGGTATCGCCGCCGAGCTGCACGCCCGGCTCCTGGACGGTGTAGCGGCCGAGCGGGTCACACTGACAGTGCGGCCGGAGCCGGAGGCCGCGCCGGCACGGTCCGCCTACGCGGCATGGGGCTACCGGAAGGCCGGGGTGTCGCATCCCTGGGACGAGGCGCCGCTGTACGACTGCATGGTCCGCGAACTGCCACTCTGACTTCGGCTGTCGGTTGTTTGGTCGTCGGCAGTGCCAGCTCGTTTCCCCTGGAGGGGAATGGTGTACGGGCTCCTGATTGCCACTTCTGTTGGGGTGGGGCGCTGTGTGGTGTTCTGGGGCCCTCTCAGGGTTGTGTGTGTGGGTGGAGGTGGTGGACTGCTGCGAGGGGTTGCTCGGTGGGGTCTGGCGTGTCTGGGTGTTTGTTTTGGTGGGTGGCGTTAGGGCCGAGGCGGTAGAACTTGATGCCGATGGCGGTGTAGGCGTGTTGGAGCCAGCCTTGTTGGGCGAGTCGGCCGATGCTGCGTGAGGCGCTGGTGGTACTGAGGCCGAGTTGTTTGCCGATGTCGGTGGCGGTGGTGGGTACGGGTTCGCCAGTGGGGACGGCGGTGGCGTAGTACATCAGGACTTTCAGGTCCGCGCCTTGCTTGAGCTTGGAGCGAAGGAGCAGGTCGTGGAGTTCGCTGGCGTCCATGAAGGGGGCGTCGAAGCGTTGGGCCGTGGGGGTCATCAGGACGCCTCCTTCGTTTTCTGCGCGGGGCAGCGTACTACGGGGTGTCGGGCGGTCTGGGTTGCTTTGCGTTGTTGTCGGGAGGAGCCGTCGTAAGCAGCTCGGGGGTTGACCTTGTAGAAGGTGACACGCCCGACCTCTTCGGCTTTGAGGAGGAATCCTCCGCGGTGGAGGTTTCCGACGGACTTGCTCACGGCGTTCGGACGTAGCTCCAGATTGATGCCGATCTCTCGGAAGCTCTGACGCAACGGTTCATCTCCGGACGGGGAGTTGAACAGGTAGTAGCCGTAGACGAGCTTGTCGTTCTTGGTGTAGCCGCTGTCTTTCTCCCATACGCCGGCCGCCAGCGACTTGCTGACGGCCACATGCCGACCGCCGCCGCTCCAGAGGTACGGCTTGTTATCCGGGTGTAGGAGTTCGAGCTGAACGTACTCGCCGGTGCACGTGTTCACCGCTGCCCTGCCCCCGCCCATACCACTCCTCACCTAGAGGTTTCCCATGGAGGGGAACGATGTACGCATGCTGGAGGTAACGGCCGGTTCCCCTCTAGGGGAACGACACGAGGTGTCCGGCCCGCGATTCTGACTGGCTATCGTTTCCCCTCCAAGGGAAAGAGTCGTCCCATTGTGATACTTGAATAGCCCTCAGCGTCACATCACATGGCCTCTGACCTGCGATGATGCCTGTCCCCTCTATATGCATCTCTCCTAGGCCCTTCGAACAGCTCCCTCGCGCTGAGCGGGTGTGCTGCAGCCGCCAATCGGAGAGCAGGTCAGAGAGGCACCGCTATCACTTAGAACTGAGGTGTCATCAAGTTCCCGGGTGGGCCGCTTGCGCCGGTTCCTGTCAGCTATACGGGTTGTGCGCAGGAGGTGTTCAACTGGGGTCGTCGGCCGACGGCCGGCTGTATGGCCGACCTGCTTGTGCGGAGAACCCCTTGCGTGTACCGGCGGTTGTGGGGCATGCCGGGGCTGGGTGTGCAAGAGGCCTCGATGTCATGCGGGTGCACTGGTGTGGTGTCAGGGTGATGCATGGTACGGGGACCGGTAGGGACGCTGTGATCCATTTCAGATCTGGACTACATTTTGAAGCATTCCCTGAGCCTCAGTCACGCAGCCCCCTCAGGGAGGAAGGGCTGGCTCTTTCTGCTCCAAGCTTGCCCCGGCCGATCCAGGTTAGGCCCCTGCTCGCACTCATGATGGTGCTTCAGTCGAGGACTGCATGGGGTTGTGGAGTGTGGGTGCGCGTCTGCTGCGCAGCCGCTTGCGGGGCGGGCCCTTCTGTAGGTGCGCCCGCCCGCTGTGCGGGCGGGCTGGTTTGGCGGAGCCGCTGTGCGGCTCCGGGGTGCTCCCGCGGAGCGGGTGCGCCTAACTCGTCTGCGAAGCAGGCGAGTTCACTGCCTGTGATGCACACGGGCAGTGTCTTCCCGCGAAGCGGGAAGTGGCCTCCGCTGCGCGGAGGCCTTGTTTGCCTCGCTGCGCAGCAGCGAGGGACCCGCGGAGCGGGTCGGGGGGAGCGCTGCGCGCTCCACCCCGGCCCCCGCCCACCGCAGGCCGGTGAACCCCCCGCCGTCGCGGGCCGCGAACCGGGGGCCCGCGAAAAGGGGGGC
>NZ_JBSFVU010000087.1:0-11097 GCF_053592475.1 Streptomyces sp. NPDC002671
AGAGCCCGGTGCGGTGAGAGCCGCACGCCGGGTTCGGCGAGCGGCACGGAGAAACGGACCGGTGGCAACACCGGCACCGCGCTCCGTGCCGACTCAACAGTACGGTCGGTCTGCGGCGATCCGGTCGATGGGCAGCAGCGTCCCGTCGAGGATCACGAACGCCTTGCCTATTGCTGTGCGCGTGGCAGTGGGGAGGTCCGGGGCGAGTGCGGCCAGGACCTCCGGCTTGCCGGGAGCCGCCGCCACCGCGTTCCACGCTCGTGCCGCCTGACCGACAGCAGCCGGGACAGGAACCGCAGAGCCGAACTGGATAGGTCGATCCCCGATCGGTAGACAAGCACGTGAAGCTCCGGGCGGACGGGGTGATCTTGGTCGACAACCCATCTACCAGGAGCTTCACCCCTTGCCACACACGCCCCCGCACCAAGTCACTCCAGCGTCAACCAGGTTGGAAAGCGCTCCGTATGTAGGAACAGTTCTGGAAGCAATGCTGTGCAAGACGTGAAGGTCTGGCCCTTCGGAGCCGCCCTGCGAGGGGAGGCTTCAAACCACCACATGCTGCGAGAGCGGTGACGCGATCGTGGTGAGCGATGTGGAGAAGGAGCCCAAGATGCGTCAGGTGGGGATCAGGAAGACGAACGCAAGTGAACCACCGCTGAAGTGTCGTTATTGAAATCGAAGTGGCATCAAAACTGGGCCCACGGGATTGGGTCTGGGATAAGCCTGACGGAGCCCGTCTATTGGTCAGGTGGTGCCCGGCACGGAGGTGGCGTGAGCCTGGTCTGCTGGTCTTGCACGGAACGCGGGAAGGCACGCTTCGACACTGCCGCCCCGAGAGTGCAGCGAGAGGGAGCGGCCTGAGCCGCTGAACCGTGAGAGGTTGAGTACCGACGCGGAGCGTGCTGGCGGACTGGCCCGTAGTAGTGCCGAAGCCCCGTACTGGCGCTGCACTCCGGCGGAGGTGGGGCCTTTCTTCACGAAGCCGGTGTCGTCGGCGATCAACACACCGCCTGCCTGGCCGAGTTGCGCGGCCGGCCGGTCGCGATCAGACCCGGCACCATGCGCCACTGCTGGCTGAGGTCGTCCGTGTCGGTCTGCTGGACGATCGGAGCCAAGTCGGCGGTGGAGTTGCCGCGGACGCCCATGACCTTGCCGCTGCGCACGTTGACGATCTTGACGTAGCCGTCGCCGGTGTCGGTGAGCATCCACTGCTGGTTCGAGCCGCCGGCATTCGTCCACTGCACGATCGGGGTGTCGTCCGCGGTGCCTCCTCCGCTGACGTCGGCGAGCAGAGCGGAGTTGACGTTGGCCAGGGTGTAGACCCGGCAGCCCAGGTCGGTCAGCTTCCAACGCTGGTTGGCGTTGCCGTGCTGGGTGTACTGGATGAGACCCGTCCCTGCCGTGGTGGAGCTGCCCGGGACGTCGATCGCCTTGCCGCTGCGCCGGTTGACGAGGACGAAGGTGGTGGCCCTGGTGGGCGGGGTGAGTGTGACCGAGCCGCCTGCTGCCATGGTGACGGCCTGGCTCCAGGTACCGAACTTGACCCTCGTCGAGGTGCCGCCGGTGCTGTGCAGCGTCGCCGAGGTGACGTTGCCGCCGCTCCAGTCCATGTCGAGGGTGAAGCCGCCGCGCAGGCCCAGGCCGCGGATGCTGCCGGTGCCCCAGGCCGACGGCGTGGCGGGCAGCAACTCGACCAGGCCGGGGCGGGAGTAGGCGAGCATGTCGAGCATCGCGGTCGGGGTGCCGTAGTTGGCGTCTATCTGGAGGGTGGAGGAGGTGCCGAAGGAGTACATGTCCAGCAGGTTGATCGAGGCGCCGTTGCTGTAGTTCACCGACGGCTTCATGACGGTCAGGATCAGCTGGTAGGCGTTGTCGGCGTGCTTCAGCCGGGCCCAGCACATCGCCCGCCAGGCGGTGGCCCAGCCGAAGCTCTGCATGCCGCGCGCGGTGAGCAGGTTGCGCACGCCGATGAGGAGCGGCACCGGGCTGCGGTCGTGGGTGATGCGGTCACCGGGGGAGAAGCCGGCCAACGGGGACAGGTGCCGGTGGGTGGTCTCACCGAGGTTGTCGTCGGTCATCCACTCCTCCAGCCAGCCCGTGGTGGCGCTGACCCGGGGCAGGTACAGCTTGTCCTGCAGACCGGCGATCGTGGCGGCGTAGGCGGCGTCGAGGCCGAGCGCGGCGCACGAGTCGCGGTAGTTCCGGAACAGCTGCCAGACCAGTTCCTGGGCGTAGGTGATGCCCTTGGCGTTGGTGGGGCCCTGCTCCGGGGACCAGTCGCTGTCGTCGATCAGGACCTGTCGACTCACGCCGTTCTCGGTGACGGTGGTGGTGATCAGGCGTGCCTCCCAGAACTGGCAGGCACCCTTGAGTATGGGGTGGATCCTGACGAGGTAGGCGGTGTCCTGGGTGTACTCGTAGTGCTCGAACAGCGAGTTGCACAGCCACGCGTTGCCCGCCGGGTGCCACCACCAGCCCATGCCGCCGTAGATGTTGGTGCTGATGGCGGTTGTCCAGCCCGCGACCTTGCCGCTGGTGTTGCGGAACCCGTTGTGCGAGTCGTTGAACAGCTTCTGGGTCTGGGCGGTCCATGAGGACAGCTGCGAGAGACAGTAGTCGGCCAGGGGTTCGAAGCAGTCGGACAGGCCGGCCCGGTCGGGCAGCCAGTAGTTCATCTGGACGTTGATGTCCGTGTGGTAGTCGCCCATCCAGGACGGATTGTTCTTGTCGAACCACAGGCCCTGCAGGTTGGTGGGCAGCCCGGTGCGCGACCCGGTGACCGTCAGGTAGCGACCGAACTGCAGGTAGCTCGCCTCCAGTTCGGGGTCGGGTGCGGCGCCGGAGGCGGCACGGGCGGCGAGCCTGGCGGGGGTGTCCAGGGCCTTCTGTGCGACGGTGGAGGTGCCCAGGCTGACTGTCATCCGCTCGTAAAGCCCTCGGTAGTCGTCGACGTGGGTGGCCAACAGCATGGTGCCGGCGACGGCCGCGGCCTCGGTGGCTCTGGTTGTGGCCACGGCCTTGGGGTCGACGGCCGCATCCATGAACGCCTTGGCCGGGTCCGGGACGTAGTTGGTGCCGCCGGAGATCACGATCAGGACCTCCGAGCAGTCGGTGAAGGCGACCTCGCCACCGCTCACCGACACCGTGCCACCGGTGTTCTGGACGGCGACGACGGCGCCGTACTTCAGGCCGTTGCCCAGGGCGCCGTCGAACGAGGCCGTCTTGGCAGCCGGGTCGGCGGTGGTGGTCTCGCCGTGGGTGCTATTCAGTGCGACGCTGCCGGTGTAGGTGCCGCCGCCGCTCTGGGTCAGGCGCACGACGATGACGTCGTCGGGGTGGCTGGCGTACGCCTCGCGCTGGTAGGTGACTCCGCCCAGGGTGTAGCTGGCGCAGGCGTAGCCGTTGCTCAGGTCGAGCTGGCGGCGGTAGTTGCCGACTGCCGTCGCTGTGTGCGCGGGCACCTTCACGTACGCCTTGGCGAGCATGCTCATGGTGCCGAACCTGGTGGTGTCGTAGGGGAACTGGCCGTCGGACTGGAGCGCGGCGTTGAGCGTTCCGGTCCACAGCGAGGCGTCGGTGACGTAGAGGGTGTCGTTCGCCGGGTCGCCGGTGACCAGAGCGCCGATCCGGCCGTTGCCGATGGGCAGGCCCTCTTCGATGATCTTGGACTCGTTCCCGGCGGAGCGGTACCACAGCGTGGTGGCTGCGGCGGCCGGCACCAGCGACAGCCCTGACGGCCGGGTGAAGTCGGCCCGGGCCGGGGCGGTGAAGGCGGGAATGGAGTTCAGCGCGGCCACCGCGCCGGCCGCCGTGCCGAAGCGCAGGAATGAGCGGCGGGACGGGCGGGGGCTCTCGTCATCGCGGGACGGGGGGAGCATAGGTGTCCTCTCGCGCGGCGGACGTCATTGGTCCGATCACTTGCCCGGCTTGATGTGAGTGCCAACGACTTGGTGGCGCAAGTTTGGCCATACGTCGGATGTATTGGCAAGAGCCTGATCGTGCTTTCCGGCCCTCAGCCGCTGGATCGCCGGCCGCTGCCCACTTCGACGATTTGCGTGCACATGATGGCTGGATCGGCCCCGATGCGTGCGCAGCCTGTCACCGCGCGGGTCTGCCGACCAGGACTCAAGCGCGGCCCTTCGCCCCTCTCGCATCGGTGGCGGTGTCCGATGGCGTCGAGCCCCGCTCCGCACGCGTCGTGACGTGCGAAGCGGGGTTCGGTTGTGTCTGCGCGGAGTCACAGGGACGGCGGTCAGCGAACCGTCATCGCGAAGATCCGCATCCGGGAGGCGCTCGGCAGCGTGATCCCGGTGAGCTTCGCCCCGTGCCCGGCGACCGTGACCGTCTGGTGCATCACCTTGACCTTCAGCGCATGGTCGCCGCCCGCGTAGTGACGGTGGCTGGTCTGCACCGCGACCTTCTCCCCGTACTGCGGCTTCTGACCCCAGTCGGTCAGGCCCAGGCTGACCGACTGCGTGGTTCCGTTGTCGAATACCAGGGTCATGGTCCCCGATTGGGAACCGCCCGCCGAGGCGCCCAGGATGTGCAGCTCGGTGTAGGCGGCGGCCGGTACGGGGACCGTCTGCCCGCTCGGCACGACGCTGTTCTTCCGGCCGTCGCCGTAGCCGGGCATCGTCCAGGTGATCCCGCCGGAGACGAACAGGCCCGGCGTCGGCATCTCCTCGGCCGGATAGGTGTACCCATAGGTGTCGAAGCTGCCATCGGTCAGATTGGTCTGCCAGGTGATGCCGTCGTTGGACAGGAAGGAGCCCAGATCGAGCGGGACGCCGCCGGCGGCCGGGACCAGTCCCCAACTGGCCCTGGCCGGCGCGATGACCGGCGCGATCGCCAACGTCGGCGATTGACCGGCCGGGACGATGACTGCTTCGTCTCCCGCGTCGAGCGCGATGGTCAGCGTGCCGTTCGCGTTCGCTGTCCAGGAGATCGGGCCCGGCGTCGCGCCAAGCGGCTGGACGTCGTAGGGCCCGCTCATGCCGCCCGGGAGGACGACGCAGGGCTCGCCGGCGTTGCTGCGGACGCGGATGAACTTCGTGACCCCGCCCTGGCGGACGGCGCTGACCTGGAACGCTCCCTCGGTCGTCAGGTTGTGGAACGTGAGGTCGGCCCATGCCGACGGGACGGCCGGGAAGACCCGGATGAGGCCGCCCCAGCTCTGCACCACCATGTCGTGCATGGTCTGTGCGCCGGACAGCGGGGTCTCGATGACCGGGCCACCGCTCTCGGCGTACATCGTGTTCGGCTGGACGTAGCTGGTCAGCAGGGTGTTGAGCTGGCGCAGTGCCGAGTCGCCGTCACCCAGCACGGCGTACATCGACGCCGAGCCGGTGAAGCTGTAGCCCTGGAGCGCCGAGGGCATGCTCTGCCAGTGGTTGATCGAGTTGACCAGGAGCGTGCGGTTGGCCGCTTCGGTGACCTGGAGTTCGTACAGCGGATAGAACCACAGCAGGTGCGAGAAGTGCCGGTGCGAAGTGGTCAGTTGGAGGTCGGAACCGATCCACAGGCCGTTGGCCGTGTCCTGGGGCGGCGGCGTCAGGTGGTCGAGCACGTCCTGCCAGGTCGCCGCCAGCGGGTCGTTGATCCCGAGCTTGGTGGCCGAGGCCAGTAGCGTCCGGCAGCCCCAGTGGATCAGGGCCAGGTCGTAGTTGCAGTCCTTCGTGTTGCCGTACTCCGGCGAGTAGGTGGCCGGGAGGTGGTACACGCCGGAGGCGTCCTTGCTCAGGAAGTGCAGGTAGAAGTTGATCGCCTTGCGGAGCCGGGGGAACAGGATGTTCTGCAGGATGCTCTGGTCCATCGTGTGCCGGTAGGCCAGCCAGACGTTGTGCAGGGCCCACGTGAGGTTGCCGACCTCGGGCGTGCCGGACGTGTTGCCCGGCAGGTCCGGCGGCAGACTCTGGAGGTCCTCCTGCGCCGTGCGACCAATCACCAGCGAGTCGCTCCGGTAGGCCGCGGGCGTCCTGGCGATCAGCCCGGCCTCATCGGCGCCCATCTCGGCGGTCAGTGAGTCAAGTTCGGTGTGTCCGGAGGCGTAGACGGGCCAGTATTCCAGCTGGGCGTTCAGGTTGTACCACGCCGCGGGCCAGCGGGTGTCCTCGATCCAGGGGCCGACGGTGGCCATCACCGGCCGATCGGCGCGGGTCGCGCTGGCCAGCTTGTACATCTGCGTCCAGTAGAAGGCGGCGTACTTGGTGTCAGGGACGGAGACGAAGCTCTTGGGGTAGAAGGCGTTCCACCAGGTCCGGTGCTCGGTGGTGAGGCTGGTGAGCGAGAGGCTGGCGGCCGTGCCGAGAGTGTTCGCGGCTGTCGTACTGGCCGAGTGGTCGGTGCCGCTGTGCGCGATGGTGCACAGCATCGTGGACGTGACGCCGTCGGCTTCGGTGCGGATCGACCACTGGGTAACGGTGCGTCCGCCGCACGCCAGATCCTGGACGGAGCTGCCGCCGGTGGCCGACGTGGTCACTACCGCCGCAGGGTTGGTGAGCAGGCCCGACGGCGGGGTCACGACCTTGGAACGCGGGCTGACGGCGGGGAAGGCTGTGAATGTCCATGTGGCGGTCTCGCTGCCGGTCACCGCAACTGAGGAGACCACCAGGAGGTCGCGGGTCGCGTGCACGAACGCGCGGATCTGCAGGACGCCGGCGGTTGTGGTGACGAATCCGGACAGTTCCGCGTTCCACAGCGACAGGCGCAGGTCGACCGCGGTGACGGTGCCGGTCGTCTGGAGCGTCAGGTAGCCGATCTGGAGCCGGGAGTTGCCCCAAAGCGGGTCGCCGCCCTGGTGGTCGCGAACCCTGGTGTCGCCGAGCACGAAGGCCAGGCGGTTGGTGCCAGATCGCTGGTAGACGCTGGCGCCCATCCCGCCGTTGCCCAGGAACGGCCCCTGGTAGAAGGACGTCGGAATCGACTCGAACACCATGTCCAGACCGCCGAGGAAGTCGCGCCAGCCGGTGCCGGCCGAGAGCCGGTCGTCCAGGGTCGACCCGGGCGCGAGAGCCGCCGCGGTGGCGGCCTCGACCGGACTGGACGTGGCGACGCCCAGGAGCGGCGGCACGAACGCGGCGGCCGCGACGGAGGACGTCCAGCTGAGGAACGACCGCCGGGGCAGGGGTGCGGGCTGGTTCTGTGACATGGGACCTCCCAAGACGGGCCGGAACGGGACCGGCCAACCACCTCCGGCACGGACCGCGTGGGGCGCGCCGGGGACGACTCGGCACATACATCCGATGTATAGGGCGGCCTAGAGGCTAGCAATCGCTTTCCATGCGGGGAAGGGGTAGATTCATACGATGTTTCATCGTTCGGGACGCGCTTGTCAGCCGGAACTTCACCTCATTGAGTTGTTCAAGCTGAATTCGCTGGTCATGGAGCCGGCACGGGGCGCGGTTGGGTGCTCGTGGTGGTCGGCGCCTTGATCGGTAACGAGTGATCGTCCGTCGGCGTTGGGCTCGGTGTTCGCCAGGACGAGCGGGGCCGCAGAAGGGCGCTGGCGTGCTTCGCGGTCATGCGGTTCTTGGTCGGGCCGGTGCCGTGCAATTCCGTACTGACCTGAGACGGTCATCCAGTCGGAGCCCGCCTCGTTCCTCCGGTGATAGCGGTTACTGGATCACCAGCGCTGTTGGGACGTTCGGTGCTGTTCGCCGATCACGCTGTGCTCGGCGACGCCACCACTCCCTCGGGAGAGGTGGGAGGTCGGAGTTATCATGCAGAGATCCGATGTCCGATTGCCATGCAAGGAGAGCGTGTGCCAGTCACCGACGAGGCGATCGACAAGATCAAGGCGATGATCGTCAGCGGCGAGCTGAGTCCGGGCTCCCGGCTGCCCAAGGAGGCGGACCTTGCGGCGAGGCTGGGCCTGTCCCGCAATTCGTTGCGTGAGGCGGTCAAGGCTCTGTCGCTGATCCGGGTTCTGGACGTGCGGCAGGGCGACGGGACGTACGTGACCAGCCTGGAGCCGAATCTGCTGCTGGACACGCTGGGGTTCGTGGTCGACTTCCACCGGGACGACACCGTGCTGGAGTTCCTGGAGGTGCGCCGCGTTCTGGAGCCGACCGCGGCGGCGATGGCGGCGCGCGTGATGTCCGACGAGGCCGTCGAGGAACTGCGGGCCGTGCTCGACCGGTTGAGCGATGACGCCACGTTGGATGAACTGATCGCCAACGACCTGGAGTTCCATCAGCTGATCGCCAAGGGCTCGGGAAACAGCGTGCTCTGCTCGCTGATTGAGGGGCTCTCGGGCCCCACCACCCGCGCGAGGGTATGGCGTGGCGTCACCGAAGAGGGTGCCGTGGAGCGGACCCGGCAGCAGCACCAGGCGATTTTGGACGCCATCGCCGCCCGGCGACCCGACGTTGCGCACGCGTGGACCACGGCGCACATCGCCGGGGTGGAGGACTGGCTGCGCGAGATGCTGGGCTCGGGCTCGGTCCTACCTCCCGAGTCCCGCTGAGCGGCTGACATCCGACCATTTGCCTGAACTCAGCGCTTCAGCGCGTATATCCGGGTCGCCGTCCGGGAGAGAACGGCGGCCTGCTCCCCGGCACTGAGCCCGGCGAGCAGGTCCTTGGTGGTGTCGACCACCTGCTGGTAGCCGGCCGCCAGGGTGCTCACGGGCCAGTCGGAGCCGACCATCAGCCGATGCGGCCCAAATGCCTCCAGGGCGGTGTCGACGTACGGCCGCAGGTCCTCCACACCGGCTCCGGGCGCGGCCTCGGTGAGCAGCCCGGAGAGCTTGGCGACGGTGTTCGGCAGCGCTGCCAGGCGCCGGATCCGGTCGGCCCACTGCTCGAGCACTCCCGCCGCGATCGGAGGCTTGCCCAGGTGGTCGAGGACGAAGGTGAGCCCGGTGAGTCCGGCTGCTGCGCCGATCGCGGCCGACAGCTGATGCGGTTGGACGACCAGGTCGTACACGAGACCGGCCTCGGCCACTGCGAGCAGGCCCCGCCGGACGTCGGGGCGCAGCAGCCAGTCCGGGTCGGGTTCCTCCTGTACCTGGTGGCGGATTCCCACCAGCCGGTCCCCGCCGGGGAGTTCGCGGAGGCGGGCGAGCGTGTCAGCGATGCCGGGTGCGGTGAGGTCGGTCCAGCCGACGACGCCGGCCACCAGCGGGTCGCCGTTGGCGAGGGTGAGGAACTCGGGGGTCTCCTCGGCGACCGTGATGGTCTGTACCAGCACGGTGGCCGTCACGCCGGCGGCCTCGGCCGCGGGGCGCAGGTCGTCCAGTGAGAACGAGCGCCGCAGCGGGGCGAGCGCCGCGCCAGTGATCCAGGGCTGGTCCCGGACCGCCAGGTCCCAGACGTGGTGGTGCGCGTCGACGATCGGGAGGCCGCTCACAGCTCCCACACCATCGGCAGGCCGGCCTCAGCCCCGCCCTCGGAGTAGTCGTGGACGACGTCGAGCAGTTCGGCCATGCGCGTCTGCCAGCCGAGATTGACCGGCAGGTGCTCCAGCTCGGCGAGCAGCCGTGCGTAGTCCTCGCACTCCAGCAGATGGAACAGCTCGCACCCGCTGCGCCAGATCGTCCAGGAGGTGACGCCGGCGGCCCGGATCGCGGCCGTCATTTCTGTGGGCACGGCGCGGTGCGCGGCCTCGTAGTCTTCGACCCGCTCGGGCTTGACACGGGTGTGCAGGGCGACTCTCATACGTTCTCCTTGCGGGTGAGGATGACGACATCCAGGGTGCGCGGGCCGTGCACGCCCTCCACCCGGTCGAGTTCGATGTCGCTGGTGGCCGACGGGCCTGAGATGAAGGTCAGCGGGCGGGTGGGGTCGAGCAGGGCGAGGGCCTCGGGGACGTCCCCCGCGATCTGTTCCGCCCGGACCACGCAGAGGTGGTAGTCCGGCAGCAGTGTCAGGACGCGGCGTCCCTGGCCTTCACCGGCGTCGAGGACGAGCGTGCCAGTCACGGCGATGGCGATGGCGGCCGTACTGAGCACCGCCGTGATCCGGTCGAGTGCGGCCAGGGTGAGCGGCGGCTCGTCGGCGAGCCAGGTCCAGGTCCCTTCGGGCAGCCAGTGGACGGGAAATCCGTCCGGTACCACGGCCTTGGTCAGGCCGCGGCCGGTGAGGACCTGGCCGATGGCCACGGCGGCGAGGCTCTCGTCGGCGACGGTCACCGTGGCGCGGTAGTCGGCGATGCGCTCGGCGAACAGCTCGACGAGCGCCTCCTCGGCGTGGCTGCGCCGGTAGCCGCGCGGGATCGGCGGACCGTCGGGACGTTCGGTGGGCGGGACGTCGCTCAGTGCCGCGCGGAGGCGCCCGAGGGTGGTGTCACGGCTGCTCATCGCTGCTCTCTTTCGCGGTTGGCGCGCCACCAGGCACGGAAGGACTCCGCCGGGGGCGCCGGCGTGTCCCGGGTGTCGGACCAGCCTCGGAACGGCCCGGGCAGCCGGCCGATCCGCCCCCGCCGGGCGAGCGAGCGTCCGCCGAGGGACGCGACACGCTGCGCGAGCGCCAGCCGGGTCGGCGAGGCCAGGACGGCTGTCGCACCCTTCATGGCGAGCGCCTCCAGCGTGGGCAGGCGCCGCTTGGCGGCCTTGGCCTCGACGGCCTTGGCGCGCAGGTGGGTGAGCACCTCGGGAATGTTGATCTTGACGGGGCAGGCGTCGTAGCAGGCCCCGCACAGCGTGGACGCGAACGGCAGGCTCGCCGCATGCTCCACGCCGACCAGCTGCGGGGTGAGGACGGCGCCGATCGGGCCCGGGTAGACCGAGCCGTAGGCGTGGCCGCCGGTGCGCTCGTACACCGGGCAGACGTTGAGACAGGCGGAGCAGCGGATGCAGTTGAGCGCCTGCCGTCCGACCTCGTCGGCGAGCGTGTCGGTGCGGCCGTTGTCGAGCAGCACCAGGTGGAACGCGGACGGGCCGTCGCCGGGGGTGGTGCCGGTCCACAGGGAGGTGTACGGGTTCATCCGCTCGCCGGTGGAGGAACGGGGCAGCAGCTGGAGGAAGACCTCCAGATCGGTGAAGGCGGGCAGGACCTTCTCGATGCCCATCACGCTGATCAGCGTCTCGGGCAGGGTCAGGCACATCCGACCGTTGCCCTCGGACTCCACGACGGCGACGGTGCCGGTGTCGGCGCAGGC
>NZ_JBSFVU010000088.1:0-11026 GCF_053592475.1 Streptomyces sp. NPDC002671
GTGGTCCGGCCAGGGACAGGCCGCCTACCCGCAGGCGACACGGCTGCTGATCACCGCCGACGCGGGCGGCTCCAACGGCTACCGGACCCGGGCCTGGAAACTCGAGCTCGCCCGGTTCGCCGCCGAAACAGGGCTGACGATCACTGTTTGTCACCTCCCTCCGGGCACATCGAAGTGGAACAAGATCGAGCACCGGCTCTTCTCACACATCACCATGAACTGGCGCGGACGCCCGCTGACCAGCCACGAAGTCATCGTCCAGTCCATCGCCGCGACCACGACCCGCACGGGCCTGCGCGTCATGGCCGAGCTGGACACCAACACCTACCCGACCGGAGTCGCCATCGATGACGCGGAGATGGCAGCCCTGCCACTGACCCGCCACATCTTCCACGGCGACTGGAACTATGCCCTGCACCCCCAGCCCTGCCCGGCCGTCCCGGCGGCCGGGCCGTCGCAGCCGCCCGCGCCAAAGTGGGACCAGACCCTGCTCTCCGACCCCGCCCTGACCGGCATGACTCGGCAGCAACTCAACGACCTCACCAAGACTTTGTCGTCTGACGGCGACGCCAAGCGCGGCCGTCCACCCCGGCTCGACTTCCCCGAACAGGTCCTGGCCACCGTGCTCCACCTGCGAGTCGCCCTCGCAGCGGAGCCCCTCGCCGTGCTGTTCAACAGCAGCCGAACCGCCATGCACCGCACGCTGTTGAAGATCAGGAGACTGCTCAAGGCGCACGACATCGTCATCCCGCCAGCGGCCACCCCGCCCGCTGCCCTCACCGCCCTCCAAGCACGAGTTCGCGCTCAGAGCAGCGACCCCAACAGCAAGATCAAGACGACGTGTTAATGATCTGCAAGTCCTTAGCGAACCGGGATAGTGGACTCGCCAGGGGTCTGCGGACTGATCGAGGAGCCGTGAACGCTGCCGGCTCAACACGTGAGAGACCACCAGCCAGCACCGGGTGACCGAGGCGGACATGGCAGGCCAGCGGGTCGGACGCAAGGCGTCCTCATGGAGTCTTGCCGCGTGCTGTTGTCCCGTCGTAGCGAACCTGTCAGATGGTGAGCCCTCAATCTGCCGGGGTAACAGGTCATTTGAGACCACTGTGAGCCGGTGTTCTCAAACGGCCTGGCTTTCGCGGAAGCCTCGATCGCGATAGAGGCAGAACCGCCGGGAGAGAGGGTCCTGGGTTCCGAGGGTGGTGTAGATCCGGGCGAATCGTCGGCTCAGTTCAGTGGTCGTGGCCAGGTAGAGCTGTTGTGCCCGTGACCTCTGGACTGGCAACGCCACTACCGCATCCTCGTCCAGCTCACCGCCGACGAACCCGGGGGCCAGCTCCCCGACATCGCCCCGGCGTGATTCACGACGGCGATGATCTGGGTACGTGGATTCAGCGGCAACGCCGCGACCGGACCCAGTTGACCCGGGAGCAGCAGGAACGACTGACCAAACTCGGCCTCACCCTCGCCCAGCAGCCCGCCGCGACAGCCAGGGAAGGCGCCGGGGAGGCCCGCGGGCGGCTCACGGAGTGTCTTTGCAGAGGTGCTCGGGGGTGTCTCTCGATAGAGCACGTACCGCTCGGCTGCTGACCAGATGGTGCTAGTCACCACGTAAAGGGATGTGGCGAGCGGGACGACCGCGATGGTGATCAGCGTGAGGAAGGACATCACTGGCAGCACCCGCACGAGACCGGCGACGGCCTCCGCGCCCGGCGCCGTCGGGTCTATGGCCGTGTCAGAGGCCGCATGCTGCTGCCGCGTGCGGCGGTAGGTGATCGTGGCGACCACCGCGGTGATCGCGAAGAGCACCATGTGGACGAGTCCTGTGGCCCCGAGCACGGCGCCGTGCGCGAGCGCGTCGGTCCACCGCTCACCGAGCGGGGCGCCGAGGAGAAAGTGGCTGAGCAGTTCGTTCGGGCCGCCACCGATGCGGCTGCTGGAGAACACCCGATACATCAGGTAGAAGGCCGGCAGTTGGAGCAGCATCGGCAGGCATCCGGTCACCGGAGACACCTTTTCCGCCGCGTACAACTCGGCGAGCGCCTTGCGCAGCGCCTCAGGGTTCTTCGAGTGCTTTTTGCGCAACTGCGCGACTTGCGGCGCGAGCTGAGACCGTGCCTTCTGACCCCGCGCCCCGGCACGGGCGAGCGGATGCAGAGCGAGCCGTACGCAGAGGGTGAACAGGACGATCGCCGCGGCCACTGCGGACGTGTGGAACAGCGGCTGGAGCAGGCCGGCGATGCTGTCGACCAGGTGAGCGAAGGCAGCGAAGATCGGGGTCATGGGTGTGCTCTCCGAGGGTCACGTCGTATCGACTGGGATGCGGCGTGACGGCCGACGCAGGGGGCGCGGAGGCAGGGGAAGAAACAGGCGAGCCGTAACCATTTGCGGATGGAGATCCAGGATGGGCTTCGGACGAGCCGGTCGGCCATTCCATGACACAACGGGCCCGGCAGGTTGCCGCGGTATGGGACGCGACGGCCTCATGGATGCGGCGGCACAGAAGAAGACGGCGTTCCGGCTGTCTGTTTCTTGACGATTCTGCCCGCGAATGGTGTCACGGGCGGACGTGTTGGCCCCTACGCGGCCGTCGGAAGGCGGCGGCCGGGAGCCCGGGGCCGTGTGCGGCCTCGATCATCCGGGTCACGTTGGGGCAGAAACGCGGTGCGTTCCCTGCGGTCTCGGAGCGCTGTCCGCACCCACTGGCGGGGCACGACGGGCACAGACCGGGCAGCCATGACCGTGCAGAAGACGAGTACTGAGGCCGCCGTCGCCGTCGCCGCGACAGCGGCGGCCGAGGAAAGCGGAAAACCGGGTTCAGCGAGAAAGATCTGCGCGAGCACGAGCAACAACAGCACGGCTGACGACCGCAGCTGTGCAACACCTCTCATCACACGGTCCTCCCCTCCGTGCGGGCCCACATACGCGGGCGGACGTCAAGCTCCGCTCCACTCCATCCCGTTATACACGAACGGCGGACGCAGGCGCCCCACTTCGGTGCTCCGAGGTCAGTTCGGGTCGAGAGCGGAGCCCGTCTCTCGCCGCCTCTTCCTTCCACGCCGACAATGCCTTCCATCAGCCCATTTAGACCCTCAATGGACGCCATTCAGACACTTATCCGGGGAATCCAAGCCAAGATATATGCGCAGGTGCGAATTTGCGATAGATGTGGGCGGTCTCGCGTCGGCTCCGATACCGACGTACGCATCAAAGGGGGGTTTCCATGCAGAAGATGCTCGAGTCCCGTACCTGGCGCAGACGCGTCTGGGCCGCGTTAGCCACCGCGGCCATGCTTTGTGTCGGCCTGCCGGCCGCCTCGGCGGCCGACTCTGCGGGCAGCGACTTGGAGGTGTTCGCCTACACGCTTCCCGCCGGGGTGCCGATTCCGTCGCTCGGTGAACTGCAGTCCCGCGGCGGCGACTGGAAGGCCGCGCTGCCCGCCCGTGAGACCGCGGCGGGCAAGCTCCCGCTCGAGGCCATCGCTCCCACCGGATCACACCTGCCCAAGGCGACCAAGCCGTCGTCGCTCTCCGACGAGATGGCCGGCAAGGTCGCGTCCACGGCCACCTATCCGGAGCCGCCCCGGACGATGACGAAGGCCGAATGCAAGAAAGGACTGCAAGGCGGCCAGTACTTCGCGGTCAAGTCCCGGTACGCGATGTGCACCGCAACCCAGTTCGTGCAGACCTGGATGCAGAACGGCCGCCCTGTGGGGCAGAGCTCGTTCACGCTGTGGGTGATCGACACGATCCCGAAGAAGTACGACCGCACGATCCGGATGCAGTACCTCTTCACCAACTTCGACAAGGTCCGCAGCACTCACACGAGCGGCTTGAAAGTTGATACGGACGGCGACGTGAAGACGTGGCCCGCGTCCGTGGGCATGAAGTACGGCGGACAGGTCCCGCCCACGCAGACCTACGACTCTCTGAAGACCAAGCCCGAGTACTTCCACACCATGCTCGTCGAGCCCGGGCACGGCACCGGCAAGGACGACCTGGTGCAGATGGTGTACGAGCCGTACGTGAAGCTCACCTTCCCTGCGCCCTACACCTCGCCGGACACCGGCCGCGTCAACGTGGGATTCCTCGCCGGCCGCTGGGACTCCGCCTCGTACCTCTTCAACAAGACCGGCGACGGAAACCCGAAGAAGAAGGGCGGCGCGGCCCTGCCGGTGGTGCCCACTCTGCCCTACAGCTCCAGGGCCGGCGCTCCTGAGCGTGCAGTGGCCCAGCACCTGAAGGACGCGCACACCAACCCCGGTGCGACCAAGCCGGTCAACACGCGTAAGGCGGTACCGGGCTTCGACCTGCAGCACCCGCTCCACCGGCTCCAGCAGGACGCCAGGCGCGTCAGGGCCAACCGCCGTGCCGCGATTGCGACATGCGTCAAATACTGGGGCCGCGACTACGCCACAAGCGTTCCGGGAGTCACGCGCGAATGCGATGAGTATCCGTTCGCCAGCACCTACGAGGGCTCCGCTCAGAGCAAGTACGAGCCCACGAAGCCGAAGGACAATTTCTCCGCCAGGCCTATCCCTGAGGCTGACAACGGCGCCGGCGGAACCATCCTGAAGATATTCATGGACCGGAATCGGATCCTGGACGGGTACAGCAGCGGGGACGACATCGACGCCTACATCGTCTCCATCTCCTGACCAGCCCCCCGCGGGCAGAGCCCAGCACTCTGCCCGCGGGCTCTCAGGAGCCGGCCGGCCAGAACTGCACCAGATACCGCTCCACGCCTTCCGGTACATCCACCGCGGCCAGCCGAGCCACCTCAGTCCGGCCCGAGCAGTAGGCCCGGACCTTCCACAGCGTGTCCGGCCGTCCGAGTTCCACCCTGTCGTCGCCAACACCCGACATCGTCTCGACCGACAAGATGCCCGTGGTCGAAAAGATCTCCGCCGCCCCCTGCGCCTCCCAGGATCCGCCGGCGTCCATGGGCGGCTCACCACTCCACACCTCAACCGTAAGGGCGGCATCGTGGGTGTGACCGGCACTGCCGAAGTCAAGACGCTTGTCATAGGCAGTCAGGAACACCACCCCGGAACGCTCTTCGCGATCCTCAGGGAAAGGCGCAAGGACCGCCGCATCATTTTCCTCCTGCAGCGCAAACGCATGAAATTCCACGAAAACTTGAATTTCCTCGCGCGTGACTAACTTCGCCACAGAAAACTCCCAGCATCTCTCCCGCCACCGTTGCGTGGACTCTACCCCCTGCCAGCACCCACGAGGTCGGGTTCCAGGCACACGAAGGCGAACCGCCCCGGGCACGGTAGAGATCTCAAGGTTGTAGCTATGACCAGGGATTTCGTGTTCGTCAGGTGCACCAGGTGCCGTAAGAGAAATAGCACCACTGACACCGACCGATACGGGAACCTGTCACCACCCGACACGGCCCCACGACACCACACCCAGGCATCCTCGAGGAGATATCGGCCGTCGTCCGTGGTGAGCAGGACGACGTCGATGTCGGAGACCGGTCGCGCGGCGTTGCCGGCGCAAGATCCCACCAAGAGCAGCCCGACGATGTCTTCACGGCTCCTCGCCCAGCCTGTGATCCGGTCATGCTCATGGGGCGGCGAGGGTGAACGGTGATGGTGTCGCTCCCCGGCGTGGCGGGGTCGTGTGGCGCCGTGGACAGTCGCAGGAGGCTACACGCGATCTGTCCTGGTCCGGGCGTGCTGCAGCTTGCGGGTGAAGCGGTGCATGTGGGGGTCCAGGAGCTCGGCCGGCTCATCGAGTACCTGTTCGTCGGTCAGCCACCGGATTGCGTTGAACTCGCCTTGGTCGTAGGAGGTGATCGTGTGGGCGTCGGCGTTGAGGAGGTACCAGAGCGAGACGTCGGTGTGCGCGCCTTGCCCTCGGGTTCGGGTGACGGTGAGGAAGAGGGGACGCTCGCCGGTGATGGGTGATGCCACGGCCTCGATGCCCAGTTCCTCGTGGCATTCGCGGACCACCGCGGCCCACGGTTCCTCACCCGGCTCGACGTGTCCTCCGGCCGGCAGCCACAGGCCCGCCTTGCGGTGTGCGACGAGCAGCAGCTGCCCGCGCCTGTTGTCGAGGACGACGAAGTAGCTCACCAAGTGCATCGCCGGAACGTCCGGCTTGCGCACCCGGTAGACCGGGGCTTTGCTGGCGAGCCACTGCGTAGCGGTCTCCAGATGGGTGCGTTCCAGTTCGTCCCACGGTTCGATGGCACCGACCAGCTGGAGAAGGCGGCCACGCGGCTGATCGTCAGGGGCGGTGCAGAGGTGGTCAGTTGTGGTCATCCGTGGATGCTGGCAGGCGCCACTGACAACCGTGCTCTACGGACACCATCCACCGCGGGCACCTGGGAATTACGCGACCAGACCCGGGGAACTGTGGGCTCTGTCGAGGATCTTGTGACGTCACCTGCCTGACCTGGGTATCTACCCAGTGTGCGGTTCAGGGGGTTTGGGGCGGTTGCTGCCGCATTTAGCTGGTGTGGTGATCGAGTCGATCGAGCGTGCGGCTGGAACGGTCACGTTCTGCGCTCACTCCGCGGTACCGACGGCGAGGTGCCCAGGATGCGGGGTGGTGTCGTCGCGTGTGCACGGCCGGTACACGCGCCGGCTCGCTGACGCGCCCGTCGGCGGAGCCGTTGCGGTGATCGAACTGGTGGTGCGCCGGTTCAAATGCCTCAATCCGCAATGTCCAGCGGTGACGTTCGCCGAGCAGATCGAAGGGCTGACCAGCCCGTATGCCCGGTACACACCGCTGCTGTGCACGTTGCTCACCTCGATCGCCGCGTGTCTGACGGGCCGGCCGGGAGCTCGGCTCGCGGCCGCTCTGAGCATGCGCGTCGCCAAAGACAAGCTCCTTGAACTCCTCCGCAGATTACCGGAGTTACCGCAGGTCAGCATGCGTGTCCTGGGAGTTGACGACTTCGCGCTGCGCAAGGGCGACTCGTACGCCACCATCCTGGTGGACCTGGAAGGACGGCGCCCGGTCGATGTGCTGCCGGGCCGGGACGCCGAGCCGCTGGCCGCCTGGCTGCGCGCTCATCCCGAGATCGAGGTGATCTGCCGTGACCGGGCTGGCGCCTACGCTGAAGGCGCCAGCAGCGGGGCTCCGCAGGCCCGACAGGTGGCGGACGCCTGGCACCTGCTGCGCAACCTCGCCGAAGCGGTGGAGAAGACGGTCGGTGCCCATCATCCCTGCATCCGCAAGGCGTTCACGACGCCCCAGGCCGTCACGGACCCCGCCACGGTCCCTGGCGGGACGGCGGAGCCGCCCGTGGAGGAGACGCCGTTCGTCCCGCCGGACGGCACCCGGGACGTCCTCGGACGCCCGAGGCGGTTGGTGGCTCGCACCACCGAGCGGTACACGGCGGTGCAGCAGCTGCTGTCGGAGGGCAGGTCCCTGGCCGCGATCGGCCGTCAGCTGCGGCTGGACCACTCGACCGTACGGCGCTTCGCCCGCGCCCAGAGTCTCGACGAACTGCTCGTCAGAGCCACCAACCGGGCATCGATCCTGGACGAACACATGCCCTACCTGCACCAACGCTGGCGTGAGGGCTGCCACGACATCCCGCAGTTGCACCGCGAGCTGCGCGCACGCGGCTTCACCGGAGACATCCAGTGCGTCCGCCGCTACTTCCGCCCCTTCAAAAAGCCGCACAGCCCCAAGCCGAAGAACCCGCCCGCACCTGCTCCCGAGCTGCGGCCCGCCCCCAAACCCCGGCGCGTCGTCCGCTGGATCATGACCAGCCCCGGACACCTCGCCGAGACCGACGCGGCCGAGCTCAAAGAGATCCGGGCCGCCTGCCCCCACCTCGACGCCACCGCACGCCACGTCCGCGACTTCGCCGACATGATGCGCGATCTGCGAGGTGAGGAACTGCCCTCATGGATGGACCGCGTCCTCGCAGACGACCTGCCCGCCCTCCACTCCCTGGTCAACGGCATGAAGCGGGACCTGGACGCGGTCACCGCCGGCCTGTCCACGCACTGGAGCTCCGGCCAGGTCGAAGGCCATGTGACCAGAGCAAAGCTCCTCAAGCGCATGGGCTACGGGCGGGCCAACCTTGACCTACTCCGCAGACGCATCCTCCTCAGGACGTGATCGCTGAGCCTCGCCATATGCTGGAGGCCATCTGCGGGCTGATGGAGGGATCGGACTCGGTGAGCGAATCGTTCTTGCTGGTCTGCGATGACCTGCCTCACACAGTAGTCCTGACTGACTCCGGCCCCCGGGCCATCGAGATCGTGAAACTACTTCACAGGCAAACCGGGTTGAGCTTGTGGCACTGCAAGTTCCTCATCAGCGAACTGCCGACGAGCATCCTCGAAGACGTGCCGGAAGAAGTCGCCACCGTCATGGTGGCCGAACTCCGTGCATACGGAGTAAGGCTTCGGCGCGCCGATCGTCACAAGACCAGAGCCGAACTGTGTGACCATCGGCGTCAGCTGAACGCGATGCGTCGGGCATGCTGCCGCACTCGCCGACCCTGTGACTGGCCATCGCCTTCTTGGCCGGCCGGGGGCGTCGGGAAGTCTCCCGGCACCGCTGCCGGGACACCCCGCCCGTGTGGCCTGGGGTGTCCCGGCGGTGGGGTGGGTCAGCCGATTCCGGTGACCTGCGGGGCCGTGGTCCAGTTGTTCCTGATAGCGCTGCGGGCGGCGGAAAGGGTGATGGTGCCAGCGCAGACGGCGTTCTTCAGCTTCGTCTCCACTCCGTCCTTGGAGTGCGCGGTCTGGGAGCCGGAGTAGGGCTCGGGCCACAGGTTGCCGGGATCGCGCGGCGCGCCGCCGAGTTCGAGGGGGACGAGGTGGTCTTCCTCGTAGTCGGCCATGTTGGTGTCGGTGTAGCCGTAGTCGATGATGCCCTGGGCTTTGAGGGGGTTGGTGTAGGTGGTCGGGGGGCGGACGGTGGCGGTCCAGCCAGAGACGCAGATGGTGCTGTGGATGGTCGACTGGGTGACGTCCGGGTTGTAGGCGCCCGGGGTGCAGGAGGAGTCGGGCAGCGGCAGGTACGCGTGGGAACAGGTCGAAGCCTGGGCGGTGCCGGCCGTAGCGGCGATCAGGCCCGCGGCTCCGAGGGTCAGGGCGCTGAGGGTGGCGGTGACGCGACGCATGTGAGGTTCTCCCGCAGGGTCGGCCCGGACAGTGGGGTGCCGGGCGGCTGACGGCATGACACCACCACCCGCGTCTATGCGGGTAGATCCGTTGAGTGAACAAGAGACGACCTGCGCGATATTTACCTCTGTCCGGTCAGGACTTTCCGAACTTCCGTGTTTCGCCGCAGAGTTGGATGCCTACCCGACGGCGCGGCGGCCGGGCCACGGAGCGTGATGGACGCGGCGGGACCGGTGCGTGTGACACCGAAGGGTGACCGGGGGTGTTGTGGCCCGATGAGTAAAGGTACTCATGACGCCCACCGAGCTGCGGGGAAGGATCGGGGGATGACGACGCTGAGGAAGACGCGAACCCTGCTCGGGATGCTGCCGTTGGCGGGGATGGTCCTGCTGGCGGCGGGGTGCGGGACGCAGCGGGCAGGGGATACGGCCGACGCGTACCGGCGTTCGCATCCAACGCCGACCGGCATATCGACGCCGAGTACACCCGCGGACTTCCCCTGCCCCGGCGAGAGCCCCAAGCCGACGGCGCCCACGGCCGCCGCTATCCCCAGCTCAACCGTGCCGCCGACCGACCACTACGCCGAAAACCACGGCTTCCGAGTTCCTATCCCGCTCCACGGCCAGAACCGCTGCGCCGGCCTCACCGCCGTCACACGCGTCAAGAACGCACTCGAACCGCTGCGCCGGCGCGGCGACTTCTCCCCGAACAGCGTCCGCACCGCGCTCACCAGCCTCGGCTACTTGGCCGGGAAAGTGCAGGCGTACCAGGACGGGACCGCCGGAGTCGGCTTCCTCATCGACATCGGCGTCCCTCCCTGGTGTGTGGAAGGCACGATGAGCAGTGACTCCACCAAGGCAGACGCCTTCGGCGGCTACCCCGACGGCACCGGCTGCGAACCCCCCAGCGGCGGCCACTGACCACAGCCTCCGCCAGAGGTAAACCATCAACGTTCGCTGTCCCGAGAGGGCAGGACAGCCCGACGTCGTGATGGAGGGGGCCGTGGACGTCGCCCGTGACAGCGCCCGACGGTGGCGGCACCCCGCCCGGCCGCACCGCATCCGTACGGACGTCAGCGTCCATGATGTGCCGCAGTTCGGCGAAGAGGACCGTGGTACCTCGTCATGAGCCCTTCCGGGCCATGGCCGCCTCTGCGGTTGGGCGAAACCATGTCAGTGAGTTCCTGCCGCAGATCCAGGCAGCAGCGCAGTCGCACACCGGGCTCGCCCGGCGCCCCGGCCGTGCGTTCCGCGGTCGCGGTCGTGATCGCGATCGCCCAGTGCTCAGCGAGCGCCGCCTGGCAGGCTTGATCGAGGCCGATGTGAACCAGTCACGTGCCGCCTTCATGGCTGGCGCCGCGGCGTTCCTGGCCGGGTACGCGGACGCGTTCGAGGCGGAGGTCGGTGAGGACCGGTACCCCGGGCTTCCGGAGGGGCTGGCGGAGAGCGCGCCAAGGGACGCCGCGTGAATCTCCGAATCGACCTTGCCTGGATCTTGGCAGTGGCACAGCAGATCCCAGGAGATCCCCAGGTCGTCGACTACGGCGTGCCGATCGCAGCGGAAGCACGTCATCGGGCGGAGGTCCTGGACCACGAGGTCTATCCCGATCCCCATCACAAGGCCGCGGCGCTGCTGTGCGAGCTGGCGAGGAACCCCAGCCTGGAGGTGAGGAACCTGCTGAATCTTCGCCCAGCTCAATTACGACCTCACCGCCCTGGCCCGCGTGAAGGAAGGACGCAAGCCCGAACCGACGGCCTCCGTCATCGACACCCAGAGCATCAAGACCTCCACCAACGTGCCCGTGACCAGCCAGGGAACGGACGCCGCGAAGAAGACATCCGATGCGGAAGAACTGTCAAGCAGCAAGGGACAGGTGGGGTTCTCGCGTGGTCGGGAAGGCCACCTCCTCGTCGAACGGGACGC
>NZ_JBSFVU010000089.1:0-10790 GCF_053592475.1 Streptomyces sp. NPDC002671
TGATCTTGGAAGCCCGTGCCTGTCACGTTCCGGGACGCCACCGAGCTGACAGACCGCCACGAACCGGGCCCCACACGACAACGCCGAAGCCCTGGTTGGCAGGCCGCGGCATGATCGGGCAGAAGGGGGAGGGGCTTGCGAGGCCGTGAACGGCCTCACCCCCCTCTCCATCTTCTCTGCGTCGGCCTAGAGCCAGCCGTGCTAGGTGGCGAACTGTTGCAAGCCGCGGCGAATCTCCGGAACCTGGCTGCCCGTCAGCGTCGGCTCCATCGGCAGCAGGATCTCGGCGACTTCCCCGACGTACTCGTCGTGTCGGACACATCACATAACCCGTCGTCGCCGGCACCCTGACTGGTCGTGCCGCTGGCGGAAGCCTCCTGGGGTGTGACCAGGGTGCCGTCGGCGCTCTTGGCGACTCGCACCGACGACGCCTCTGGGGGGAGAGACGTCCTCTCCGCGTGATCGGGCCCTGACCGCCGCCGTACCGCCGCACTGTGGAGCGTTGTGCAAAGCCTTGCGTGCCAAAGCGCCGCCACCTGGCCTGAGCCTTTTGTTTAACCTCGGCGGTTCACCTGACCTGCTGATCTTGGTTCGTTCCCGGGACAGCAGGGCGGCCGTTCTTCACGCTTCGAGGTGTCGAGCAACGTCGCGTGAAGGAACGGCCGCTGGTGAACAGTCTCGCCCCCGAACAGTCCGCTGACGCCGCACTGGGCGTCCTGTCCCACTTTCGTGTCGAGTTCTACGACTGCCTCTACACCCGGGCGGATGCGCTCTTCGAGCTCACCGACGCGGTGCTGTGCTCGGACGGCCCAGTGACGTCGCTGGTCGAGTTGACCCTCACGGCCGAGCACCGGCGTGGGCACGGAGCGATGTACGACGCGGTCAACCACGGCTGGCTGGAGCCGCGCCGCCTGCGCAGGCTGCTGGCCTCCACGCCGCTGCCGCGTGCCGCCGACGGGCGGATCGTGCTCGCGGTGGACGTGAGCAACTGGCTGCGTCCCGACGCCCCCACCAGCCCGGAGCTGCTGTTCTGCCACGTCTACGGGCGAGGCCGCAGCGCGGACCAGTTCATCCCCGGCTGGCCCTACTCCTTCGTCGCCGCCCTGGAGACAGGACGCACCTCGTGGACGGCCGTGCTGGACGCGATCCGGCTCGGGCTGGCCGACGACGCCACCGCGGTGACCGCCACCCAGATCCGCGACGTCTTCACCCGGCTCGTGCACGCCGGGCAGTGGCGGCCCGGCGACGCGGACATCCTCATCGTCATGGACTCCGGCTACGACGTCACCCGCCTCGCCTACGTCCTGGCCGACCTGCCCGTCGAGCTGGTCGGCCGGCTGCGCTCGGACCGGGTCATGCTCCGCGACGCCGGCCCCAGGCGCTCCACACCACGCGGCGGGCAGCCCCGCAAGCACGGCGGTGTCCTCACCTTCTCCAAGCCGGACTCCTGGCACACCCCCGACCAAGCCACCACCTGCGACACCACCCGCTACGGCAAGGCCGAGGCCCTGGCCTGGGACCGGATGCACCCCCGCCTGACCGCCCGCGGCCCCTGGCTCGACCACTGCGGCGAACTCCCCTTGATCCACGGCACATTGATCCGGCTGAAGGTCGAGCACCTGCCCGGCGACCGCGACCCGAAACCGGTCTGGCTATGGTCCTCACGCACCGGCATGACCGGCCAGGATGTCGACCTGCGCTGGCAGGCGTTCCTCCGCAGATTCGACCTTGAACACACCTTCCGGCTGTTCAAACAGACCCTCGGCTGGACCGTGCCGAAGGTCCGCGACCCGCACACCGCTGACCTGTGGACCTGGCTGATCATCGCCGCCCACACCCAACTCCGCCTCGCCCGGCCACTCGCCGAGGACCTCCGCCGCCCCTGGGAACGGCCCGCCGAGCCCCGTCGGCTCACCCCCGCCCGGGTCCGCCGCGGGTTCCGCCACCTCCGCGTGAACACCGCCCGTCCCGCCGGCGTGCCCCAACCCTCCCGGCCCGGGCCAGGACGCCCACCCGGCTCGAAGAACCGCAGGCCAGCCCCACGCTACGAACCCGGGAAGACCGTGAAACGAGCCGAAACCCTCACCGAACACGTCCGCTTGAAACAGCAACGAGGATAAAGATCAAGCTGAGTTCAACCAGCACCTTGATGAGCGCGACTGGGCGGTTCCCAAGCCAGCCGGTTGATCACCCTCTCACATCCATTCCGGGCACATGCTTCAACCATCGAACCGCCTGAGCCACGTCGACATGAGCGTGGAGCTTCGTATCCCACCGTTTGCTCGCGTTTGCGTCGTCGGCTGCACTAATCTTCAGACAGGTACTGTCGGGCAAGGGGCCCGAGTTGTTGGGGGTTGGAATGGTCGCTGGTCGTGTGGTCCGGTTCGACGGCACAAAGGGTTATGGTTTCATCGCACCTGATCACGGTGGAGAGGATGTCTTTCTCCATGTGAACGACATGCTGATACCGGAGTCCTATGTCCGCTCGGGTACAGCAGTCGAATTCGAGATCGAGGAAGGCGACCGGGGACCGAAGGCATCGTTCGTGCAACTCGCCAAGAACGCCGACGGTACCCCGGTCACGCCTCCGAGGTCTGTCGCGGTGCGGCAGGCCGTGGGCGACGAGACATTGTGCGATGTACTCGATCGCGATGAGTACCTGAGGGATGTCACCGAGGTTCTGCTGGAGGCAGCACCGTCACTGACAGGTACCCAGATCGTGCCGATACGCTCCGCATTGCTGCAGTTCGCAAAGGGCCACGGCTGGATCGAGGGCTGACGACGTCCCAACGGCCCTGACGCGCCAGGGCCGTTCAACATGTTGGCCTCTGGCAAGGGCTACTTCTTCCCCGGCGCAGGCATCGGAACGCACTCCGGCGTCAACAGCTCCACGAGGTGACGGGACGACGCGCCCCAGGACCAGAATCCCGGACCGCCCTGGCGTCTTGCGGCGTCCGTCTCCGGCGAGCTTGGCCATCTTCGCACGCAACGGTTCCAGCTTGCCGCGTCCCGCCACTTGAGGGCCCAGCTCCTCACCCACCGCCCTGACTTTATGGTGCGGTATCAGCAGGACCGCCCTCCCCGTCACACAGGCGGGAGTCGGGGCGACGGCCGCGGCCTCCGCCGCGGGTCGGTCCTGCTTGGCCAGCCGGTTCAGGACCGCTCGGCGAGCACCAGTTCGTCCCGTTCGGCCTGGACCTTCTGCAGTAACTTGCTCAACTCCTCAGCGAACTCCTCCAGTTCACTCCGGTGAGCCAGTGATCCGCTCCAGCTCCTGCGAGCCCGCGCCCTCCCCCACGCCTTCCCGCCGTGCCGGCGCGATTACGGATCGTAAGGGCGGCACGACGGTCAGCGCAGCAGAACCCGACAACGACTCCGGCAGACAAGCCAGACGATCTTCACTGTGGACACCCGCCGACGACCAACGTGAGTATCCCGCCCGCCCCTCACACCAGACCTGTGGCCTGCAACTTCACGATGCACAGTGCTCAATCTCGAAGGAAGTTTGGACTCAGGGTCAGCGGTGTACTTCGGACGCAGCGGCCCGCTCGCGTTGCTCCAACTGCTCTGCCAGCTCTATCCAGTTGGCCGCGCATTGGCGTGCAAGGCCTCCTATCAGCTCTCCGCAGTGCGGCGGCACGGCAGAGATCAGGCCGGACCACTGCGTTGCCGCGTTCTGCTGGAGCAGCCGCAGTAGGTGACGGCCGTCGTCCTTGAGGCGCAGGGACGGATCGCGTATCAGTTTGTCGAGGACCGGGCCCGGGGCACTCAAGGTCGGCTGCGCTCTGTGGCCCTGTCTTGGTCTCCTCTGGGTAGTAGCCAAGGCGACGGGGGCGACATCGGGATCTGAGATAGCAGCAGGCACTGCGGGAACCGGTTCCTCTGGCACGGTGCGGGCGTCCGGGCGTGCGGGGGCCGGTGGCTCACCGGATCTGACACGCTTACGGACGTCACTCGCGGTGGCAGGGGAAATGCCGGCCAGGCGGGCTATTTTGCGCAGGGACGCCTCGGGGTTCTGGGCGATCACCTCAGCGGCTCTCAGCCGGCCCTCGACGCCGTTCAACGGGCGCATCCGGCCGTCCTGGCCCACCCGGGAGTTCAACTGCGTCTTGGCGGCAGTTGAACGGCGGCGGATGGCGGCCACCGCCTTGGAGCCGAGCCCCGAGGCGCGGGCGATGGCCCGGTCGGACATCTGCGGATGTGAGTCGATGATTCGGGAGGCAGCGGCGCGCCGGTCAGCGAGTGACAGGGGCAGCCCGTGCGTCACGTTGGCTTCGACGGCGCGCAGGAACGCGTCTTCGGCTGTCCCGTCGAAGAACTCCACCTCGATGGTCTCCTGGCCTCTCATATAGGCGGCCAGAAGACGGTGCATGCCGTCGATCACCTGTAGGTCGGACCGGTTGACGAGGATGGGCGGCAGCACACCTTCATATTCAGCGAGCCGGGCAGCGTGCTCCTGGTCCAACCCCTGCGATCTCGGAGAAGTACCCGGCGCCAAGGCCGCGATCGGTACGGAGACGATGACGGTGGCCATGGCCCCGGAGGCTTCGGTGATGAGATCAACCGACTCGCTGCGTGTAGGGACGATTGTTCCGACGTGCGGCTGGTGTAATTCTCTTACCGCTACTCCTCCCTGAATCACTGCTCGGTCCTGGCGAGTTAATCCCTTCTCCTGGCTCAGATAGATTGATGCCTGTTCCGCTGAAGGTTCGTGGCAGTTATATGTGGTCCGCATAACGCCTGACACGGTTATGTCCATAACTCTCCTGTGGAACGGTTCTTGTGGGTCTTCGCGATCTCTTGTGGGCTGGCCGGATGGCTGAGGAAAGTCTGATATTTTAAGGTTCGTCTAGTTCGTCGGTCATCCGCTGGCTCATCGCGGTCTCGCTGAGGTCGGGCGCAAAGCGTAGTTGGCCTGGCCGCTCTCGCCGCCAAGTGCGACGGCGGAGAAAACGAGGACTGAGCCGTTCTTGGCGCGGAGCATGCTGCTGGGTGGTCTGCTTGGTTACGGGGAACATGCCGAGGACCTCGTCCGGGGAATGACACGGGTGCCGGCGTCGGCGTGGGCGATGTTGCAGTTGCGGTGAAACCGCGGCCCCACGACCGGATCGTCGATGACTTTGTCGAGCTGCTGGAGATCCTTGTTGTCTGGGGGCGCGGCCACCACGGTACGCAGTTGGGCTGTGGCGGGCTCAGCCCACCGATTCCTCCCAATCCGGTGGGTGGTTCTCACGCGCGTCCTCGCACAGCAGCATCCAGCAGATCAGGCATTCCTCAGCCAATCTGGGCGGCTGGCCCGGCCGCTTAGGGCACCTACGGATGAAGCCGTCGTTGGCGGCGAGCACCTGCCAAGCCAGGTCGTTTTTACGTAACAGGGCTGCCCCAAAATTACTGACAGCCTGGTGCGATGGCGACGCAACACTCGTCCCGGCGCGGGGGTCCCCGGGTGCCGGGGGCTCGTACCCCATGGCGTAACATAGGGGGCGGTGCGCTCGCGCTCGTCCATGCTCAGAACCCCGGCCACCTTGTCGAGGAGGTGCGGGTTCGGGGAGGCCAGGCCGCGTTGCAGATCGGCGTAGGTGCGGTACGTCACGTACAAGGCGTGGGCGCCCTGGGACTGCGACAGGCCCGTCGAGCGGCGTCCCCTCCGAGATCGTTTGGGCCAGCCGACCTCGACTGGATCTATGTGTCCGCGCTTGCATCGCAGCTGCTCCTGCAACGCCTCCTTGTTGTTCATCACATTTCCCCGTATTGAACTCTGGGAGCAGCAGTGCCCGGTCTCGTGCTGCTCCGATACACGGCGGGTGGAGCTCCGCCTGGGTTTGACGCCGTAGTTCCGCCCTGCGGCTCGGTGGTCGTTTCTCAGCCAAGGAGCATCAACCCGGCATGCGTGTCGGCTGGGTCGCCCTTCTCCCCGTCCACAGGAGTAGAGGCAGGCATCTGGCTGAGCCGACCCTCCCCGGCCGCACATCCAACGTCGGCGTCTCGTAAAGCCCTCGTGGGAGTCGGTCAGGCACCCCTCGAAGGCCAGAGTTGCTCCCCTACGTGTAGGGCCCCGACCTTCTGACGGACGGAAGCCGACTCTCTGTAAGGGACTGGTTGCATCCACAGTGACGTTGCCACGGGAGTTCCTGCGCGGGCTGCGGCTGCTGGTCCAAACCGGAGGCGGTGCTGCGGTGGCACTATGACCTCATGAGGGAGTGTCACGCGCTTGCCTGTCGGCCGAAGCCTTTCTCTTGTCGCCAACCTCCGCCAATTCATGGGGGCCGGAAATTGCGGCTAGTCATCCGGTCCAAGAGAATTCCTCCTCAGAACGTCAGCGGAGAACTGATTGTCTCGACGAGTGACCCGTACCGGTGGGCGGCCGTTTGTACGAGGCGGGGATTGTCGCGCCGACCCATCGTCGATCTTCCAGGCGAGCACTCAGGGACCGTACTCAGCGAATGAAGAGGTGTCAACTGATCCGCTGGGACCCTCTCTTGTGACTCTGTGGCCCGAAAGCTGCTGTATAAGGACAACCTGTGCGAGGCAGTGGAGAACTTTCGGCCAAATGCGAGCGCAGAGTCGAACATGCATGGCCAGGCTGGCGGGCGGCAGCTTAGGTTGGATCACACCACCTATCCGCTCCGGGGGATCCTCACCTGGAGTTGAAGACTTGACCCGAAGTAGCAGTGCTGGCAACGGCACCACTGGCCTGTCGTCCTTTGCTCGACGGCTCGAAGACATCATTACCGCGTACTACCGGGGCAACCGGCCTCCTTAGCCTCAATACCGGTAACTTAGGGCTTTGGTGTTCGCTTGATCCGTTTGGGTTTGGTGGCACCAACGATGGTGACGGCCGGAACGTGTGGGCGGTCTGCAGCGCGGTGGGCGGCGCGTTTGAGGGGCCAGCTGGCGACTTTGCGTTTGACGGCGCGGGGGTTGGCCCGGCGGCGTCGCGGTGGCAGGAGGCGTTCGAGGAGTTCAGCGTGGGTGGCCTTGATGGCGCGGGCGAGTCGGCCGGGGGGAAAATGCCGCTTGGTCGGTGACCTGGCGGCGCACGATGCGCAGTGAGCGGGTGAAGGAGATCCGGTCGGGGTCCCGGTCGGCTTGTCGTGCGGCCTGGTGCATCAGGTGCCGGATGGCGTGGTGGACGAGCAGGAAGCCGTAAAGTTCCTGCTCGGCCCCCTCCGGGTGCTGCGAACGCAGTACCAGGTGCGACCCGCCGAGGTGGGTCTTGATTTCGTCGAGGGTGGACTCGAACTCCCATCGCTGGGCGTAGAGGGCGGCCAGTTCCGCGGCCGGGGCCTTGTCCGGGTCGAGGATCGTGGTGATGAGCCGGTAGACGCCTTCGTGGCCGGCGATGGTGTATTCCACCGCGCGTACTGGCACCCCACGACGGGTGTGGTGGATGTCGCTGCGATCGAAGATCTCGGTGAGATAGGAGCCGTCCGACAGTTGCTCGACCACCGGCAGCACGAGGTCTTTACGGACTCGCCACAGCAGGTCCGCCCCCGTGGCCGCGGCTGTGCGCCACATGTCCACGCCGTAAAAGCCACGGTCGGCCAGCAGCAGCATCCCCGGCCGCAGGGACACCAGGACCGCCCGGGCCAGAGCCTGCTCTCCGGTGCGCAGAGCTCCGATCGCAGCATCGAAGACGGCGTGGGTGCCGCACTCCACCAGGCCGACCATACGCAACTGCGGGTAGCCGACGTCCTGTTCACCGCGGCCGGACCGGGGCGGACGGCCGAACGCCTCCACGTTCGCCCTCGTGTCGGGCAGGTCGAATGTGGTGCCGTCGATCGCGGTCAGCCGCCAGTCGCGGTAGAAGGCACCCTGGGTTTCCGGTGTGGCAACCGGACGGCACACCCGCGCGAACAACTGCCGCAACGGCGCCACCCCCAGCCGGGACCTGGCCTTCCAGATCGCCGCCGTACTCGGCACCACCCACGACGCACGCCAACTCCGCGCACCCTGCAAACCCGCGGTCAGCAGCCGGGCGACCTCCTCATAGCTCTGCCCGGAGAACAGGCACATCGCCAACACGAAGTAGACCACCAGTCGGGCCGGCAGCAGCCGGTTCCGCTGCTGCACCCGCCCCGTCTCCGCCAGCACCTCATCCACCAGCGACTGAGGGAACGCCTGTGTCAGCACCCCGACCGCGACCCGATCCGACAGCCGCTCACCAGATGACTTCAGTTGACCCGCTCTTGCCACGCCAACAAAAACGACCAGATTGCCCCTAAGTTACCGGTATTGTCCTTAGCCTCGCTGTTTCGGTTGAGTCCTGTGGGGTGTAGTTGATCGTCAACTGAGTTATGGCTGGGGTGGTTTCGGCTTGCGCTGAAGGGTGGGGTTCCGACGCGGTGTCCGGGTTCTCCGAGGTCCTTCGGGTCGTGGGCGGGCGGGGGCTTGATGGTTACCCGGCCGGGCGCGGCAGCGCGGCGAACCGGAGTAGGCGGTGACCAGTTCGTCTCTCCAGGGCCAGGTTGCCGAGATCCGCAATCGGAGGCGGCGGCCGCCGCGGGTGAGGCGGGCCGTGACATTCAGGAGCCGGTAGAGGAGCTTCTTCGGTTCGGCGGTGGTGAGGTCGCCGTCCAGCAGCAGGAGCTGTGTCCAGGGGAGCAGGTCGGCGGCTGCCAGGGCGAGTTCGGGCCAGACGGTGTTGAGCCGGAAGTGGCAGGAGGGGAAGCGGCCCAGGCCGGTGTCTCCTTGCCGCAGCGGATCCGGTCTTCGACGGTTCTCGGCGTACACGTGAACGCGGATCTGGCGAAATTTTCGTAGCCGGAGATCACCACGGGAACGTGGTGCGCGCTCTGGTTGCTGCCGGACATTCTCTCGTCGTGTGTTGTCGAACTTCCTTCCCTGCTACCGCACTTGACGGGCGGGCCGGTTATCTCCGTTGACGCGACTGGCGCTGTCGTGATCGTCAAGACTCGTGTGCGTGACGAATGCCTTCCCGGTGCACGGACTGCGGCATGACCAGTGACTGGGTGCACGGCCCTTGCGTACGCCGTCTCGCCGATACGGCGGTCGGTGGTCGGCCGGCGCGGATCGAGTTGAGCGTGCGCCGTTTGTACCGCGTGAACCCGGCTTGCTTGAAGGTCATTTTCACCGAGCAGGTCGACGGACTGACGGTGCGATACCAGCGCCGTACCCCACGCTGTTGCAGGATCTAGTCGAGACGGTTGGCGTCCTGCTCGCGGGGCGGGACGGTGCTCGGCTCCTGGGACTGATGAACGCGCCGCTCTCACGCACCAGCGTGCTGTTCCAGCTGATGAGAGTGCCCTTGCCGGCCACCGTGACGCCGCGGGTGCTGGATGTGGACGACTTCGCGCTGTACGAAGACTTGTACGCCACGCTGCTCGTCGACGGCGACACCCTGCTGCCGATCCCCCTGTGGGAGGGGCGTGACGCAGCCGGGCTGGCCGCATGGCTGAGGCGGCATCCCGGCGTTGAGGTCGTGTGCCGGGACGGCTCAGTGACCCGTCGGCCGATGGCGTTCTGGAAGCAGTGCAGGTCAGTGACCGATTCCAGTGCGCCATGAGGCGCCTTGTCGTATCCCCGACTCAGTCGGGATGAATTCGGAAGGAGATTCTTGGGTCTGATGGCTTACCCAATCCGGAAACGGTGACGGGACCAGAGCATGCCAGGAAATCGACGGCCGCTCTCAGGCAGTAGAGGCGACGCGTCGAGGGACCCGCGTGACACGGTGAAAGCTGAATTGCCTGAACCCCAATTCCCAGGAGATTGAAGGTCGAATCCGTCGGAAAGCTGCCCGTAACCGACGCCGCATCCTGCGACGACTTGATGGAATGGTCGACGCACCTTCCGGAATGCGGAGCGATGCCCAGTGAGGGCATTCAAGGGAATGAGTGGGGCACCTACATCACGCTAGAACGTACGACAAGGACGAACATGGGATCACCTACGGGAAGAGATCTTCCTATGGCGACGGAGGCCCCGTAGTAGTCGCCGGAGTCACGACCGGCCAAGGAGGACGGGAAAGCCGTCCACATCGGGCGAAAAAGGCCAGGTGATCGGACACTCAAGACTTGGGAGGTATGCGAAATGCAGAGTGCCGAAACGGTGCTGGGTGTCCTCCATGAACGCGGCAGGCGTGGCCTGCCGTGCAACGAACTGTATCGACAGCTCTTCAATCCGCAGTTGTATCTCTGGCTTACGGACGTCTGTACTCCAACAAGGGAGCGATGACGCCCGGAGTCACTGGAGAGACCGTGGATGGCATGTCGCTGGGCAAGATCGAGCACGTCATCGACGCGCTGCGCCACGAGCGCTACCGATGGAGCCCGGCTCGCAGGGTCTACATCCCGAAAGGGCGGGGCAGCACGAAACTGCGCCCGCTCGGCCTGCCACCCTGGAGTGACAAACTCGTCGGCGAGGTGATCCGCCTGCTTCTTGAGGCGTACTACGAGCCGACGTTCTCCAACTCCTCACACGGATTCCGTCCCCGCCGGGGGTGCCACACCGCACTGCGCGATGTGGCCAATACCTGGACGGGGACGGTCTGGCTTGTCGAGGGCGACATCGCCCAGTGCTTCGACCGGCTTGACCATTCGGTCATGCTCCGAATCCTGGGAGAGAAAATCCACGACAACCGGTTCCTTCGGCTCGTGCGCAACATGCTCAAAGCCGGATACCTGGAGGACTGGATCTGGAACGCCACGCACAGCGGGAGTCCGCAAGGCGGGGTTGTCACGCCTCCAACGCAATGGATAACCGGGCTGTGTGTCGCCCTCGGCGTCGGAGTCCGGTGACTGACCGTGTTCGGCTGGGGTGTGCTCGCGGAT
>NZ_JBSFVU010000090.1:0-10728 GCF_053592475.1 Streptomyces sp. NPDC002671
TCAAGAGCCCGATCGACTACGAACACAGCTACCAGGCCAGCCTCACCGAGGAACTGGCTGCATAGGAAGGTCTCCACAGATCGGGGGGATTGACACAGTGAGGTTTTCTCAGAGGCTACTGAAATTGACTTCGTGATGTCGGCCTTGTGGGGCCAAGCAGCGTCACTCAACTCTGGGGAGGTCGGATGCCGTTCGCGGGTCATGTCCCCTCATCCCGGCCGGCCGTGGGGCCCGCCTCGAGGGTTGCGCGAAGGATGGCCAGGGTTGAGGCGATGCGGGCCAGGTCGTCGGGGGGAACCGCCGCGGTCAGTGAGATGAGCTCGCTTTCGACAATGGGGCGGGAAGCGGACAACTGCTTCTCACCCGCGGATGTGAGGCGGAGGACGGACGAGCGGCGGTCCTGGGGGTGCGCGACCCGCAGGCACCAGCCCGCAGCCACCAGCCGGTCGACCGCCTTGCTGACGGCCCCCACGGTGATCGCCAGTTCGCCGACGATGTCGAGTACGCGGCACCCCGGCACGCGGTCGATGATCTCCAAAAGCTCGAACTGTCCCAGCCCCAGCCCTTGTTCGGCACGCAACCGGGCGCTCACCGCGTTGTAGAGCCGGGTCTCGACGCGGACCAGATCGGTGAAGATCGGAGTGATGTGGCTCACATTAGCCTTCCAGTAGATTCCTGGGAATCATCTTCCTTGGAATCCGGTTGGGGTCAGGCAGGTAGATTCCAAGGAATCCATCCTCGCACCCCGACCCATGGAGGCCCCGCATGTCCCGACAGCAGCGCGACGCCCTGGACGCCATACTCCGTTCCGCCCCTCGCAGCGAGGTGCGGCCCACTCCCGAGGAGCAGCGCAGCGGTTTCGCCGCGGCTGTCACCCGCCCCGCGCCGGAGGGCGTGGTCACCCGCAGGACCGTCCTGGGCGGGCGGCCGATACTGGAGTTGGAGCCGGCCGAAGCCTCCGGCCGCGGCCGACTGCTCTACCTGCACGGCGGCGGCTATGTCATCGGCTCACCGGACACCCACGCAGGGCTGGTCGGTGAACTGGCCCGCCGCGCCGGGCTGCGCGCGACGTCGGTGGATTACCGGCTGGCGCCCGAGCACCCTTTCCCCGCGGCTGTCGACGACGGGCTCGCGGCCTACCGCGAGCTCCTGGCGTCGGGCACCGACCCACGGGACCTCGTCATGGCCGGTGACTCCGCCGGTGGCGGATTGAGCATCGCCACGCTGCTCGCCGCCCGGGAGGCCGGGCTGCCGCAACCAGCCGCCGTGGTCGTCTTCTCCCCCTGGGCCGATCTCACCCTCGCTGGAGGAAGCATCCGTTCCAAGGAGAGCGCCGACCCCATTTTCACAGAGGCCGACGTGCGCGCCTACGCCGATCTCTACGTCGGCGCAGGCGACAGGGCGCATCCCCTGGCCAGTCCGGTGTTCGCCGACCTCACCGGACTGCCCCCACTCCTCGTGCAGGTCGGGGCGAACGAGGTGCTCCTCGACGACGCGGTCCGGCTGGCCGGCCGCGCGGGCGCCGACGGCGTCGAGGTCACGCTCGAAGTCGGCCCCGGCCTCCCCCACGTCTTCCAACACCACTACGGCCGCCTCGACGAGGCTGACGCCGCACTCGACCGCGCCGCCCGCTTCCTCACCGCCCACCTGAGCGCCGGGCGCCCGGGCGCCGACCATCTCGAACCGGTCCACCGACACCGACCCGGCGGCCTCCACATGATGTCGGCGACGGCCGCAGGAGCACCATCGCCGACACGGTGTGCTGCTTGCGCGCGTTGACAGCCAGGACCGCGATCCACCCCCCGGCCAGGAACATGACGCCCGAGGCGGCGAAGGCCAGGGAGCAGCCGTGCGTCAGCGCCTCATTCGCCTTGGACACCGGGCCGAAGTCCTTGGCGGCCAGGGCCTGATCGCGCGCATGAAGCGCTCGGCATCAGCCGTCACCGTCATGGCGACGGGCGTGGGCGTGCGCGTGACGCCGAACCGACAAAGCCTCGCCGGATCCCGGCAAAGCCGGGAGCAACTCCCCGGAAGCCGTCGCATTGGTCTTCGCGCCGCGGGCTTCCCCGGTGACCCAGTGGCCGCACATGACTGCTGTGAGCCCGCAGACACTCCACAGAGCCAGGACGGCAAGATGGCCGGCGCCGGAGTTGCCGTCGAAGTACGTGGTATCGCGAAGCAGGCTGGCTCCGGCGCCGGGGGGCAGCCACTGGCCGACGTAGTCCACGCCCTTTGGGAGCATCTCCGGAGCAGAGGTGGCGCCAGAGAAGGCGTTCCCGACGAAGACCATGACCGCGGCGCTGAGCCCAAGGCCCCCCGGCCCGAGGAGTCGGATCACGCCGGCAGCGGTGGCGCTGATGGAGAGGAGGTCGAGCGACAGGACCGCCCACGTGGCCACGTGATTGTGGGGCAGCGCCCCGAGGAAACCCTGGGCCACGAGATAGACACCCAGGGCCGCGACGGCGCATGCGGCGAGAAGTACCAGCACTCGGTGCCGCGGGCGTGCAAGGCCAGGAGCCATCGTGACAAACGCGCCGATCAGGATGCCGCAGATCGTGAGCGGGAAGATCGATGAGCTGAACACCACACCCCGGAGGTCCTCTGCGGCGACGGGCACCACGTCGACCGCCTTCACAAGGATCTTCACAGAGGAATCAGCACCGGCGGCTCCCTGCCGGGCGGCCTTCTGCTGGACAGCGCCCGGCTGGGCGGCTGCCTGCTTGTGGGCCTTCGCCGGGGAATGCGCACCGGCGGCCTTCTGCTGGGCGATCTGCTGGGTGGCCTTGTCGGCCAGCTGTTGTCCGACATCGGTCAAAAGCTGGGCCACGGAAGGGCTGGCGGCGGTGGCCTTCAGCACGGTGATGCTGTCGCCGGAGATGGCGAAGGCGCCGTAGACATCCCGGTTCTTGATCGCCGACCGCGCGGCCTGCCGGTCGGCATAGAGGTGGAAGTCGAACGCGCCAGGCTTCGCACGGGTCAGTGCCTCCACCGCGTGCTGGCTGGCCGGCCCGGTCCCCACGATCCCGACCGGGACGTCGCGCGGCGAGATCCGCCCCGCCGGCCAGGCGAACGCCATCACCGCCAAAGTGATCACTATGGGCAGTGCCACGGCGGCAATGGCCACTTCCCGCCATGCCGGGTGTCCTGACAAGGGGTTCCTCACAACCCACCCTCTCACAAAAAAGAATGATCGTTTTCTTACATCTCAGTTTGACCTGCAGCGCCGGAAACCGTCAACACGAATGTTCGTTTTCTTTGTTAGACTGGCCTCATGCCCAAGGTCACCCAGCAGCACATGGACGCTCGCCGCGAGCAGATCCTGGACGCCGCGCGCCGTTGTTTCCTCCGTGACGGTTTCCACTCCACGTCCATGCAGGACCTGTTCGCGGAGGCGGGGCTGTCCGCGGGTGCGGTGTATCGGCACTTCACCAGCAAGGACGAGATGATCCTTGCGATCGCCGAGGACAACATGCGCGATGTCCTCGACATCACGCTCGCCGTCGCCACGAACCGGCAGGACCAATCCATGGGGGCGGTCATGGCGGAACTGCTCGACGTGATTCGGGCCAAGTCCGTCGAGGAAGACGTGGCCGGCCTCGCGGTTCTGGTCTGGGGAGAGGCCATGCGCAACCGATCACTGGCGCGCAAGCTCGACCATCTCATGGGCCGCATACGCGCCAATCTGGTCACCTTGGTGCGTTACCAGCAGGAACAGGGTGGTTTGCCTACGAACGTGACGGCCGAGGCGATCGCTTCAACGATGCTCTCCGTCCTCCCCGGCTACATCCTCCAAGTGGCTCTGCTCGATCCGGCTGTTGTGGCCGAGGTGCCTGACGCGGTGCGGGCGTTGTGGCCGGGGCCGGCCGGTGAGCGCTGAGCGGTCTCGCCGCTTACAGGGCCGCACGGGCTGGTCACAGGTGGGACATCCGCGGGCCAAGGTGAGACAAGGTCATTCGGAAGGGGTGCCGCTCCGGACGGAGGCACCCCTTCTGACCCGCGTTTGTGGGCGGCCTCGTGGGCTTCGAGGTGCGGTCGCCGATGCACTGAGCACTCTGCATCGTGAAGTTGCAGGTCACGGGTCTGGTGTGCGTGATGTCCGGGATGCTCGTGCTGGTCGCGGGCGGATGACTTCGGCGAAGATCGCCGGTCACCGGGAGACTTCGCGGTTCGTCAGCACCAGTAGGGCCGCACCAGGGCGGTCGCCCACCTCGGGTCGGTGCGTACCTTGCCGAGGACGCGCCAGTTCTTCAGGTGGGCGAAGCCGTGCTCGACCGGCGCCCGTACTGCGGCAAGGGCCGTGTTGGACAGCTTCTGCCCTCGCGTCAGCGGCCGGTTTCGGGCGGCCCTGCAGCCTGTGATCACTGCCGGATCGGCGTCGGGACCGCTGTCGTCGAGCCCGACGAATCCCAGGTCGGCGATGGCTCCGAGGCCGGCCGCCCGAAGCCTGGCGGTGAGCCGGCCGTGACGGCAGGCGGTGATCTCCGAGGTGCGTCCGGGCCGGGCCGCCGAGACCCAGAGCAGTCGGCCCTTGTCGTCGGTGAACGCGATCACGAGCAGGCCATGGTGTCTGTGCTTGATGCCCCTATGCTTGTCAAGCCGCGGCCGTGAGGGCTGATGGGTCGTCAGGCTGTTGGTGGCATGTGATCATGTCGGCGCGTATCAGCGCGTATCAGCGCGTAGCCCTCGCGGGCCGCCTAGCGCTTCAAGCAGCGCATGATCTCGCGCTCTCCTCGCCCCTCGGCGGTGCGTCGCTCCAGGTATGCGCGGGTGCGCTCGTCTTGGCACATGCGGTGACCACGATGCGGTGCAACGTGGCGTTGGCCTGCCGGTCCCCGCCCCGGTTGAGGCGACAGCGCTGATTGGTGCTGATGGCAGGCCTCAGCGTCGCCACGTTGGCGATACCGGCCACCGCGGCACAGGCAGACGTGACCATCGACTGAACGAGAACGGGCCTCAGGCACTGATCGACGCCGTCGGCCCCAAACCTTTCAGCAGGAGCGAGGACTTTCGGCCCCCGGTTCCGTCTGCCCCTGTTTCGGCCGCTGGTAGGCGTGGCTCTGCAGGCAGGGCCACGACGCTGTCGCCGGAGCGGGTGGAGCAGTTGTCCACCATCGGCATGCCCGGGACATGACTATGGAGACGGTGCTGCCCAGTACTGGTGCTACATGGAGGCACTTCCGCCTACAGGTGCGGGAAGAAGCAGACGCATTCGGCCTTTCAGGCGCCCCCTGATCACGGGTGCCCCTTTATGGTCAAAGTCTTCCGGCGAGCGGGAAGCGCAGGCTGAAGATGCCGCGCCACTGAAAAGTGGTCTGTGCCCCTTGGCCGCACACCCGTGAGCCGGTGAAACCTACGCGCGTGAAGGACCTTCGAAATCGCCACCCTGTTCCTGAAGCAGTGCGGCCAGGGCCTCTGCCGCGCCGGGGTCTCCTGCATCGGCGGCCCGGGTGTACCGGGCACGGGCACCCTCCGCATCCCCCTCCCCTGTCAAGAGCAGCCCGAGGTTGTACATGGCGCCGGCCGAACGTCCGAGGTCGGCGGCCCGCTGCCAGGCAACACGGGCCGTATCTTGCAGGCCCACGTGGTCGGCCGCGAGCCCGATGGGCACACATGCCTGCGGCGCCGCCAGTTCGGTCACCTTGGCCCAGATCTCGATGTCGCATGGTGGGCCTCGGCGCCCTGGTCGAGCCGCGTCGTAAACCACTGGCCGATCGCCTCATCCCGAGGGGAAGCTGTGCCCCATGACGACAACCTTAATCACCGGGGCCAACAAAGGCCTCGGCCACGAGACCGCCCGCCGTCTGACCGCCGCGGGCCACACCGTCTACCTGGGAGCGCGCAACATCGAGCGGGGCGCGGCCGCAGCAGCCGAGCTCGGCGCCCGGTTCGTGCAACTCGATGTCACCGACGATGCGTCGGTCGCCGCCGCGGTGGCTACCATTGAGGCCGACGGCGACCTGGACGTCTTGGTCAACAACGCCGGAATCGAGGTGCGTTCACCGGGAGGCGACATCATCGGCGCCGCGGAGCTGACCGCCGACGTGATGCGGGAGGTGTTCGAGACCAACGTCTTCGGGCTGGTCCGGGTGACCCACGCCTTCCTGCCACTGCTCGAACGCTCCGCCGCCCCGGTCGTGGTCAATGTCAGCAGCAGCCTGGCCTCGCTGGCTCAAGCCGGCAAGGGCTACCCGGGGGTCGCCTACCCGACCTCCAAGACCGCAGTCAACATGCTCACCGTGCAGTTCGCCAAGGCGTTCCCGCGGATGCGGATCAACGCCGTCGAGCCCGGCTACACCGCGACGGACCTGAACCGGCATGAGGGCACGCAGAGCGTCGAGCAGGGCGCCGAGATTATCGTTCGGATGGCTCAGCTGGGGCCAGACGGCCCGACCGGCGGCTACTTCGACGAGGCGGGCCCTCTGTCATGGTGATGCTGCAGCGCGGCGTGATCGTCTGCCACGAGACCATCCGGCGGTGGTGGTGAAGTTCGGGCAGGCCTATGCCGATGGACTGCGCCACTGCCGGCCACGGCCGGGGGACCAATGGCACCTGGACGACAATGCTCAACGCCCGAGCAATGCACCACCGTTGATGTTGAGGAACTCGCCTGTGATGTAGCGGGCCTCGGGCGAGGCAAGGAAGGCGACAGCCACTGCGATGTCCTCCGGCTCCCCCACCATGCCGACCAGAGTCTGGGTACGGCGCCTGGCGAGCTCCTCCTCGTCGGCAGTACGGCATTGGCTGTCGCACCGTACCGTCCCAACTGCTGTGCCAGCGTGTGGTTCCAGGCCGTCAAGGCCGCCTTGGCGGCTCCATAGGCGCCGTTGCCCCGCAGAGCGGCGGCGGAGCCGATGGTGATGAGACGGCTGCCGGACCGGGCCGGGCGCGGCAGCAACGCTTCGGTGAGCAGAACGGCCGGCAAGACGTTCCTGTCGAAGACCCGGCGCCATTGCTGGGCGACTTCCTTCAGGCCCCCTCCGGAGCAGGCCCGCCGCGCCCGCCCGCGTTGTTCACCCGCACATCCACGTTTGCAGGAAGGTTCTCCAGATCCCGCTCGACTTCCTCTGGTACGGACAGGCCGACCGCGACTGCCTGTACGGGATGAGCGCCTTCCGGCGTACCACACGGCGATCGCCCGTCCAATGCCTGTGCCGCCACCTCTGACCACCACGACACGCCCCACTGCGCCCATCAGGCCCACCGTTGCGCCAATCGATCATCACCCTGGCACGGGCGCATCGGTCCTCCGGCCGCAATGCGAGGTAGTCCGGAGTGACCTCCGCCACGGCCACTCGGCAGCGGGCTGGCGCAGCTGGCAGAGCACGAGTCGCGTGATCCGTCGGACACTCCTACAAGCCTCTCAATTGCCGAGTCGCCGGTAGCAGATGAGGGTGCAGTCGATGCTGGTGAAAGCCAGGAAGTGACTGGCTTTGCGCTCATAGCGGCGGTGCAGACGCCGGCATCCCGTGGCACATGTACAGGGCGGTCAGCATGATGGCACTCGAGCCGACCACCGCCACGAGCAGCGGATTCGAGCCCTGCAGGACCGCCGGGAGAATGAAGAAGTTCAGCAACAGGAAGCTGATGGCCAGCGCGACCAGCGCCATCACGCCACGCAGTCGGCGCCCACCGCCACGACGGCGAGCGCGAAGATCCCGGCCAACAGGCCCATCGGGAAGCGGCGGTTGACGTCGGTGACCGAGTAGTGCAGGTCTTTGGGCGCGGAGGGTTCGTATGCGGCGACGACCTTCTCGCCCTGGTGCAGCTGCCGCGCCTGGTCGGGCTGCACGATCTCGGTGAAGGTGCGGCCCTTGTCCTTGCCGGTGTCGACTCGGATCGTGGCCTTGTGGCAGGTGCCATTCGCCTCCTGCTGCGCCGAGTTGCCCTCGGCAGTGGAGGTGTCACCGGTGGGGGTCTCGCCGGAGGCGTTCACCGACTTGCAGCTCACCTCGACGACTTTGGTGACCGTCGCCTGCTGGGTCTGCTGGTCGAAGCCGACACCGGTGCGCTTGTGGGGCGGCGCATCGCCCGGCCACAGCACCACCAGGCCCACCACGACTGCGGCGGTGAACGGGATCAGGATCGCCGCGATGACCTTGCGCAGGTGCCGGGAGACCGGCGCGGCGGGTCCGTGGGTGTGCGCGTGTCCGTGACCGCCGGCGCCGGCTCCCGGGCCGTGGTCGGGACCATGTCCGGTGCCAGTCACTGCGGCGCGCCCATCGCCGGGGAGGGGATGTGGCCCGCGCCGGCATCGGGTCCGTAGCCGGGGCGAGGTATCGACTCGGGAGGATTCCCGTACTCGTAGTCGTGGCCGTACTCGCTCGCATGACCCCGGCCAGAGCGCTTGCGGATCTTCCTGTGAGCTACGTCAAGCCTGCCTCGCGCCTCTCCAATGGAGTGCCCAACCCCATCCTATGGAGGGGCAAAGAAATCCCTGCGGCGCTGCCGGTTTGCGCGCTTCGGACGTATGTTCCTCCCGCACCCTGTCATGTCACGTTCATTCGCCATGTGGGGTGAATGTCATGCTCATGACTGCGCGGTCCCTGCCGCCGCTACGCGCAATCACGGGCCTGCCCATCCAGTGTGAATCCCCACGTCAACCGGAGGCAGTTCCCCATGCGTGAGTCACACCCGAGCGGGCGGAGACGGAGTCTGCGAAGGCTCGTCGCCGTCGCCTTCCCCGCCCTTGCCCTCACCGTCGCCGGACTCGTCGCCGCCCCCACGGCCGGCGCCCAGCCCGCAGCGGCCCACCCGCACACCTCCAAGGTCACGCAGAACGCCAAGGCCCTGACCGACCCGACGCGGCAGACCTTCCACGCCACCGGCAAGGCCGGCCAGAAGGTGCCGACCCAGCACCTGTGCGCCATCGCCAAGCCGGGCCACGCGTCCTGCTTCGCCCAGCGCCGCACCGACATCAGGCAGCGCCTGGCCGCCGCCCTCGCGGCCACCCCCTCCGGGCTCTCTCCGGCCAACTTGCACAGCGCCTACAACCTGCCCACCACGGCCGGTACGGGCATGACCGTCGGCATCGTGGACGCCTACAACGACCCCAATGCCGAGTCGGACCTGGCCACGTACCGCTCCACGTACGGCTTGTCGTCCTGCACCAAGGCCAACGGCTGCTTCAAGCAGGTCAGCCAGACCGGCTCCACCACCTCGCTGCCGACCAACGACACCGGCTGGGCCGGTGAAGAGATGCTCGACATCGACATGGTCAGCGCGGTCTGCCCGAACTGCAGCATCATCCTGGTCGAGGCCAACTCCGCGACCATGGCCGACCTCGGCGCCGCCGAGAACGAAGCCGTGGCACTCGGCGCCAAGTTCATCTCCAACAGCTGGGGTGGCTCCGAGGACTCCTCCCAGACCAGCGACGACACTTCGTACTTCAAGCACCCAGGCGTCGCAATCACGGTCTCCTCGGGTGACTCCGCCTACGGCGCCGAGTACCCGGCGACCTCCCAGTACGTGACCGCCGTCGGTGGCACCGCGCTCACCACCGCTTCCAACTCCCGCGGCTGGAGCGAGTCGGTGTGGCAGACCAACTCCACGGAAGGCACCGGCTCCGGCTGCTCCGCCTACGACCCGAAGCCGAGCTGGCAGACCGACACCGGCTGCTCCAAGCGCATGGAGGCCGACGTCTCCGCCGTTGCCGACCCGGCCACCGGTGTGGCGGTCTACGACACCTACGGCGGCTCCGGCTGGGCGGTCTACGGTGGCACCAGCGCCAGCTCGCCGATCATCGCCTCCGTCTACGCCCTCGCGGGCACTCCGGGCGCGAGCGACTACCCGGCGAAGTACCCGTACTCCCACACCGGCAACCTGTACGACGTCACCAGCGGCAACAATGGCAGCTGCTCCCCGTCGTACTTCTGCACCGCGGGCACCGGCTACGACGGCCCGACCGGCTGGGGCACCCCGAACGGCACCGCCGCCTTCACCGCCGGCAGCTCCAGCGGCAACACGGTGACCGTCACCAACCCCGGCAGCCAGTCGACCACCACCGGAAGCTCGGTCAGCCTGCAGATCAAGGCCACCGACAGCGCGGGCGCGGCCCTCACCTACAGCTCGAGCGGCCTGCCGACCGGGCTGTCCATCAACAGCTCCACCGGCCTGATCTCCGGTACGGCCTCCACCGCGGGCACCTACCAGGTCACGGTCACCGCGAAGGACTCCACCGGCGCCTCCGGCTCGACCTCCTTCACCTGGACCGTGGGCTCCGGCGGGGGCGGCGGCTGCTCCTCCTCCCAGTTGCTGGCCAACCCCGGCTTCGAGTCAGGCAGCACCGGCTGGACCGCGACCAGCGGTGTGATCACCAACGACACCGGTGAGGCGGCCCACGGCGGCTCGTACTACGCCTGGCTCGACGGCTACGGCTCCTCGCACACCGACACGCTGTCCCAGTCGGTGACGATCCCGGCCGGCTGCAAGGCCACGCTGACCTTCTACCTGCACATCGACACCTCGGAGACCACCACCAGCACCGCGTACGACAAGCTCACGGTGACCGCCGGTTCGACCACCCTGGCGACCTACTCGAACCGCAACCACGCCTCTGGCTATGCCCAGAAGAGCTTCGACCTGTCGTCGTTCGCGGGCTCGACGGTCACCCTGAAGTTCAACGGCGTGGAGGACTCCTCCCTCCAGACCAGCTTCGTCGTGGACGACACCGCCCTGACGACCGGCTGACCGGCTGACCGGCTGACCGGCTGACCGGCACGAGTTGAGCAC
>NZ_JBSFVU010000091.1:0-10703 GCF_053592475.1 Streptomyces sp. NPDC002671
ACCTCACGGCCCTCGGCAAGCGCCTCAACACCCGGCAGACCATCCAGGACCACAGCCCGGTGCTCGAACACCGACCGCCCCGTCGCCAGCGAGAAGCCGACGTCCACGGGTGACAGCTCCGCAACATGGGCGGCCAGCTCTGCCGCCTGGGCCCGCAGCGCGGCCTCGGACTTGCCCGACAGCATCCACGGCACCACCACCGGCGGCACGACGGCCCCGGTCGGCTCGTCCTCCGGAGCCTCGGCGGGAGCCTCTTCGAGGATGATGTGGGCGTTGGTGCCGCTGATACCGAAGGACGACACACCGGCCCGGCGGGGTTCCTCGGCCTGCGGCCACGGGGTGGCCTCGGTGAGCAGCTCGACCGCGCCCGCGGACCAGTCGACGTGCGGCGACGGCTCGTCCACGTGCAGCGTCTGCGGCAGCAGCCCGTGCCGCATCGCCTGCACCATCTTGATGATCCCGGCGACGCCGGCCGCGGCCTGGGTGTGCCCGATGTTGGACTTGATGGAGCCCAGGCGCAGGGGCTGGCCCTCCGGCCGGTCCTGGCCGTAGGTCGCCAGCAGCGCCTGCGCCTCGATCGGGTCACCCAGAGTCGTGCCCGTGCCGTGCGCCTCCACCACGTCGACCTGCTTGGCGGAGAGCCTCGCGTCCGCAAGAGCCGCCCGGATCACCCGCTGCTGAGAGGGCCCGTTCGGCGCCGTCAGACCATTGCTCGCGCCGTCCTGGTTGAGGGCGGAGCCCCGGACGACAGCAAGCACGGGGTGGCCGTTGCGGCGCGCGTCGGACAGGCGCTCCAGCAGGAGCATGCCGACGCCCTCGCCCCAGCCGGTGCCGTCCGCGCCCGCGGCGAACGGCTTGCAGCGGCCGTCGGGGGCGAGGCCGCGCTGGCGGCTGAACTCCACGAAGGTGCCGGGAGTGGACATCACCGTGACGCCACCGGCCAGCGCGAGCATGCACTCGCGCCGGCGGAGGGCCTGGGCGGCCCAGTGCAGGGCGACCAGGGACGACGAGCAGGCCGTGTCGATGGTGACGGCCGGGCCTTCCAGACCGAGCGTGTAGGACACTCGACCGGAGGCGATGCTGCCGGCGGTGCCGTTGCCGAGGTAGCCCTCGAGGCCGGCGGGCACGGCGTCGAGGCCGGCGCCGTAGTCGTGGTACATGACGCCGGTGAAGACACCGGTGCGGGTGCCGCGTACCGAGGCCGGATCGATGCCCGCGCGTTCGAAGGCCTCCCAGCTGGTTTCCAGCAGCAGCCGCTGCTGGGGGTCCATGGCCAGGGCCTCGCGGGGCGAGATGCCGAAGAACGCGGGGTCGAAGTCGCCGGCCGCGTGCAGGAAGCCACCTTCGCGCGCGTAACTCTTGCCGACGGCGTTCGGGTCCGGGTCGTAGAGCCCCTCCACGTCCCAGCCGCGGTCCTCGGGAAAGCCCGAAACGGCGTCGGCGCCGGTGGACACCAGCTGCCACAGCTCCTCCGGGGAGCGGACGCCGCCCGGGTAGCGGCAGCTCATCGCCACGATGGCGATCGGCTCGTGGTCCGCGGTCTCCGCCTCCTGCAGGCGTTGCCGCGTCTGGTGCAGTTCGGCGATGACCCGCTTGAGGTAATCCCGGAGCTTGTCTTCGTTACTCATCGTGCTTTCCCATCAAAAGCAGTCGGCCACAAGGCAGTCGGCGGAAAGGGGTCGACTTCGACCGAGGGTGGTCGCTCGTACGTCAGGACGGTCGGTTCAGCTGATTCCGAGGTCGTCCACCATCCTGAAGAGGTCGCCGTCCGTCGCCGATTCGAGCTGCTCGGCGAGATCGGCGCCTTCCGTTCCTTCCTGTGCGTCGCCGTATTTCGCGAGGAGGCTCCGCAGCCGTTCGATCACGTCGGTGCGGCCGATCTCCTCCAAGGACATGGCCGACAGCCCGGCTTCGAGCCGGTCGAGGCCCACCGACACGGGCACGTCACCGGTGCCACCGCCGGGTGCGCCCTGGGGGGCCACCTCCTGGTGCAGGAAGGCGGCCAGGGCCGTCGGGGTCGGATAGTCGAATACGAGAGTGGCGGGCAGCCGCAGTCCGGTGACCGCGTTGAGCCGGTTGCGCAGTTCCACGGCCGTCAGGGAGTCGAATCCGAAATCCTTGAAAGCGCGGGCCGGTTCTACGGATTCGATTCCGCCGTGGCCGAGTACGGCCGCGACATTGCGGCGCACGGCGTCGAGCACGATGCGTTCGCCTTCCGCCGCCGGCGCACCGGCCAGCCGCTCCCGCAGACCTGCCGCTGCCGCCCCTGCGGTCTCCGCGGCCTGCCGCTGCCGAGGCAGCGCCTGCACCAACTCCCGCAGAACATGCGGCACTTCGCCGCCGCTGTCCCGGAGTGACGCCCGTACGGCCGCCACGTCCAGCCGCATCGGGGCGACCACGGGGGCCTCGCCGGCGCAGCAGGCATCGAACAGCGCGAGTCCGTCGGCCGTCGGCAGTCCGCCGAGCCCGATGCCGGCCATGCGCCGCTGGTCCGCCTCGCCCAGGCCACCGGTCAGCGCGCTGCGCTGCTCCCACAGCCCCCAGGCCAGTGACAGACCGGGCAGGCCCTGGGCACGGCGCCGGGTCACGAGTGCGTCGAGGAACGCGTTCGCGGCGGCGTAGTTGCCCTGCCCGGCGGCGCCCAGTGTGCCCGCCGCGGAGGAGAAGAGCACGAACGCGGTGAGGTCGGCGTCGGCCGTCAGTTCGTGGAGGACGGCGGCTGCCTCCGCCTTCGGACGCAGCACGGCGCCGATCCGCTGCGGGGTCAGCGAGGTGACGACTCCGTCGTCCAGCACGGCCGCCGCGTGCACCAGGCCCTTCAGTGGGTGTTCGGCGGGGATACCTGCGAGCACGGTACGGAGGGCGTCCCGGTCCGCCACGTCACAGGCAGCCCACGTCACGCAGGCGCCCTCCTCGGTGAGTTGGGCCGTCAGCTCCGCCGCCCCGTCCGCCTCGGCGCCCCTGCGGCTGAGCAGCAGCAGGTGCCGTATCCCGTGCTCGGCCACGAGGTGCCGGGCCACGAGACCGGCGAGAGTGCCGCTCGCGCCGGTGATCAGCACCGTGCCCCGCGGGTCCCAGGTCGCGGCCGGTCCGCCGGCAACGGACGAGTCGCTTCGCACGGCCGGTCCGGTCTCCGAGGCGCGGACGAGTCTGGGCAGCAGGACGCGTCCCGCGCGTACCGCCAGCTGCGGCTCTCCCGAGGCGAGCGCGGCGGCCACAGCTCCGGACGCGGCCTCGACCGGGTCGTCGGCGTCGAGAAGGAGCAGCCGGTCGGGGTGCTCCGCCTGCGCCGAGCGCACCAGGCCCCAGACGGCGGCCCCGGCCGCGTCACCCACGGCCTGCTCGGCCGGGTCCTTGGTGAGCGGTGCGGTGTTCACCGCGCCCTGGGTGACGATCACCAGGCGCGCGTCGGCGAACCGGTCGTCCGCCAGCCAGTCCTGCACCCACGCCAGTGTCCCGGCGACCGTGGACCGCAGCCGCTCTCCCTCGCCGGTGCCGGTGTCGAGAGCGCCCGGCACGGGGAGGAAGACCCACTCCGGAAGAGGAGCGTCGTCGCCCTCCCCGTCCAAGCCGGTGTGGGCCTCGGCCAGACTCTTCAGGTCCGCATGCGTCGCCACGTCCCAGCCGCCCGACCGCAGGCCGGCGGCCAGACCGGCCTCGCTCGGTTCGCCGACGACGGCACAGCGGAGCGCGGAGGGCATGTCGGTCACCGGGAGCGGCATGGCGTGCCAGTCGAGCCGGAACAGCGACTCGCCGAGGGCAGCGCCCCGGGCCGTGTCGATCTGCTCGGCCGTGACCGGGCGCGTCACCAGTTCGTCCACGGAGGCCACCAGCCGGCCGGACTCGTCCGCCACGACGACCGACACCCCGTCGGTCCCCGCGGACGCGAGCCGCACCCGGACCCGGCCGGCTCCGGTGGCGTACAGGGACACGCCGTTCCAGACGAACGGCAGCCTGATCCGCTCCTGGTCCTCCTCGCCCTGGTCCACCAGGCCGCCCGGCCCTGCCGTGTGCAGGGCCGCGTCCAGCAGCGCCGGGTGGAGTCCGAAGCGCACGGCCTCCGCCACGTGCTCCTCCGGCAGAGCGATGTCGGCGAACACCTCGCCGCCGCGCCGCCAGGCCGCCCGTACCCCCTGGAACACCGGACCGTACGCCAGCCCGCCCAGCGCGAACCGCTCGTACATGCCCTCGATGTCCAGCGCCTCGGCCCCGGCCGGCGGCCACACTCCCGGCTCGTCCGACACCGGACCAGGCGTCTCGGTCGGCCCCGTGGTCAGGACGGCGCCCGCGTGTCGCGTCCACGGCTGGTCCGGGTCGCCGGACTCCTGCCGCGCATACACGTTGACTGGGCGTCGGCCGCCGTCGTCCGGACCGCCGACAACGACCTGGAGCTGGACCCCGCCGTTCTCCGGCAGGACCAACGGCGCCTCAAGGACAAGGTCGTCCACGCGCGTGCAGCCGAACCGGGCGCCCGCGTGCAGCGCCAGATCGACGAAGGCCGTCCCCGGCACCAGCACGGCACCCAGCACCGCGTGATCCACCAGCCACGGCTGCGTACGGGCAGACACGCGACCGGTGAACAGGCAGCCGTCGGAGTCGGGCAGCGTCACGGCCGCACCGAGCAACGGATGATCCGCCTCGCCCAGGCCGACCGACGACACATCACCCGCGGCCGGCACCGATTCCAGCCAGTAGCGCTCGCGCTGGAAGGCGTAGGTGGGCAGTTCCACCTGCCGAGGACGGGCCGGGGTAAGCAGTGCCGCCCAGTCCACGCTCTGGCCCTGGACATACACCTGGGCCAGCGCCTCCAACAACGAACCGGACTCGTCCCGGTCTTTGCGCAGCACCGGAGCGAACAACATCTCCGGGGCACTGTCCTGACCCATCCCGGACAACACACCATCCGGGCCCAGTTCCAGACATGCCGTCACGCCCTGCGCCGCCAGATAGGCGACACCGTCGGCGAAACGCACCGCCTCCCGCACATGCCGAACCCAGTACTCCGGGTCACAGACATCGGCCGGCGCACCCGTCAGGTTCGACACCACGGATATACGCGGCACCGAGTACGTCAACTGCTCGACGGTCTGCCGGAATTCGGCGAGCATCGGCTCCATCAACGGCGAGTGGAACGCGTGCGACACCCGCAGCCGACGGGTCTTCACACCCTTCCGCTCCAGCTCCTCCACCACGGACACCACCGCAGCCTCGGCACCGGAAATCACCACCGACGACGGCCCGTTGACCGCCGCCACACCTACCTCGTCCAAGCCCGCAAGCAGCGGCAGGACATCAGCTTCCGGTGCACGAACGGACACCATCACACCACCCGAGGGCAGCGCCTGCATCAACCGGCCACGCGCCGCCACCAACACACACGCATCCGCCAGCGACCACACCCCGGCCACATACGCAGCCGCGATCTCACCGATCGAATGGCCACCCACGATGTCAGGTGTCACACCCCACGACGAGGTCAGACGGTAGAGCGCGACCTCCACAGCGAACAGACCACACTGCGTGAACACCGTCGCATCCAATGCGTCGCCGTCCTCGAAGACGACCTCACGCAACGACCTGCCGAGCAGACCATCGAACTCGGCACACACCTCATCAAACGCCTCGGCGAACACCGGGAAAGCCGCATACAACTCACGGCCCATACCCGCCCGCTGACTGCCCTGACCAGAGAAGAGCACCACCAGCTTCCCAGGCGCCACCTGCCCCTGCACCACACCAGCAGCAGGCTCACCCGAAGCCACAGCAGACAACCCGGCCCCGAAGCCCTCAAGCCCCCCGGCCAACACCACAGCCCGATGCTCGAACACCGACCGACCCGACACCAACGACGACGCCACATCCACCGGCGCCAGCTCAGCCCGGTCGCGCACATACCCGGCAAGCCGCCCGGCCTGCCCCCGCAACGCGGCCTCCGACTTACCCGACACCACCCACGGCACCATCACCGGCGGCGAGGATTCGTGGCGGTCGTCGGTCGCCGTGTCCGGCGTCGGCACATGCTCCAGGACAACGTGCGCGTTCGTGCCGCTGGCGCCGAACGACGAGACACCCGCGCGTCGGGGACGTCCGGTCTCGGGCCACTCAACGGCCTCCGTCAGCAGCTCGACGGCACCGGCGGACCAGTCGACATGCGGCGACGGCTCGTCGACGTGGAGGGTCTGCGGCAGTACACCGTGCTCCATCGCCAGCACCATCTTCATCACACCCGCGACGCCGGCGGCGGCCTGGGTGTGCCCGATGTTCGACTTGATCGAACCCAGCCGCAGGGGCTGGTCCTCGGGCCGGTCCTGGCCGTAGGTCGCGAGCAGTGCCTGCGCCTCGATCGGGTCACCCAGCTTCGTACCCGTGCCATGCGCCTCCACCGCGTCCACCTGATCGGCGGAGAGCCCCGCACTGGCCAGCGCGGCACGGATCACCCGCTGCTGAGACGGACCGTTCGGCGCCGTAAGGCCGTTGCTCGCACCGTCCTGGTTGACGGCCGAACCACGGACCACCGCCAGCACTCGATGACCGTTCGCCCGCGCGTCCGACAGCCGCTCCAGCAGCAGCATGCCGGCGCCCTCGGAGAACCCGGTGCCGTCCGCCCCTGCCGCGAACGTCTTGCAGCGGCCGTCGGGAGCGAGCCCACGCTGACGGCTGAACTCCACGAACAGCGCCGGAGTCGCCATCACCGTCACACCACCGGCAAGCGCCAGCGAGCACTCCCCCTGCCGCAGCGACTGCACCGCCAGATGCAGCGCCACCAGCGACGACGAACACGCCGTGTCCACCGTCACCGCCGGACCCTCGAACCCGAACGTGTACGAGATACGGCCCGAGGCGATACTGCCCGCGGTGCCGTTGCCGATGTAGCCCTCAATGCCGTCCGGAACCGAGGTGATGGAGCCGTAGTCGTGGTGCATGATCCCGGCGAACACACCGGTCTGGCTGCCGCGCACCGCCGCCGGGTCGATTCCGGCGCGCTCCAGCGCCTCCCACGACGTCTCCAGCAGCAGCCGCTGCTGCGGGTCCATCGCCAGCGCCTCACGCGGCGAGATACCGAAGAACGCCGGATCGAAGTCACCCGCGTCGTACAGGAAGCCGCCCTCGCGGGCGTACGCCGTGCCCTTGTGATCCGGGTCCGGGTGGTACAGCGCCTCCAGGTCCCAGCCACGGTCGGACGGGAACGCCGCCATGGCGTCATCGCCCCGGGTGAGCAGGGACCACAGGTCCTCCGGCGTGCGGACGCCGCCCGGGTAGCGGCAGCTCATCGCGACGATGGCGATCGGCTCGTCCGCCGTCGTGGCCGTTCGGGAGGTGGTGCGCGCGGGCTGTTGCGCGCCGGCGCCCAGAACGTCGGTCGCCGTCAGCTCGTCCAGCACGTGCCGGGCGAGCCCCGCGGGCGTGGGGTAGTCGAAGACCAGCGTGGCGGGCAGCCGCAGGCCCGTGGCCGCGTTCAGCCGGTTCCGCAGCTCCACCGCCGTCAGCGAGTCGAAGCCCAGGTCGCGGAATGCCCGGTCGGACGCGACCTCGTCGCCCGGCGCGTAGCCCAGTACGGCACCGACGTGGGTGCGCACCAGGTCCACCACGGTCTGCTCCCGCTCGGCCTCCGCCATTCCGGCCAGGTCGCCGGCCAGCCCGTCGGGCGTTGCGGCGGGGGTCGCGGAGGCCGCGGCGGCGCGCCGAGCGGGGGTACGGACCAGCCGGCGCAGCAGCGGCAGTACGGGCCCGTTTCCGCCCCGGAGCAGCGAGCCTGCCAGCCGCACCGGGACCAGCAGCGCCTCGTCCGCGGCGGTAGCCGCGTCGAAGAGGGCCAGTCCCTCCTGTGACGACAGCGGTACGACGCCGCCGCGGGCCATGCGGGCCAGGTCGGCGTCGGCCAAGTGTCCGGTCATCTCGCTGCGTTCGGCCCAGAAGCCCCAGGCGAGCGACACCGCGGGCAGGCCGTGCGCCCGCCGGTGGGCGGCGAGGGCGTCGAGGAAGGTGTTCGCCGCGGCGTAGTTGGCCTGTCCGGCCGCGCCGAAGGTCGCGGCGGCCGACGAGAACAGCACGAACGCCGACAGGTCCAGGTCGCGGGTCAGCTCGTGCAGGAGCAGGGCCGCGTCCACCTTGGGCCGAAGCACGGTGTCCACCCGCTCGGGCGTGAGCGCGTCCACCACGCCGTCGTCCAGCACACCCGCCGCGTGCACCACCCCGCGCAGAGGCGTGTCCTCGGGGATGCGGGCCAGCACGCCGGCCAGCGCCTCGCGGTCCGTCACGTCACAGGCCTCGAACACGGCCTGCGCGCCCAAGGCGGCCAGCTCGGCGTCCAGTTCGGCCGCGCCTGCGGCGTCCCGGCCGCGGCGCGACACCAGGACGAGATGACGTACACCGTGTTCGGCGGCCAGGTGGCGGGCGATCAGACCGCCCAGGACACCACTCGCGCCGGTGATCAGTACGGATCCCCCGGCGCCCCAGGCCCCGGCCTCTCCGGCCGCCGTCGGCTCGGACGCCCTGACCAGTCGGGGAGCGCGGAACTCACCTGCGCGGACGGCGATCTGCGGCTCCTCGGCCCCAAGTGCCGCGCGCGCCGCGTCGGCGGTGGCGTCCCAGGTGTCGACATCCACCAGGTGGAAGCGGTCCGGATGCTCCGTCTGCGCGGACCGGACCAGCCCCCACACGGCAGCCACGGCCGGGTCCGTCACATCCTCGTCGGCCGTGGTCGCCATCGCGCCACACGTGACGAAGACCAGCTTCGACGTGGCGGCAGCCGCGCTGCCGAGCCACTCCTGTATGGCGTGCAGCGCCCGGTGAGTCCGCTCACGGGTGGCGGCGGCGACTTCGTCCGCCGCCGCGTCCGCGGCCCAATCCGCCGTGGAGAGGAACGGCAGGAGGACGACCTGCGGGAACGTCCCTTCCCCAGCCGGGGACAGCTCGGCGAGGGTCGGCGCGAGACGACCGGCGGATGCGCGCAGGGCGCCGGGGCACGAGGATTCCGTACCGAGCACAGCCCAGTCGTCCGCGGCGGCCACCGTGGCCACGCCCGGAACCGCCTCCCAGCGCACCGTGAACAGCGAGTCCAGCGACGACCGCGCGGCACTGTCGAGCAGCGCCGGCGAGACCGGACGGCCCACCAGTGAGCCGACGAATGCCACCGGCGCTCCATTGGCATCCGCCACCAGCAACGACACGCCGTCCGCGCCCGTCCTGGACAGGCGCACCCGGAGCGTGGACGCGCCCGTGGCGTGCAGGGCCACTCCGCTCCACGCGAACGGCAGCCGTGCCGAGCCCGTCTCCGTCCCGTCCCCGGCATCCGGGCCGCCCAGGTGACCGACGCCGGTCACGTGCAGCGCGGCGTCGAGCAGCGCAGGGTGGATGCCGAAGCGCTCCGCCTCCGCACGCTGCTCCTCCGGGAGCGCGACCTCGGCGAACACGTCCTCGCCCTGCCGCCAGGCCGCCCGCACGCCGCGGAAGACCGGCCCGTAGTCGAGCCCAAGCCCGGCGAGCCGCTCGTACAGGTCGTCCACCGTGACCGGCACAGATCCCGCGGGCGGCCACACCGTCAACTCATCGTCTGCCGCACCGACTTCCACGTCGGCCACCGCGAGCACACCCCGGGCGTGGCAGGTCCAGGATTCCTCGTCGTCGCCCTCGACGCGTGAGTACACCCCCACATCGCGGCGCCCCGGATCGTCGGTACCGCCCACGACGACCTGCACCTGCACCGCGCCCGACTCGGACAGCACCAGCGGCGCCTGGAGCGTCAGTTCCTCCAGTGTCCGGCATCCGGCCGCGTCCGCCGCCCGCAGAGCCAGCTCCACGAACGCCGTCCCCGGAACCACCACCCGGCCCAGCACGAGGTGGTCGGCCAGCCAGGGCTGGGCTGCCAGCGACAACCGGCCCGTCAGAACAAGCCCGTTCGCGTCCGCCAGCGACACCACCGCGCCGAGCAGTGGGTGGTCCGCCGTGCCGAGGCCGACCGCAGCTACGTCACCGACGCGCGAGGCCGGCGACTTCAGCCAGTAGTGCTGGTGTTGGAAGGCGTACGTCGGCAGCTCGACCCGCTGGGCACCGGTGCCCTCGAAGAGGCCGGCCCAGTCAACAGCCGCACCACCGACGAACGCCTCGGCGGCGGAGGTGAGAAGCCGCTTCAGGCCGCCCTCGTCACGTCGCAGCGAACCCACCGTGGTGACGGAGGTGTTGACGTACGTCTCAGCAGTCTGCTCGACACCCATGGTCAACACCGGATGCGCGCTGGACTCGATGAACAGACGGAAGCCGTCGTCGAGGAGGGCGCGGACGGTGTCGGCGAAGCGGACCGTCTGACGCAGGTTGCGGTACCAGTAGCCCGCGTCCATGCCGGTCGTGTCCAGCACCTCGGCGGTCACAGTCGAGTAGAAGGGCACAGCCGCCGCCTGCGGGGTGATTCCCGCAAGGTCGCGCAGGAGGACGTCCTCGATCTCCTCCACATGCGCGCAGTGCGAGGCATAGTCCACAGCGATACGGCGAGCCCGAACACCGTCCGCCTCACAGGCGGCCAGCAGCTCGTCCAGGGCGTCCGCGTCGCCGGAAACGACCACCACAGCCGGGCCGTTGACCGCCGCCACCGACAGACGACCACCCCAAGCCGACAGCCGCTCCTCTACGTCCTCGACACCGAGCGAGACGGACACCATGCCACCACGCCCGGACAGCGCACGAATGGCCTTGCTGCGCAGGGCCAC
>NZ_JBSFVU010000092.1:0-10615 GCF_053592475.1 Streptomyces sp. NPDC002671
GCCGTCGTGCGGTGCGGATGGTCGCCGAGGTGCGGCCGGAGTACGACACCGAGTGGGCCGCGATGAAAGCGGTCGCCCAGAAGCTGGGCATCGGCTCAGGGGTCGGGGCCAGCACGCCGTTCTCCGGCATGAGCGCGTGAAACTGCTGATGCTGATCGGAAAATCGATCTTCGGGAGGGCAGGCGGCAGCATCCGTGCCGCTTGCGGACCGGATGTCGGGGTGGGGTCGGTCAGGAGGCCGCGGGTTCGAGGGTGACCTGATGGCCGAGAGCCTGGAGCTGGCGGACGAGGTTGCGGGTCTTGCGGGCGGGGTTGAGGTGGCGTTGGTGCCAGTCGGAGCCGAGCTCCTGGTAGGAGGCGTCCGGTTCGTTGATCAGGTGCCAGGTGATGACGAGTATCGAGCGGGCGACGGCGACCAGGGCTTTGGCGTGGCCACGGCGTTTGACGATGCGCCGGTAGCGGGCGCCGAGGAAGGTGTCGGTGCGGGCGGCGGCGTTGGCGGCCTCGCCGAGGGCGCCCTTGAGCCAGGGATTGCCCTGCCCGGCCGGTCCTGCAGTGTTCTTCGCGCCGGACTGGATCGTGCGGGGGCACAACTTGGCCCAGTACACCAGGTGTTCGGGTGTTCCGGAAGGCCCGTACGGCGTCGACTTCCGGTACGGTACGGCGCCATGGGAACCGACAGGCGCCCCACCTAAGTGGTCGGCTCCGGAAGTCCTTCGGGGGTTGATCACGCTGCCAGCTCGGCGGAGGATTCTTCTGGTTGATCGGCGGTGTGCCGGTCGAGCCTGGCCAGCAGATCGTCCAGGTCGGAGGTAGTGAACTTCCACTGGAACGGCTGTGCCGTGGCGTTGTAGCGGTCTTCGAAGGCTCGGAGCCGCTCCCCGACCTGGGTGAGGTCGGTGAAGTCGTTGGGCGCTACGACCTTGCGCTGCACGACGGAGAAGAAGATCTCCACCTGGTTCAGCCACGAGGCGTGCACCGGAGTGTGGACCAGCACGGCGTTCGGGAACGCGGTGACAAGGCGGTCCACTGCGGCCTTGCCGCGGTGGGAGGAGCCGTTGTCGACGATCCAAAACACGCGCTTCGCGCTCGCGTAGGGTTCCTGGCTCATGACCTGGGCGACCAGGGTCATGAACGGGGCTATGCCTGTGGTCGGTTCGCAATGGCCGAACACTGTGGCCTGATGGACGTCGTAGGCGGCCAGGTAGGCCAGTGCGCCGCCGCGCCCGTAGGTGTGGTTGACCCGCATCGCTCTCGTTTGGCCGGGCCGGAGGGTGGGGTGGCAGCGGCAGCGGGCCTGGATGGAGGTCTTCTCGTCCGCGCTGATGACGTACTCGTCCGCGCCGAGCGGCTCACCGTCCCACGTGCGGGCGTACAGGTCCAGGACCTGGGCCGCCTTGGGCCGGAGTCCGGGTCGGTGATGAAGATCCATGAGCGGTGCTGCCAGGGTTTGATCGCGTCCTGGTCGAGCCAGCGGCGCACGGTGGATGCCGACAGGAAGGGCGCGATGCCGCGCTCGACGGCCTCGCGGGCCAGGTCTGGGCACGACCATCGGGACAGTGGTGCGCCGGCCTCGGCGGGAAGCCGGCAGGCCGCCCCGGGCACTTGCGGTCGGCTAGTCCGGGCAGGCCCAGGTCGGCGAACCGGCCCCGCCACGTGCGTACGGTGTCCACGTGCACTCCCACCTCAACGGCGATATGCGCGTTGGACCAGCCCCGAGCCGCCCGGAGCACGATCTGCGCCCGCACCCTTGCTCGGTGCTCGCTCTTGTGGCCCCAGGCCGCCTTCTTCAACCGGTGCCGCTCGGCGGCGGTCAGGACTATCGGGCGCGCAGCGGCAACAGGCAAGGCAGGTAAGCCGATCAACAGGAGTGGATCACGGCGGCCACGGCCTGCCGCATCCGCTTCCACTTGGGCCCGGGCTGTGCTGGGGTAGCGGGCCCGTGCGCTCACGGGGGTTCTGGAGGGTGTCGATGACGAGCGGGCAGTTCAGGAGAGTTCGTGTCGGGTGCCATCGGCGACGGCGTGGAGCTTGTCCGGGTTGGCCACGTTGTGGATGGCCGAGATGCGGCCCTCCGGGTCGAAATCGAAGGTCATCGTGGCGACCACGCGGTCGGGGCCGCGGAAGAGCACACCCGGGCCGCCATTGATCCAGGTGAGCTCTGCCCGCATCTGCCCGGGCTCGATGCCTTGGTAGGTCGCGGTGCCGAGCGCGGCGAACCAACCGGCCACGGTCTCCAGGCCGATGACCGGCTTGAGGGCCTGGCGGACCTTGCCGCCGCCATCGGTCCACAGGGTCACGTCCGGGGAGAGCAGCTCCATGAGGGTGTTGATGTCGCCGCCCGTCGCCGCCGCGAAGAAGCGCTCGGTGACGTCGCGTTGGTGGGCGCGGTCCGGGGTGAAACGGGGTCGGCGGGCCTGGACGTGCTCGCGGGCGCGGTGCGCGGCCTGCCGGACCGCCGCCTCCGAGCGTTCCACCGCCTCCGCGATCTCCGCGTAGCTGAAGGCGAAGACCTCCTTCAGCACGAAGACCGCGCGCTCCAGGGGGCTCAGCGTCTCCAGCACGACCAGCAGGGCCATGGAGACCGAGTCTGCCGTGGCGACGCCGTCGGCGGTGTCCGGGCCGGTGAGGATCGGCTCGGGGAGCCATGGCCCGACGTAGGTCTCGCGCTGGTGGCGGGTCGACCGGAGTCGCTCCATCGCCAGGTTGGAGACGATCCGGGTCAGGTAGGCCTTGGGGTCGGCGACCTGGGAACGGTCGGCCGCCGACCACTTGAGCCAGGCGTCCTGGACCACGTCCTCGGCATCGGCGGCGGTGCCCAGGAGGCGGTAGGCGACCGAGAAGAGCAGGGTGCGGTACTGCTGGAAGGCGAGCTGGTCGGGGCCGGTCTGCTGCGGCTGGGTCACTTGGCGCTCCGTATCCGGGTGTAGCGGCCGCCGTGCGGCCAGAGGGCGCCCGAGGCGGGCATCTTCTTCATGCGGGCGAAGGTCGGCCACGGCGCGGCGGTGACCGTCTCCTTGTACTTTGCGGCTCGCTTGCCGGTCAGCACGATCCGGCGCGGGCTGTCGTCGGGGTGGGTGAACTGCACGACGGCGTCGTTCCGGCCCAGGCTGACGGGTGTGTGGTAGTAGCCGAAGCGGAAGGGCTTGGGCTCCTTGCCGGCCAGCACCCGCAGGATGGCGAGGGCTGCGTGCACGCCGGTGGGCATGCCGCCCTGGCAGGTCCCGTGCATCACGCCGTAGCCCTGACGGATCGCCGCCGCGTCGCCCACGGCGTAGACATCCGGGTGCGAGACCGAGCGCAGCGCACTGTCGGTGACCACACGGCCGCGCTCGTCGACGGTCAGGCCCGCGACGGCGGCCAGCGGCGAGACGCGGGTGCCGCTGGTCCACAGCACCGCGTCCGCCGGAATGCTGGAGCCGTCCGCGAGCTCGACGCTGTCCGGCAGCACCTTGGCCACCTCGACGCCGCTGCGCACCTGCACGCCGAGCCGGGCGAGCACCGCGTCCAGGTATGCCGTGGCCTTCGGGTGCATGCCCGCGCCCGGCTCCCCGCGGCCCAGCAGCACCACCTGGAGTTCCGGGTGCTGCTCGGCGATCTCCGCGGCGGCCTCGACGCCGGTGAGGCCGTTGCCGCCGACCACGACGGTCCCGCCGTCGAGCCGGGTCAGCCGGTCGGCGAGGAGGGCTGCGTCCTCCGGGCTGTTGAGGGTGTAGGCGTGGTCGTCCACGCCAGGGACGGCGATCGTGTCAGCGATGCTGCCCAGGCCGTAGACCAAGGTGTCGTAGCGCAGGACCCGGTCGTCGTCGATCCGGACGGTCTTCGCCTCGGCATCCACGGCGGTGACCCAGCCGCGGACGAAGGCCGCGCCGGTGCCGTCCAGCAGCTCCGGGATGTTCATCTCGGCCGTCTCCTGGCCGGTGGCGGTCATGTGCAGTCGGAGCCGCTCGGTGAAGTTGTCGTAGGGGTTGACCAGCGTCACGCGCAGGATCCCACGCTTCCTGGTGCGGGCCGCGAGCTGGATCGCGGCGGAAAGCCCGGCGTAGCCGGCGCCCAGGACCAGGACCTCGTGCTGCTGCGCTGCTGTCGCGTTCATCACTCTGCTGTCGCTTTCGAGTTGGTCGTTCCCACCGTGCGGACGACCACCAGACGCAAGCTGCCCTTCCGTTCGTGACATGGGGCCGATGTGACCTACATCAAATCCTGAAGAGGGGGCGGCCGGGCGCTGCACCAGCCCCCGGGCACCGCGACGCGCAGCATTCAACCATGATCGACTCGGCTCCGCACGGGAACTGACGGAACAACAGGATCCGCAGGTCAGCGGCAGGGCCCGGCGCTTCCACACCGCCCGCGAGCACGACCGCCTCTCCACCACCCCCGACCAGCGGAACTACGCCCTCACCACTTGATCGCGAGCTTCACTCGAAACGAACGCCCAAATCAGCGATCCTCGTGCACCTGAGCGACGGGGCCCACGACCGGCTCCAAAGCCAACCCCCGAAGGACTTCTGGAGCCGACCACTAAGCGGCGAGTGGGACAGGTCGACGATCGGACTTACCGCCTAATCGGGTACGTAACTGCACTCCTTCCCCAGGGCAGTAGCTGGCTGTGTAAGGGGACCGGGTGGTGATCAAATGGGGCGGTCCGCGACTGGGATGCGTGCGGTCTGCCGGCGGATGACTCTGGATGTATGAAGGCCACGTGGTCCGGGGTGGTCCAGGTCGGGTTGGTCGCGATGCCGGTCCGGTTGTACGCGGCCACGCAGGAGCATCCCGTGCGCCTTCACGAGATCCATCTCGCCGATGGCAGCCGTGTCGAGCACCGCCGCTTCTGCAGGGCCGAGAACCGGGAGATCCCCTACGAACAAGTGGGCAGGGGCTTTGCCCTGGCAGACGGGCGCGTGGTGCCGCTCACTGATGAGGACCTCGCACACCTGCCCTTGCCCACCAAGCAGACCATCGATGTGCTCGGTTTCGTGCCCTTCGAGGACATCGACCCGATCAGCTTCGGCCGGCCGTACTACGCCGGTCCCGGACCGGACGCCGACCGCCCGTACACCCTGCTCGTCGAGGCACTCGCCCGCACCGGCTACGTCGCCATCTGCAAGGTCGCCCTGCGCAGCCGGGAGCGCCTGGCGCTGCTCCGCCCCCGCCACGGCATGCTCATCCTGCAGACGCTCCTGTGGCAGGACGAACTGCGCGACCCGGGAGACCTCGCGCCCTCCACGCCGGTCACGGACCGGGAGCTGGAGCTGGCCGAAGTGCTGATCCGGGAACTCGTCGGCATCGACGTCGGCGAGGTGCACGACGAATACGCCCACGCCCTTGAGCAGCTCGTGGACGCGAAGATCACCGGCGGCGAGCTCGTCGAGCCGGCGCAGCCCGCTCCGGCGCTGGACCTGATGGCAGCACTGGAGGCGAGCGTCCGAGCCGCCGAGCGGGCGCACGAGTCGTCACGGCCTCGGCCGTGACCCTTGTTCGGCCAGCTGTCCCTGGCTGAAGGTCGCTGGCGTTGCTTGGCTCCGTCGGGCCGCAGGGGCCGGACGGAATCTTCGTGGACGGGCTGGATGACGAGCGTGATGAACAGGCGCTGGATCTCGTTGCACGTCAGCGGCAGCAGGTCCTCGGGGGCGGGCCGGCGGGCGTGTTCCTCGGCGCGGACGACGGCGAGGAAGGCGTGGGCGAGCATGGCGAGGGTGACCCAGCGGGTCCAGGAGGGGTAGCGGCGAACCTGGTGCTCATCGAGTCCGGCCAGCCCCTTCTCAGCCTGGAAGGTCTCCTCCACCCGCCATCTGGAGCCGGTGACCCGCACCAGCTCGGTCAGTGGCACTGGTTGTGCTGAGAAGCAGCGGTAGTAGGCGAGTTCGCCGGTGGTGCGGCTGCGGCGGATCAGCAGCTGGTGGCGATCCGGGCGGGGGTCGGCCAGGTCGATGACCGCCCAGTCGTAGAAGCGGTGTCCCTTGGCGCCCATCCCGGCCGACAGCTTCTGCCAGGCCCGCTTCGGCACCTTCCGGGCCAGGGCATCGGCACGGAACGTGCCCGCACCAATGGTCATTTCGGCCGAGCAGGCCACCGCGAGAACATGGCCGATGCTGCGTTCCTCCAGAGCCGCCCGCAGCTTCGGATTGCCGCCGTAGACCTCGTCACCCGTGACCCAGCCGACGCGGTGTCCGGCGTCCCAGAACCGTTCGATCATCGTGCGGGCCAGTTCCGGCTTGGTCGCAAAGACAGTGTCCTTGCCGAGTCCCGCTGCCCGGCAGCGGTCCGGGTCGCACGTCCAGGAGCGCGGGATGTACAGCTCCCGGTCCACCGCCGCGTGTCCCCGGGCGCCTGCATAGACGAGGTAGACCGCGACCTGGGAGTTCTCGATCCGTCCCGCAGTGCCGATGTACTGGCGCTGAACGGCGACGGTGTGGGTGCCCTTCTTCACGTCGCCGGTCTCGTCGACGACCAGCACCGCGGCATCGTCGTGGAGGTGCTCGACGACGTATTCGCGCACGTCGTCGCGGACGGCGTCGGCATCCCACACGGCCCGGCACAGCAGGTGCTGCATGCCGTGTGGGCTGGCCTCCCCGGCCCACTCGGCGATCGTCCAGCAGTTCTTGCGCGGCAGGTCCGACAGCAGCTCGAGCACGAACTCCCGTGCCCGGCGGCGCGGTTCCACTCGGGCGAACCGTCCCGCGATACGCCCCCTCAGGGCCCCGAACGTCTCCTGCCAGCGGGCAGGATCCATGCTGTGCCCTGCGGCCACGACTTGATCGTTCGTTGTCTTCACAAACCACGATGATCACCGGTGGCCGCACCTGTCTGCGGACCACCCCGACCAGCAAGATCATGACCTACAGCTGGATGACTATCCCCGCCGTCGGACCACCGCCGTACCCGAGTCCAGATCTATGCCCATGCGGGGCGGCGCACCATCTTGGATGTCATCCCGCAGGACCAGCTCTGCCTGGCGCTGTTCGAACTGCACCCGCTTGTTGGAGTTCATGAACGCATGCAGCTCTTCGGTAACAGTGGCGCCCACGCCGAGTCCGCTACTCGGGGTGCGAGCAACCAAGATGCGGCGCAGCCAGTCCGGATGTCCCGATCGCACCACCACATAGCGGGCCGACGCCAGCAGGAAAGGCACGAGCACTAACACTGTCATGATCAGCAGGCCCGACATCATCACCATGCCCAACCAACGTCCTCACAAGGCGCACCGTTCCCGGTCACTGTGCGCCTGACTATCGGTGGGCGACCAACCGCGTGCGTCAGAGGTGGGCTCGGCGCGGTCGCGAGGAGCGCCGACTCACTGCGTGATCACGATCTACAGCTGGAGTATTTGGTCACTCCTCCTTCAAAGGCAGTAACCGTCGTCCCCAAGTCGCGATCGACAACTCTCTTGACCCGGCTACGTCCCTAACCTCGCGCTTTCACGAGGTGGACTGTCCTATAGGTGATCAGGTAGCTGAAGAGTGCCTCTGACCAGCGAGAATGAGGATTGTCGAGGGCCTGCTTCCTGCACCAGCCGGAGGCACTTCTCAGGTGAGCAACCCCCATGCCGCCCAGACTGGCCTCGGGAGTGAGCCGCGCCGTTAGAACGGCGGCGACCACCGGCCTGCCCAGGTCGGTGTGTATCCAGCTGGAGGCCAGACACGGTCCTGTGGGAACGATGGGTGGGGCCATATGTGGCCCACCCATTCGCATTCGGGGATCGCGCCTTCCCAGTCGTCGGCGCAACGGTCGGCCCAGTCGCGGCCTACCAGCACCGGCCGGGTCAGCAGTCCGTTTGCGGTGTCCTGCACTCGCAGGACCAGGCCCAGGTCGTTGATCCCGGGGTTTCCGCGCGGCCCATAGGACACGCCGCCCCTCGAGTCGGGCAGATCGAACAGCCATTGCTCCAGCTTGGCCGGGTTGCCATCGGCCAGCTCCATCCCGTCCAGAGTCACCTGCGGCCCGCGAACGGCGTCAGTCGCGACGCAGAACAGTCGGCCGGAGCCGTCGAAGTACTCGTATACGGTGGGTTCCGCCGGGCGGAGCCCCAGCTGGATACCCACGATCTCTGGAAAATAGGGCTCGGCTTGGAATCGGCGCAGCTCAGGGGTCTCCGGCAGCGCCATCGCCGCCTCATCCATGCTCATGCCGAACCGCAACGGCCCGACGCTCTCCAGCGGTGTGAGCACCCACACCGGCCGGGCCCGCTCGGTGACTTCTTGAGAGTCTGGCGACGTCATCCAGCCCATCCCCCTCTACTAACCTCGCGCTTCGACGTGGGCTGTCCGGTAGGTGATCAGTTACGCGAAAAGTGCCTCTGACCAGCGAGAATGGGGATTGTCGAGGTCCCTGTTCCCGCACCGGCTGGAGGCACTTTCCAGGTGAGCAAGCGTATCGGTTTCTACCCGCGCTTGCGGGTGTCGGGTAACGGCAACGGCGCCGTCTCGCAGGCAGGCGGGTTGCTGCTGATCGAGACAGCACGCCGGACGGGTTTGGACGCCGCATTGTCGGCGGCGCTCACGCCGTGGCGCAAGGCCCGGGCCGTCCACGACCCGGGCAAGATCCTGCTCGACCTCGCCATTGCGGTCGCGCTGGGCGGGGACTGCCTGGCAGACATCGGCGTGTTGCGGGCTTAGCCCCACCTGTTCGGGGCGGTCGCGTCCGATCCGACCGTCTCCCGGCTGGTCGACCCCCTCGCCACGGCCGGTCCCCGGGCACTGGCCGCCGTGCGAGGGGCCAGGGCCGATGTCCGCCAGCAGGTCTGGAAGTTGGCCGGCGCTACCGCACCGAACGCCGGCGACAAGGTGGTCGTGGACATCGACGGCGTGCTGATCCTGGCGCACTCCGAGAAGCAGGACGCGGCCGCGACCTGGAAGAAGACCTTCGGCCATCACCCGCTGTTCGCGTTTGTCGACCACGGCCCAGAAGGCTCCGGGGAGCCGGTCGCAGGCCTGCTGCGGCCTGGCAACGCGGGCAGCAACACCGCCGCCGACCACATCGAAGCCACCCGCCTGGCGCTGGCCCAGCTGCCGAAGAAGCACCGGCGCGGACGACGGACGCTGATCCGCACCGACTCCGGCGGCGGCACCCACGAGTTCCTCAACTGGCTCACCGCACGTGGACGGTGGCTGTCCTACTCGGTCGGGATGGTCATCACTGAGCAGATCCACCAGGCCGTCCTCCTCGTTCCCACCTCGGTCTGGACACCTGCGATCGAACCCGACGGCAACGTGCGCGACGGCGCCTGGGTCGCCGAAATCGCTGGCGACGTCCTGAAGGGCTGGCCGAAGGGCATGCGGCTGATCGTCCGCAAGGAACGGCCGCATCCTGGCGCCCAGTTGCGCATCACCGACGCCGACGGGATGCGCATCACCTGCTTCGCCACCAACACCACCGACACCCCGATCGCGGCCCTGGAGCTACAGCACCGCCAGCGCGCCCGAGCCGAAGACCGCATCCGCGCCGCCCGCGACACTGGCCTGCGCAATCTCCCCCTGCACGACGTCGCCCAGAACCGCATCTGGCTGGAGATCGTCCAGATCGCCCTCGACCTGCTCGCCTGGATGCCCATGCTCGCCCTCACAGGCGAAACCCGACGGTGGGAACCCAAGCGCCTGCGACTGAGGTTGTTCTCCGCCGCCGCCCAACTCGTCACCACCAGCCGCCGCCGCTGGCTCCGCCTGGCCCGGCACTGGCCCTGGACCCAGCTGATCACCACCGCGTTCACGCGACTCCAGGCACTGCCGAATCCCGGCTGACCAGCAACGACGCCCCGCCCCAACGAGCCGTTCCGCGACCGGAGCAGTGGAACCCGGCGCCCACCCGACGCGACAGCCGGGCCGCAACCATGCCCGCCACCCGCCTGAGCAGCCGAAACGGCCCATTGCATGAACCGACGGACCGTCACGAAACATCGAGGCTAACATGCCAGAGACCATGTGGCGTGTTTCACCTGGTTTTTTTCGCTCGACCTATTGATAACGACGGTGATGTGGAGCCAGGGGTCCTCCACGCAGGTGATCAGAAATGTCCCGTCGCAGATGATCTGGTCCGCGTCTATGGCCGTGACCTGCGACGACCAGATTGGTTGAGATGGCGGGGGTGAAGGTTTTCTCAGTTGGTCTGGTCTCTCCAGCGCGGATGTCGGCCGCTGTCTCACTTGATCTGGTCCGTCGCCGTCGGGCTGCGACCTGACTGCCCGGGCGCGGGAGCGGGACACCCGGGCGCAGGGGTCAGTTCTCGGGTGGCGGGGCGGTGTCGAGGAGTTCGCGCTTGACGTGGTCGTAGTCGGCCCGGGCCTGCGGGTCGCCGTGGTCGTAGTCGGCCCAGAAGCCGGGGCGCTGCCAGCGGGCGTCCGCGAGGCGGGTGCGGCCGTCGGCGATGACCAGGGTCCAGCCGGGTGGTATTCGGGTGTCCACTGTCTCGAAGTCGGCGGGATCCCAGAGCAGTCCGGGGTCGGGTACGTCGGGGCCGAGCACGCGGATCTGGCAATCGATGTCGTAGGTGACCATCTCCACAACCGGGTAGACACCACCCACCCGGGGGGCTTCACCCTTGGTCGTGGACACCGGTTGTTATGCGGCGGTGGCCAGCGTAGTTGATCGTTGTTCGTAAGCGATCGGGCTGATCTGGCCGA
>NZ_JBSFVU010000093.1:0-9539 GCF_053592475.1 Streptomyces sp. NPDC002671
TCTCCGCCAGATCCAGTACCGCAGCAACCTCATCAACGGATGCCTCGCCGAAACCGGCCTCACCCTGACGACATCACGGCGACAACGTCAGTAGACGCCCAGCTCAGCGAGTGCTGCCCGCTGCTCCTGGGTGAGCATGTCCTGCCTCGACTTGGTGTTCGAGACCCGCACGCCCAGCTTCGCGACCACCGGATCCGTCTCACCGTCGACCGTGATCTCTTCACTGTGCCCGCGTGGTACCGGCCGGTGGGCGCCTGACAGTCCCCTCAGCACGAGGCGGACCCCCATGCACGACGCCTGGTGGGAAGCCGCCGTCAAAGCCCACGGTGAACGCGACGGCACCCGGGCCCTGATCGAGGTCCTCCTCCTCAGCCAGCACCTACCCCACGAACACCTCGTCACCGGCCTCGCCGCGGCCTTGAAGACCGGCGCCCTGACCGCCGATGCCGTCGCCTTGGAAGCCCGCAAGGCAGCCGACGCCGACACCGATCCCGAGGAGCCTCAGCAGTCGTCACCCGTCGGCGGTCAGACCAGGACATCCCCGCTGCCCGCGACTGTCCGGGCCCTTCTGCCGCCCGACAAGCGGCCCCTACCCTCCGTCGCCCACTATGACCAGCTCCTGCGGCTCCGCCGACCCGACCGCCCCACCCATTCATAGAGGAGAACGCCGTGTCCCTTCCCCGTCAGCGAGGACTCACCGAGCAGGCCGCCACCACCGCGGTCGACCAGGCATGCCGCATGCTGCGGCTGCCCACCATCCGCTCCCAGTTCCCAGAACTGGCCGAGACCGCCGGCCGAGAGCAGATGTCCTACCTCGGCTTCTTGGCCGAGCTCCTCCTGGCCGAATGCGACGACCGAGCCCGCCGACGGTCCGAGCGCCGCATCAAAGCCGCTGGCTTCCCCCGGGACAAGTCGCTTCGCAAGTTCGACTTCGATGCCAACCCCAACATCGACGCAGCCATGATCCACACCCTCGCCAAGTGCGAATGGATCAAGAAGGGCCTGCCCCTCTGCCTCATCGGAGACTCCGGCACCGGCAAATCCCACCTGCTGATTGCCCTCGGCACCGAGGCCGCGATGGCTGGCTTCCGCGTTAAGTACGTCCTGGCAACGAAGCTGACCAAGACCTTCACCGACCCCCGCCTTTGCGCTGCCATCGTCGACCGCCTCACTTTCGGCGGCAACATCATCGAGACCGGCACCGACTCCTACCGCCTTGCCACCACCCGCGCCCGCGCCGAACAGCAGTCCCAGGGCTGAGAACCTGCACTGCTCTGAACGAAGGCAGTTGAGGCGACTGCGGGAGACTACGTCTGCTCACACGGAGTTCGGGCGGCCGGAGCGAGCCTTCGACAGCCTCTGATCCAGGCGGGAGAAGTTGACAGCGGCGTGGACCACGAGCACCACAGGCAGGGCAAGGAGAAGGGCCCACGGCACCGCGCCGACCGTGGCCAAGGGACAGATGACGGGAAGGGCGAGGAGAGTGGGGACCGTTGAGGTCAGAGCGATACGCATACGGGTCCGTCGGTTCATAACCAGACTCCTTGGGGCACATGGGAATGAAGGGGCGACCACAGCAGGCGCGAGTCAGGCGGAGCTGTGGCGAGCGCGGTCCAGATACTCAGCCAGCTCTCGCCAGTCGTCGGCCGGAGCACCGGGGTCTCCCGACATAGCGGCTGGATCGTCGTGCCAGGCGGCCCTCACACCGGCGGAGATACCGGCATCGCCGCCGGTGAACAACGCGCTCAGCTCATCCATGCGGGCCACCAGCCGGCGAACCTTCTGATCAGTTGCAGGAGTTCCATCCGCACGCAGTCGTTCGGCTCTTCGGTACAACTCGGGCCACTCGACTTCGAGCAGGTAATGCATCGCGGGCCCCAGGGCGGCGGCACGGGTTTGCAGGACCTGTATCTCGTCGGCATCCAGGTGGCGGCCCAGGGTGTGCTCGCCCTCCGGACCGGTGCCGCCGATCGCCCGCAGCGCATCGAGCAGAGCCGTGGCCGCCGGAGCCTGGTCAGCCGACAGCTCCTCACCGAGCCGCACGAGTCGATCTCGCAGGACACCGAGCGCCGAGATGGACGCCTCAACACCCGCCAAGTGATCCCGGACCAGCCGCATCGGATCGACACCCGCATCGAGACAGACGGCGATGGTATCCAGCGCCAGCCCCAGACTACGAAGCGCCAGCACCTGATAGAGACGAACGAGGTCGTCCTCGGTGTATTCCCTGTGTCCTCCCGTGGTGCGCTGTGAGGGGCTGAGCAGACCGATGGTGTCCCAGTGGTGCAGCGTGCGCACGGTCAGTCCGCTGGCCTCCGCGAGTCGGCCTACTTTCCAGGTTGCAGAAGTGGTCATGGAGCCACGATGCATCCTCACACCGCGTGAGGTTCAAGCCAGGCGGCAACCCTGCCTACCACAACTCGCCCCAAGGCAGCCTCGATCCGCTTCGATTGGCCGAGGCTCTCGGGGCCATCTATCGGTCTTCGTCACGCCCCGACACGCCGACGAGGCGTTCTCGGAACTCGACGACTGTCTGGACCCGCTTGATCAACATCTGTTGCCCGAACTCGGCATCAACCGTTCTCGCCTTACACCGACGAAGCCAAGGCCCCCCTCGTCTCCGGCCCCACCAACAAGATCTACTGCTCGAAGCGCTGCAGCCACTGGGCCTACATCAACCGATGCCTCGATCGCGGGCTGCCACCCCTGCCCCAGCCAGCCGCAGACATCCCCCGGGCCTCCAACCGGACGGCTGCGTCGTCTGCGGGACGCCACTCACCCGGGGTGCTTACGGACAGGTCCGGCTGACCTGCTCAGGCTCCTGCCGAGCAAAGCGCTCCTACTGGCGCAAGAAGGAGAAGCTCGCTACTACTGAGCCTCTTCCAACCTGGCAGTGATGACTGGGAGTTGGCCGTGTCAGCACAACGGTGAAGCTCCTGGTAGACGGGTTCTCGACCAAGATCATCCGTGCCGCCAGGAGCTTCCGTGCTTGTCTATCCGTCGTCCATAGATCTGTCCAGTCGTTCCCTGCGGTACCTCGCCGAACAACTTGTCGTCCGGCGACGGGAGGTCGGTACCCGGTGGCGGCGACTCGCGGCCGGGAGGCAAGCCCTGCTCGTCCTGGCCCATCTGCGCTGCGGCGACACCTACGCCCAGCTCGCCGCCGGATTCGGCATCGGGATCGCGACCGTCTACCGCTACATCCGTGAAGCCGTCGACGTCCTGGCCGCGCTCGCACCGACGCTGGACGAGGCGATGACGACAGCCCGCGCCAAGGCATTCATCATCCTGGACGGCACCCTGCTGCCCATCGACCGGATCGCCGCCGATACTCCGTACTACTCCGGGAAACACAAACGACACTGGATGAACGTCCAAGTCCTCACGGACCCGCTCGGCCGGCTGCTGTGGGCCTCACCCGCACTGCCCGGCTCCACACACGACCTGACCGCCGCCCGCACCCACGGCATCATCAATGCCCTGGCGGCGGCAGGACTCAAGTGCTGGGCCGACAAGGCGTACCAGGGCGCCGGACGCCCCGTCCGTGTCCCGTTCCGAGGCCGTCGGCTCAAGCAGTGGAAGCGACGACACAACACCACTCACGCCAAGATCCGTTGCGTCGGAGAGCGGGCCATGGCCACCCTGAAGGGCTGGCGCCTGCTGCGCAAGCTCCGCTGCAGCACCAACCGCATCACCGACATCGTGAAAGCCGTACTCGTCCTTCACCACGCGTCAGCGTGAGGTTGGAAACGGCTCACTGGCGCGTTGGTATGAGACGGCGGAGCTCGGCTGCTCCCCGCTCAGTAGGCGGCCTGCACGGCAGGTTGACGAACGCTCGTACCAGTTGTGCGTTACGGCCCCACGGCTTCCTGTCGTCCATCGCACCCCTCAAGCTGGGGGGAGCACCGACGAACGTGCTGCTGATGCACCGGAACGGGCGGCATCTTGCTGGCCTTCGCCCTCGGCTGCCAGTCGGTTGGCTGGCGTCCGGCCTGGAGCATCAGGCTGAGGGGGCCACGGACCGCCGGGCAGGCATGTCTCGCCTGGCCGTGGATGCCGTGGCGTCCGCGGCCGGGCCGCAAGCGCCTTCTCCGAGGCCGGGCTCTGCTGCGCGGCGCAGGCGCTGTGCAGCGCGTTGGCGTCGGTAGTCGCGCATGGCGTGCTCGCGCCAGGCTGCGAAGGTGGGATCGCACAGCTGGTCACGGAATCGGCCGATTCCCATCCACCGCAGTACGGCCCCGGAGCGGTCCAGGGGGAAGTAGGTCTCGCCGGGCCCGGCGCCGCCCGCGTCCGGTTCACCGGAGGGCTCGGGTGTCCATCCCAGGGCGGTGACGGTGTCCATGGACTGCAGGCTCCCGAAGATGCCCGGCATCTGACGGGCCTGCCGTCCCAGGTCGAGGTATTCCACCTGCACGGGCCCGGTGTCGTCGCTCGCGTCCAGGGACGTGGTCAGGTCCCCGCCTGTCTGCCCGGCGCGCCCCAGCACGATCTTCTCCTGCATCAGCGCCTTGCCGGTGCCGTGCAGGCGGATGTGCGTGCCACGGTGGGTGGCGATCTCGTCCGAGATGACGAACGGCTTGCCCGCCCAGGTCAGGACGCCTCCGTCGCCCACGTCGGCGTCGATCGTCCAGGACGACGGCGCGTCGCCTTCGTAGGCGACGGTGCCGGTGGCCTCCACGACGTCGAGCCAGGCGCCGGGAGCGACGTTGACCTCGATGCGGACGTCGTCACCGGACAGCAGCAGCGCCTGAATGGCGATCAGGCCGACCCGGGCTCCGTCGACGTCCTGGTCCATGATCCGTGCCGTCAGGTGCCCCGTTGCGCGGTGGACGCGGCTGCGGCTGTCCTCGGTCGTGACGCTCAGGCGGGTCGGGCCGGTCACGCGCCCTGCCCAGCATCCGCCGGAGCTTGGTCGTGCGCGTGGGTGGTGCCGTCGGCGTGGGTGTGCGTGTGACCGCCTTCGCCGTTCTGGCCGGCGTGGAAGTGCGGGGCCATGGGGCCGGGGTCGACGGGGGTGTGGTCGCCGGTGCGGTAGTGGGCGAGGGTTTCGCGGACCCAACCGGTCAGCATCCGGATGGACGCTGCGTCGTGCCGGGACAGCGCGACCACCGGAGCGCCGTGGCGGGCCTCGTGGCCCTCGCGCACCATGCGCTCGACGTCCACGCCCACGTATTCGCCCAGGTCGGTCTTGTTGATCACGAGCAGGTCGGCGCGGGCGATGCCGGGGCCGCCCTTGCGTACGACGTCACCGCCGCCGGCGACGTCCAGGACGAACAGTTGGGCGTCCACCAGAGCCGGGGAGAAGGTCGCGGTGAGGTTGTCGCCGCCGGACTCGATGATGACCAGGTCCAGAGGGCCGAAGTCGGTCTCCAGGTCCTCGGCCGCCAGTAGGTTGGCGGTCACGTCGTCGCGGATCGCGGTGTGGGGGCATGCGCCCGTCTCCACCGGGCGGATCCGCTCGGGGTCCAGCACTCCGGCGCTCTTGAGGAAGCGCGCGTCTTCGTCGGTGTAGATGTCGTTCGTGATGACACCCAGGCGCAGTTCGCCGGAGAGGGCCTGGCACAGCGTCGCGATCAGTGAACTCTTGCCGGTGCCGACGGGACCGGCTACGCCCAGGCGCATGGCGCGGGTGGGGGTGGTGGTGTTTTCAGGCACTGAAGAGTCTTTCTGCGGTGGTGTCGTGGGTCTCGGCCCAGCGCTCGATGAGAGGGGCGCCGTGGGCAGGGATCTGTTCGGGGGCGTGCAGGTGGGCGACCTGACCGGCCATCTCGTCGATGTCCGGCAGCAGGTCGTTCACCCACGCGGTGATGAGCAGCGGGTCTTGCGGATCGAGCTTGAGCAGGGCTGCCGTCATGGTCTGGGCGTCGTCGTACCCGACCAGGCGGGCCAGGTCGGCGGGGTCCATCCCGGCGTGGTGGGCGAGCAGGCCGAGCACGACCGGGCGCGACCAAGTGCGCGCGCGAGCGTCGACGGGGCCGGGCCAGAGCGCCTGCAGGATGCGCAGATATCCGCGCCCCAGCCGCCGCCCGTTGGCCCTCAGCGCCTGGCTGGGGGTCCGGGCCGCCCAGGCGGCCTCGACCTCGGCGAGGTCGAGGCCGCCCGCTGCCACGGCACGTGCGACGACGGCGGTTCCGGCCTCCACACGGGTGACCGTGCGGAGGCGGGAATGCAGGTAGGCGGGGACCTCGGCGGATGTCATGCCGGCCCGCAAGGCCGGCTCCAGACCGGCGGACTGCGTGTGCCCACCGGACGGGAGCCGGGCGTCACCCAACAGGGCGAGCAGAAGTGAGGAGGTGCTCACAGGTCGCCTCAGAACAGCAGATAGCGCTGGGTGAGCGGCAGGCTCTTCGGCGGGTCCGGCTGGTCGAGATACCAGAAGCCCTTCCGTTTCGGGTGCTCTGTGAGGCCGTGCTTCTTCGGCTTGACCCCTGGGATCTCCACTGCGATTTTGAACCTGGTCGGGTGGATGTCGATCTCGAAGCACTCGCTGTTGAAGACCATGTCCTTCTTCTTGACGCCCTTGACCGGCTTGGCGCCCTTCAGTTCGCGCCGCAGGCCGAGGGTGTCCTTCAGGGATTTTTTGAACACCCCCTTACCCTTCAACTTCTTGTACGGGTTAGGGCCGGGCGGGTTGAGGGCCTTGGCCGAGACGAACGAGTAGGACACCTGGGAGCCGATCGCGGCGGCCATCGCCGGGCGCAGGAAGGTGGGCTGCGGGGTGGATACCGAACCGTTCGGGTCTCCCAGGTTGCCGAGCACCATGGCGCCGCCCTTGATGACCAACTCGGGCCGTACGGCGAAGAACCGCGGGTCCCACAGCACCAGGTCGGCCAGCTTCTCCACCTTCACCGAACCGACGTACTCGTCGATGCCGTGGGCGATGGCGGGGTTGATCGTGTACTTGGCCACGTAGCGCAGAGCGCGGGCGTTGTCGCCCTCCCCCTGATCTGCCCGGTAGAAGAAGTTCGCGTCCTTGAAGGTCTTGTAGCTCCACTCCTTCATGACGTGCGCGACCTGCCAGGTGCGGGTCACGACCTCGCCGACGCGGCCCATGGCCTGGGCGTCGGAGGAGGTGATGGACATCGCGCCCATGTCGTGCAGTACGTCCTCGGCGAACATGGTCGTGGAGCGGATTCGGGAGTCGGCGAACGCCTGGTCGTTCGCGTTGCGGAGGTCCAGGTGGTGGGCGGAGGCCAGCATGTCGATGTGCTCGGCCACGGTGTTCTCCGTGTACGGCAGCGTCGGGTTCGTCGAGGCGGGCAGGGCGTTTGCCTTGGCAGCCACCTTCAGGATGTCGGGGGCATGCCCGCCACCGGCGCCCTCCGCGTGGAAGACGTGGATGCCGCGATTGCCGATGGCAGCGAGGGTGGTCTCGACGAAGCCGGCCTCGTTGAGGGAGTCGGCGTGCAGGGCGACCTGCAGACCCCACTTCTCCCCGGCCGTCAAAGCGGCGTCCAGAGCCGCCGGGGTGGCCCCCCAGTCCTCATGGATCTTGTAACCGCCGGCACCCGCCAGCGCCTGCTCGTCCAGGCCCTCCTTACTGACGGTGTTGCCCTTGCCCAGCAGCAGGACGTTGACCGGTAGGTCGTCAAAGCTGCGATGCAGGTTCACCAGGTGCTGCGGGCCGGGGGTCACGGTGGTCGCCTTGGATCCCTCGGAGGGGCCCACGCCGCCGCCGACCAGAGTGGTCGTCCCCGTGGCGAGAGCCTCCATGACAGCTGAGGGGGAGATGTAATGCACATGGGTGTCGACGGCGCCGGCGGTGAGGATCTTGCCCTCGCCGGAGATCACGTCCGTGGAAGGGCCGATCTCCAGTCCGGGGGTGACCCCGTCCATGACGTCGCTGTTGCCGGCCTTGCCGATCGCGGCGATTTTGCCGTCCTTGATACCGACATCGGCACGCACGATGGCGTTGCGGCTTCCCCGTTCTTGGGCGGGGGCGACGTCCAGGATGATCACATTGGTGATCACGGTGTCGGGGGCGCCCTGCGTACTGGTGGTGGTGCCCTGCAGCATCGACTCGCGGATGGTCTTGCCGCCGCCGAAGATCGCCTCGTTGCCGCCGAAGGTCAGGTCTTCGGTGACCTCGATCCAGAGGTTGGTGTCGCCCAGGCGGACCTGGTCGCCTACGGTCGGGCCGTAGGACCTCGCGTACTTTTCGCGGGGGATTTCCGCCATTACTTCCTCCAGCTGAGTGTGCGAGGGCCTTGTCAGTCGAGGGCGACGTCCGTCTTGCCCTTGCTCAGGCCCGGAACGCGCCGCCGCCCGCCGATCTTGACAACCTGGATCGGGTCGCTGGGCGCGAACTCGGGGCTGAACCGCTCGGAGTCCCCCGGAGCGATATCGAGGCGGCATCCCCAGGGGGCCTGCCCCGACGTCTTCGACCGGTCGAGCTGCAACCGGTTGGCCTCGGCGACCCGCGCATCACGGTCCTGAGTGTTCTTCAGAAAGTCGTCGAGCTCGGTGGCGCCGTCCTCGTCGAAGAACAGCAGGTTCTCGTTGACGTCGCCCAGGTGAATGTGCGACCCGATCTGGATGGCGCGGTCACCGATGTTGAGCACGTAGAGAGTGGCCTTGTCGCCTTGGGAGTTGAGCACGTGGTTCGTGGTCGGGTCCTTGACCCACACTCCTCCCACCCTGTACTGAGAAAAGTCGTAGGTCTTGGTCGGAGCCAGGTCAGAGGGCTTGGGCAGGGGCAGTCTGGACGTCTGGCCAGGGCCGGGCGGTGTGGGGACAGGCTGTGTGACGGGAAACGTGACCGGCTCAGGCTCCGTGGGGAAAGGCTGCGTGGTCAGCGACTGGAAGTAGGGCATGGGTTCGTCCTCAGATGCTCGGCGCGGCGATCGGGGCCGACTTCGGGGTCGACTTCGGGGCGCGGATCGGGTCGTAGAGGGTGACCAGCTTGCGGCCGTCGGGGAAGGTCGCCTCGATCTGGAGGATGTCGAGCATCTCGGGCACGCCCTCCATGACGTCGTCAGTCGTGAGGACACTCTCTCCCTCGCCTTGGGTGTCGCCCTTCCGCTTGTCCAGGGGAACGTTGGCGTCGCTCATCATGTGGTCGACGCTGTAGTTGCCCGCTCGGGCTTCCTCGATGACCCAGCAGCTGATGTAGGCCACGGCCTCGGGATAGTTCAGCTTGATGCCGCGTTCCTTGCGGTAGCTGGCGAGCATCCCGGCCACGCTCAGCAGCAGCTTTTCCTGCTCTGAGGGAATCAGGTGCATCCGTGCTCCTCGGTGGTGGTGATGGTGCCCTGGCCCCGGGCGGGTCAGGGGCCCTCGTGCGGCCCCGGCTCGACGCAGGCCGCCAAGACGGCTCCGTCGGGACCGGGGGCCGGCACGTAGGTCTTGTCGGCGAAACTCCTGCAGGGCCGCGGTATCGTGAGCCTGGCGGCGCGACCGGACCGCGCCCGCACACCTCCTGGTTGACGCCCCTCAACAGGCACCTTGCGGTGGCGTGGCGGGCGATGAGGCGATCCCGTCCAACAGGAGGACGCGTGGCCGTACCGCCAGGGCTCAGGTCGGGCAGGCCCACCGCAGCC
>NZ_JBSFVU010000094.1:0-9511 GCF_053592475.1 Streptomyces sp. NPDC002671
GCAACGTGCGAAGAAGACACGGGGCCACCAGCCCGCGCCCGTCAGGAGGGAGCAGGGCATGCCACTGCTGACAGTAAGAGCCGGACGGTACCGGCACGCCCTGTGACCGCAGGGCAGTGCTGCGATCGGGCGACTTCAGAGGGAGGATGTGTCGCCGTCGGCCCGGCGGTCGCGTTCTGCACGCGGCCAGACCGGGCATCTGCGGGTGCCGCGGGTGCTGCCCGCCGCAGTACACGGGCAGCGTGAACGTCTCCGGGCGGGCAGAGTTTCGGAGGTTCAATCGGCCGGACGCAACTTTTTCGCATTAAGCTGGACGCATGAGTGCCCGAGCGACCACACGCCCCGGCGGGCGCAGCGCCCGCGTCCAGCAGTCCGTGCATCAGGCCGTCCGTGATCTGGAGGCGGAGGTGGGGCGGGACGCGCTGACCGTGCCGCTGATCGCCGCCCGCGCGGGGGTGACGCCGTCCACCGTCTATCGGCGCTGGGGGGACCTGCGGGAACTGCTGTCCGATGTCGCCGTCGAGCGGCTGCGTCCCGACGGTCCGCCGGCCGACCACGGCAGCCTGCGGGCGGACCTGGAGGCGTGGGCGGTGCAGTTCGTGGAGGAGATGGCCTCGACGGCGGGGCGCACGTACATCCGCGACGCCCTGCTGGGCGACCCCGAGCAGGGCAATGCGGTTCGCTGCTCCGATTACGCCGCCGAGCAGTTGAAGGCCATCGGGGTGCGCGCGGCCGGGCGTGGGGAGGGCGTGCCCGATGTGGAGACCCTGCTGGACGTCCTCGTCGCCCCCCTCATGTACCGCATTCTGTTCCGCCCCTCGGATCTGTCGGAGGCCTACACCGACTGGCTTGTGGCGTCGGCGCTCGGCCGGGGCGCTGCTCCCTCCGGCAGCTAAAAGCTAAAGCTTTGCGTTTTGGGGCGCGTGGGGCCTAATCTGCCTAACGCAAAGCGTTTGCCTTTAGGTGTGAGAGGTTCTCCGTGCTCAGCGTCCTGGCCCCGCCGTCCCCTTCCCGCCGCCTGCCTGTTCTGGGCCGCCGCAGCGCCTTCCCCCTCCACGCCTCCATCCTGATCGCCCTGCTGGCCGCCTCCAGCGCGCCGACCCCTCTCTACGCCCTCTACCAGGCCGAATGGCACTTCTCGGCGCTGACCGTCACCGTCGTGTTCAGCGCCTACGCACTCACCCTGCTCGGCGCCCTGCTGACGGCGGGCACTCTCTCGGACCACCTCGGCCGGCGTCCCGTCCTGATCGGTGCGCTGCTCGCGGAGGCCTCCGCGATGGCCGTCTTCGCCACCGCCCAGGGCGTCGCGGCGCTGATCGCCGCCCGGATCCTGCAAGGCCTGGCCACCGGCGTCGCCACCAGCGCCGCCGGAGCCGCCCTGCTCGACTTCGAGGACCCCGGCCGCCCAGGACGGGCGACGCTCGCCAACGGCATCACCCCCGTGGCCGGCATGGCGGCCGGCGTCCTGGCCTCCACCGCCCTCGTGCAGTACGCCCCCGCTCCCACCCGCACCGTCTACCTCCTGCTGCTCCTGCTGTTCACCGCGCAGGCGGCCGCGGTGCTGCTCACCACCGAGACCGCACACCCCCATTCCGGCGCGTGGCGCTCCCTGCGTCCCGGCATCGCCGTCGCCCCTGTCTCCCGCCCGGCCATGAGACTGCTCGCCCCCGGCGTCGTCGCCGCCTGGGCGCTGGGCGGCTTCTACTCCTCCCTCGCCCGGCTCATCGCCCCGCACACGTCCCGCGCCACCGGCGGCCTGGTCTTCTTCACCCTGACGGCCGCAGCCGGCCTCGCCGTCCTGGCCGCGCGGCCCCTGTCCGCCCGCACGGCGAGCTCCGTCGGCGCCGCGGTCCTGATCCCAGGGGCCCTGCTGGCCCTGAGCGCGCCCCACCTGCACAGCCTGCCCGCCCTGTTCGCCAGCACCGCCCTCGCGGGCACCGGCTTCGGCGCCGTCACCCAGGGCGCCCTGCGCCTGCTGCTGGCCCCGGCCGCCCCGGACGAACGCGCCGGCACCCTCGCCGCCTACTACGTCCTCAGCTACCTGGCCATGAGCATCCCCGCCGTCCTCGCCGGCCTCCTGACCAACCTCTACGGCCTGCAAACCGCCGTCTTCCTCTACGCCGCGACGGTCATCCTGCTGACCCTGACCGGCCTCGTCCGCTCCGTGCGGCAGCCGACCACCGGCTGACCGGATCCTGCCGTCCCGCACCGCACCGCCCCATCCGAAAGGACCCACCGATGAGCACCACCACACCCCGTCAGGCCACTTCACCCGCACGCACGGGATGGAGCCTCGGCGACATCGCCGTACGCCGTGTCGACGAGATCGAACTGCCGCGCCAGACCGGACCCTGGCTGCTGCCGGACGCCACCAAAGAGGTGCTGGACGAGGCGTCGTGGCTGCGCCCGGACTTCGCCGACGCCGACGTACCCCGTCTGGCGAGCCACAGCTTCGCGGTGGAGGCGGGCGGGCTGCGGATCGTCGTGGACACCGGCATCGGCAACGCCAAGCCGCGCGCCAACCCGGCCTGGAACGGACTCGACACCGACTTCCTGCAGCGCCTGGCGGCGGCCGGTTTCCCGCCCGAGTCCGTGGACCTCGTGATCACCACGCACCTGCACACCGACCACGTCGGCTGGAACACCCGCCTCTCCAGTGACGACTGGGTTCCCAACTTCCCCAACGCCCGCTACCTCACCAGCCGCACCGAATGGGACCACTGGGCCGCCACCGACCTGGACGAGGCCCGACGCCAGATGTTCCGCGACTCCGTCACCCCCGTACGCGACGCCGGACAGTACGACCTCGTGGACGTGCCCGAGCAGGGGCACGAGGTCGCGCCGGGCGTCCTGCTCATCCCTGTCCCGGGCCACACCCCGGGACAGGTCGCCGTCGAACTGCGCGGCAGCGACCGCCACGCGCTGATCACCGGCGACAGCATCCACCACCCCGTGCAGCTCTCCCACCCCCACGTACACAGCTGCGTCGACATCGACCCCGCCCAGGCCATCCGCACCCGCGCCCGGCTGCTCGACACCCTGGCGGACACCGACGCGCTGCTCCTGGGCACCCACTTCCCGCAGCCCACGGCCGGCACCGTCCGCCGGGAGAACGGCCGTTACCGGCTGCTCGCCGAGCACGCCGCAGAGATCTCGGCCACCGCGGCCTGACCGCGCAACCGGCCGCACCCGCACAGGCCGCCGCGGCGTCCTCAGCTGCCCCACGCGAAACCTCCGCCTTCAGAGTGTCGGCCACACCGCCGCCCTAGCCCCCACCGACAGGAAGAACATCCATGTCCGCCGTCGAACTCACACCGCCCGAGGCCGCCCGCTGGGCCGCCCGCGCCGGACTCGACCTGCCCGCCGAGCGCCACGCCGCGGTCGCCGCGGTCGCCAACCACATCCACAGCGTCGTCTCGGTCCTGCATGAGCTGGACTTCGCGGACGTCCCGCCCGCCGCCGCCTACCACCCCGTACAGGAGAAGCACGATGCAGCCGTATGAGCTGTCCCTCGCCGCCGCCGCGGACGCGATACGGGACCGGCGACTGTCCCCCGTCGAACTGGTCGACTCGGTCCTCGACCGGATCGAGAAGTCGGATCCGCACCTCGGCGCCTACGTCACGGTCGCCGCGGAGCAGGCGCGCCGGACCGCACGCGAAGCCGAACACGAAGCGGCGCACGGCCGTTACCGGGGACCACTGTACGGCATCCCGATGGGACTCAAGGACCTCATCGATGTCGACGGGATGGCCACCACGGCCAGCTCCCGGGTCCGTGCCGACCACCGCGCCACGGCGGACAGCACCGTCGCCGCGCGTCTGAGCACAGCTGGCGCGATTCTGCTCGGCAAGACCCACACCCACGAATTCGCGTTCGGCCTGACCACCCCTCAGACCCGCAACGCCTGGGACACCGGCCGGGTCGCCGGCGGCTCCAGCGGTGGCTCCGCGGTCGCCGTGGCGTCGGGCACCGCGACCTTCGCGCTGGGCACCGACACCGGCGGGTCGATCCGGGTGCCCGCCGCGCTCAACGGCGTCGTCGGCCTCAAGCCGACCTACGGTCTCGTCCCCCGTCACGGCGTCACCTCCCTGTCCTGGTCACTGGACCACGTCGGCCCGATCACCCGCACCGTCGAGGACGCGGCCCTGGTCCTGACCGCGCTGGCCGGACGCGATCCGCGCGACCCCGCCTCGCTCGCTCTGCCCACCGTGGACTACCGGCCCGGTGCCGGCACAGACCTGACAGGGCTGCGCATCGGTCTGCCGCGCACCTACTACTTCGACCACGTCCACCCGCAGGTGGAAACCGCCGTCCGGCACGCCATCGGGCAGCTGGAAGCCCTGGGCGCCCAGCTCGTCGAGGTCGACATCCCGATGACCCGCTACGTCCAGGCCACCCAGTGGGGCCTGATGGTGCCGGAGGCCGGCGCCTACCACGAAGGCAGCCTGCGCACGGTCCCCGGCCTGTACGAGGAGGACGTCCGCATCCTCCTGGAGGCAAGCGAGTTGATGAGCGCCGGCGACTACGTGCGCGCTCAGCGCTCCCGCACGCTCATGCGCGCCGAGTGGGCACGGATGCTGGAGCACGTCGACGTGATCGTCGCCCCGAGCGTCCCGATGCCGGCAGTCGGGGCCGGCCAGGAGACGGTGACCTGGCCCGACGGCACGGTCGAGAGCGTCTCCGACGCCTACGTACGCCTGAGTTCCCCCGCCAACATCACCGGAGTCCCCGCCCTGACCGTTCCGGTCGGCCACGACGCGGCGGGCATGCCCATCGGCATGCAACTGCTGGGCCGCCCCCTCGGTGAGCCCACACTCCTGCGGGTCGGCCACGCCTACGAGCAGACACAGCCCGCCCGGGCCCTCGCCACGGCGGCCTGATCTCACGCAGGAGCGGACCACCCCTTACCCGTACATCGGCGACCCCGACTTCTGGGACCTGTAAAAACGGAGGAGGGTGTAGCTGTTCCTGACTGACGAGCCACACCCGCTCTCCGGCCCTGGTGTGTCGAGCTGCCTGAGCGAGATCATGGATGATCGAGCGATGTTGGTTCGTGTGGAAAAGGCGCAGGCGGTCTCGCTGCCGCAGATGGCAGTACGGGTTCACTCGGCGATCGGGACCGCGGTGGTGAGCTGGCACGGTGACCCTGACGAGACGGACGGCCAACATCATGTCGAGTGGACCGTGGACGAAGATCTCCACTGGGGAGAGAACATTCAGCTCTCTGCCCTTGCCGAACCGTGGCTCGGGCAGGACGGCAACCACGTCATCCTGCGGGGCCGGATCAATGTCTCCGAGGCTGACATTGCAGTCCTTGAGGCAGAGGGCTCGCTGATCATGTTCGGCCTCGCCGCACCGCTTCCGGAAGGCATCGCCGCCCCATGGGTGGAGATCCGCGTCGCAGCGGCCGGCGTTTCTCTCTATCCGTTCCAGCTCTGAGAGGACGTTTCCTGCTCGCTCGCACAGCCCGCAAAAGCCAGGTCTCCCTCGCCGAGAAGCTGGTCAGCACCCGGTGCCGGGACCAAATGGTCCCGGCACCGTCGCGTCTAGGTGCCCCGCATTGGCCAAGGCCTTGAACGTCCCGACGCTGGCCATGCGAGGGCCCGGCCAGTCCCTCAACACCCAGCTCGGCTCCCTCACGCACTGACGGCAGGCCGCCGGCACGGGCCCAGAGGGATCCGTGACCTGGGCGAACACGCTCAGCGTTCCCAAAACGCCAGCTCTCCGTTCCAGAGGCTCGGAGCAACCACGCCCCGACCTGCGGCGACGGAGTTCTCTACAAGCCCCGATCGTTAGTCCTGCGTCCTCGCGCGGAGGGGGACGACGGTCGGCGTGGGCAGCTGTAGCTGCTGGCGCAGTGCTTCGTTCTCGGCAGTGAGCTGACTGAGGGCTCGGACGAGCGCTAGCACCTCACCCCACCAGCGGACCTGGTCGAGCCCCACGACGCCCCGGAAGCCTGAACACCCACGCGCGCCCCGCGGGGACGGCTCTCAGCCGCTACGCCTCACTCGCTCCCGGGCCCGGGAATCTGCGTCGGTCCGTGGCGGTCCATCGCCGACCCCGGCTCGGCCCAGGTGTTCGGAGGGATCTCACCAGGCCCGAGGATCAGCTTGTCCAGGTCTTGATCTGTGCGGCGACCTCCCGCACCGGGAGCCCGTCCCGGGCGGCGCGGGCCAGCGGGAGAACGGTGTCCAGGCCAGGGCTCACCGGCAGGCCGGACGCCGACAGGTACGCAGCGGTCACCGTGGCCGCGAACAGAAGGTTCCTCACCTCCAGGCTCGGGTTTCTGGCCAGCTCGCACAGCAGCGCCGCAGCCTTGTGATGGGGCTCGGGGGAGACCTCGTGGTCAAGGATTTCCGCCCGGTGACGTGCTTCCGCCGCGACCGGGACGCCGTAATCGACGACCTGGGGATCTCCCTGAATCTGCTGTGCGACTGCCAAGATCCAGGCGAGATCGATGCGGAGGTTCACGCGGCGTCCCTCGGCGCGGTCTCCGCCGGCTTGGCGGGGAGGCCGGGGTACCGGTCCTCACCGACCTCCGCCTCGAACTGATCCGTGTACGCAGCCGTGGCCTGCTATGAGCCCATCATCGCCTCTACGAGCAGATCTGGCGGGACGCCGCCTGGCTCCTCAGCGGACTGCTGCGCCGCCTCGGACTCCTTCACACCGTCGCCGTCCCGCAGATCGTCACCGGACACGAGGCACGGCTGGGGGAGTGGTGGATCCTGCAGCTCGAGCATGACTCCGAGACGTCCCTGCGCCGCGCCGAACTGGTGCAGGCCCTGACCGACCCGCACCATGGTCTGCCGCTGGAGCTGTGCGGTCACCGTGACCTGACGCCCGGAGGGAGCCTCGGGCTGGTCCTCCTGAAGTCCCGGGATCGCACCGCCGCTTTCCAACTGCGCTACGACCGGATCGACTACCCGATCAGGAAAGACCGCGCCCCCATGTTCTCGGCGATCCGGCGGCGCACCAGTGCTCTGACGGGCGAGGCCTCGTTGCCCGCCATGCCTGGGTGTTCGGCCACCGGCTGAGCCGAGCCGCGAGCCGCATTCGTCAAGGCCCCCTTCACCCGGAGGGATTGCCGCCACACGACGATGTCCCATGCCCCGCGCGCTTGCCGTACCGTTTGCGGACTACGCCCGTCCAGGGGAGTACGGCGGGCCGTACCGGGGAGAGGACGGCGTCGGGGTGGGCGAGGTTGATCAGGAGACCTGGAGTGCACGAGCGGTTTGCCGGACCGCTCATCCGGACGCACTGTTCGCCGAAGGCGCGGCCCAGAACCGGGCCAAAGCCCTTTGCACCGGCTGCCCGGTGCGCACCGAGTGCCTCGCCTACGCCCTCGACCACCGCATCGAGCACGGGATTTGGGGCGGCATGACCGAGCGGGAACGGCGGGCACTGCTACGCCGCCGGCCAACGGTGACCTCCTGGCGGCGCCTGCTGGAGACCGCGCGCGCCGAGTACGGTCGACAGAGCACGCGGTATCAGGAGGCGAGCGAAGGGTTCTCCCAGGCGGGCTGAGCCCGGCTGACCCGAGGGCCACCGTGCTGCCGCGCACGATGCCGACCTGTCGGCCGAGCAGCCCAGACCCGTGCATCTCGAGGCGTCGCCGACAGCAGGTCCACCTCCGCGTCGACGTACCCGAACTGGCGGGCCATGTGCACCGTGCTTCCCGCAGCAGGCTCTGGCGTTCTGCGCGGGCCATGGCCGGCGCGGCGGTGATGGTGACGGCCATCTGCGACCTGGTGCCGGTGTCGTTGGGGCCGAGCGGAGCTAGACGAGTAGTTCCGAATGTTGTCGGTCCGTCCGGAGATACAAGGAGGGCGCTCAAGATCGTTTTGTGACGAACGAACACTTGGACACCCTCTTCACCGGACTGTATGTGAAGGTCGACGACGAGATCCGAGAGAGCCGATGCCTGGGCAGGCCACCGCAGTTGAGCGACTCCGAACTGGTCTGCCTGGCCGTCGCGCGAGCTCTGCTGGGCTTCGCCTCAGAATCCCGCTGGCCGCGGTTCGCCCACGCCAATCTGGGTTCGATGTTCCGTACTTGCCCAAGCGGCCCGGATACAACAAGAGGCTGCGTGCCGCGTTGCCACTGGTCAAGAAGGCAATACGGCTGCTCGCCGTGGACAGCGACTTCTGGTTCGACAACCACTGGATCGTCGACTCCACGCCGGTGCCATGCGGCATGTCCCGGCCCACGGTGAAGCGGTCGGATATGGCCGGCTGGGCCGGATACGGGTACTGCGCCTCCCACTCGCGGTTCTTCTGGGGTCTGCGTCTCTACCTGGTCTGCACTCCGACCGGTATGCCCATCACCTGGGCACTCGCGAACCCCAAGATCGACGAGCGGGAAGTGCTGGCCTCGATGCTGGACCGCGAGCCGCATCTGGCCACCGACCACCCGGGGCTGCTGGTCATCGCGGACAAGGGCTTCGACACGCTGAAGGGGCAGTTGGACCTCGAACAGCACGGTGGACGCACCTTCGAGGGCGTCGCCGTCCGGGTCGCCCAGCGCATCCTCGCAATGGCCGCCGCGATTTGGCACAACCACAAGACCAACGCCCCCGTCCTTCGATCACTGGCCGCATTCGATCACTGACCGCCACCGACCCCCGTACTCAACCTGCAACATGGTCTCGTCGGGCAGGGGCGTTCACGCGCGGTCGGCGGGCGGACCGGCCACGCCGACACACGCCTCGTTGCCCTCAGGATCAGCCAGCACCCAGTTCGACGGCGCGTCCGCGTCGTTCACGAGGCGGCCTCCGGCAGCGAGCGCCGCGGCGATCCGAGCCTCGGCCTGGTCGTAGGGCACCCACACGTCGATGTGGACCCGGTTGCGCTGCGGGCGCGGTGCCTCCATCTGCTGGAAGTAGAACGGTGCCCCGCGACGGCGCGGGTCGATCAGGTCCTCGCCGCTGTTCGCGCGGTCCTGATAACCGAGCAGGGCACGCCAGAACGCCACCACGCTGGGACCGTCGAGGGCATCAATGGTGACCTGGACGGTCTGCACGGCGGACGGGTCGGCCGCAATGTCCAGCGCGCGGGCCACCGCCGAGATCTGCCGGGCCAGCTCGACGTGCCGTTCGGTCAGCCCGTAGAAGTCGTCCGTGACCGCGATCAGCCGCACGATCACGCCCTCCTGCCTCACGTCGACGTCCGGGTGATCGTCCCCGACTCCCGGCATCTCACTGATCGCGTGCACGAGCTGGGCACCGACCGCGAACGACCCCGTGCGGAAGTACGCACACGCCCCCTCACCCACGACGCGCCAGTCCTCCACGCCCGCCATCTCGTGGAACTGCTGCGGCCTGATGCGTTCGGTCTTGCTCTCCATGTAGGTCATGTGATCAACGTAGTCTGCAGGTCCGACAACCCCTTCGCCCGTCCGGCACTTCGGAACTACTCGTCTAGCGGTGGTTTGTTAGACCGGGGAGTAGAGATCAAGTGGGTGGCCTGCGCCGACGGCGTTGATCAGGGCTTGGAGTTCGGGTGGCGGTGGTGC
>NZ_JBSFVU010000095.1:0-9409 GCF_053592475.1 Streptomyces sp. NPDC002671
GGCCGGGCGGCACCATCCCGCTGTCCCGTACCCAGCCGGCGCTGGACCTCAACGCCCTGCTGAACGGCTTCAAGCCGCTGTTCGCCGCGCTCAGCCCGAGCGACGTCAACCAGCTCGCCACCGAGATCGTCCAGACCCTCCAGGGCGAGGGTGGCACGGTGAACAGCCTCCTCGCGCACACGGCCTCGCTCACCACCACCCTCGCCGACCGCGACAAGCTGATCGGCTCGGTGGTCGACAACCTCAACACCGTCCTTGACACGCTCGACAAGCGCGGCTCCCGCTTCTCCGGGCTGCTCACACAGCTGCGCCGGGTGGTCTCGGGGCTGGCCACCGACCGCAAGCCCATCGGGGAGTCGCTGGTGAGCGTCGGTGACCTCACCGACGTCACGTCAGGGCTGCTGAAGGACGCGCGTCCACCACTGAAGGACGACATCGCCGGGCTCGGCGATCTCACCGGAACGCTGAACAAGAACGAGCACACCGTGGAGGGCGTCCTGAAGCGGCTGCCGAACAAGCTCAACGAGCTGACCGGGACGGCGTCCTACGGCTCCTGGTTCAACTTCTACCTCTGCGACTTCGACGGCCGGATCGTGCTGCCGAAGACCAAGCAGGTGATCTCCCCGGACCTGCACGTGGCGCGGGCGAGGTGTGGCGGATGAGACTGCGTGTCCAACGGCGGCGCCGTCCTGAGCCGCTGGTGAAGGTACGAGTCCTGCCGCCGAAGCTGCCGAAACTCCCCCGGCTGCTGCCGAAGCGCAAGCCCCGCCCCCAGCCGTTGGTCAAGGTACGGGTCCTGCCGCCGAAGCTGCCCAGGATCCGGCTCAAGCGCCCACGCCTGAAGCCCTTCCGCGAGAGGAACCCGGTCGTCGTAGGCGCCGTCGGCCTCACCGTCCTCGCGCTGCTCACGTTTGCCGCCTTCAACGCCGACAGCCTGCCGCTGATCGGCGGCGGCAACACCTACAGCGCGGCCTTCTCCGAGGCCGGCGGGCTCAAGCCGGGCGACGAGGTACGGATCGCCGGGGTCAAGGTCGGCAAGGTCGAGGGCGTCGACCTGGACGGCGATCACGTCAAGGTCACCTTCAAGGTGAAGGGCCATCCCGGGTTCGGCACCGACACGGGCGCGGCGATCCGTGTCAAGACGATCCTCGGCGCGAAGTACCTGGCCCTGTACCCGAAGGGGCCTGGCCAGTTGAAGCCGGGCAGCGAGATCCCGCTCGGCCGGACCGTGTCGGCGTACGACGTCGTCCAGGCCTTCAGCGACCTGACGACCACCACCGAGGCGGTCGACACGGACCGGCTCGCGAAGGCGCTGGACACCATCTCCCTCACCTTCCAGGACTCCCCTGAGGAGGTGCGGGCGTCGATCAAGGGACTGTCACGGATCTCCAGGACCGTCGCCTCCCGTGACCAGGCGCTGCGCGGGCTCCTCGACCATGCGAACGGGGTCACCAAGGTGCTGGCCGGTCACACCAAGGACTTCTCCGCGCTGGTGAAGGACGGTGACGCGCTGTTCAAGGAGATCGACAACCGGCGCGCGGCGATCCACACGCTGCTCAAGAGTTCCGCGCTGCTGGGCATCGAGCTGTCCGGCCTGGTCAACGACAACAGCAAGGAGATCGGGCCCGCACTGAAGAACCTCAGCACCTTCCTGAAGATGCTCGAACGCAACCAGGCGAGCCTCGACCGCAGCGTCCAGCTCCTCGCCCCCTACGTGCGGCTCTTCACCAACACCCTCGGAAACGGCCGCTGGTTCGACTCCTACGTCCAGAACCTGGTCGCCGCCCCGGTCACGCCACGGACGGGAGGCACCCGATGACCCGCAGACTCCTGGCCCTGTTCACCGCGCTCGCGGTCGTCGCCGGCCTCGCCGTCGTCCTCTGGCCGGGCCCCGGCCCAGTCCGCGTCACGGCGTACTTCCCCCGCACCGTCGGCATCTACCCCGGCTCCGACGTCCGCGTCCTCGGCGTCCGCATCGGCGAGGTCAGGAAGATCACGCCGGAGGGCGACCGGGTTCGGGTGGAGCTGGAGTACGACCGGGGGCGCAAGATCCCCGCCGACGCACAGGCCGCCATCGTCAACTCCTCGGTGGTCAGCGACCGTTACGTGCAGTTGCTGCCGGTGTACCGCAAGGGCGCGGTCATGCGGGACGGAGACGTCATCCCCGAGTCCCGTACGGCCGTCCCCGTCGAGCTGGACCGGATCTTCGACAGCCTGCACACCACCGCCGAGGCGCTCGGCCCGAACGGCGCCAACAAGCAGGGCTCGCTGTCCCGGCTGCTCGGGGTGAGCGCGGACAACCTCCGGGGGCAGGGCCAGAACCTCAACCAGACGGTGGACAACCTGTCCCAGGCGGTCACCACGCTGTCCGACGGGCGCGGCGACCTGTTCGGGACCGTACGGAACCTTCAGGTGTTCACGGCCGCGCTGGCGGCGGACGACACCAGCGTGCGGTCGTTCAACACCGACCTCGCCGACGTGGCCGGGCAGCTGGCCGGGGAGCGCAAGGATCTCGCCGCCGCGCTGAAGTACCTGGCCGCCGCACTCGGTAACGTGGCCGGCTTCGTGAAGGGCAACAAGAAGGCGCTGACCTCGGACGTGCAGGGCCTGGCCAGGGTCACCAAGGTCCTCGTCACCCAACGGGCCGCACTGGAGGAACTGTTGACCGTCGCCCCCACGGGCCTGTCGAACCTGCAGAACGCCTACAACCCCGCCGCCGGCACCCTCGACACCCGCAACAACGCGCAAGCCCCTCAGGATCCGTCATCGCTGCTCTGCTCGATCCTGAAGACGACCGGCGACGACCACGACAACTGCGCCGGGCTGAAGAGGCTCTTCGACTCCCTGCCCAAGGTGCCGTCGGCCCCGGCGTCGACGGGCACGGTCGACAAGACCCTCGGCGGAATCCTGGGGGCACCGGCATGAGGGTGAAGCGCTTGGGGCTGGTGGCCGCCTGGACGGCGATCGGCTCGCTGCTGCTGACCGGCTGCGAGTTCAACGGCTGGTACGACGTCCCGCTCCCCGGCGGCGCCGCCTCGGACGGCCACGCCTACCACGTCACCGTCGAGTTCCGGGACGTCCTGGACCTGGTGCCGCAGTCGGCAGTCAAGGTCGACGACGTCACCATGGGCGCGGTCGAGAAGGTGGAACTGGACGGCTGGCACGCGCGGGTACGGCTGCGCATCGCCGACTCGGTGAAGCTGCCCGGCAACGCGGTCGCCGACCTGAGGCAGACGAGCATGCTCGGCGAGAAGTACGTCGCCCTGTCCGCGCCGGCCGGCGCCATGCCCGTCGGACGGCTCCACGACGGCGACCTCATCCCGCTGTCCCGCAGCGGCCGCAACCCGGAGGTCGAGGAGGTGCTCTCGGCCCTGTCCGCGCTGCTCAACGGCGGTGGGGTGGCCCAGCTGAAGACGATCACCGTCGAGCTGAACAAGGCCCTCGGCGGCCGCGAGGACCGGGTCAGGTCCCTGCTGAAGCAGCTCGACACGTTCCTCGGCGGCCTCGACGACCAGCGGGCGGAGATCGTGCGCGCGTTGAAGGGCGTCGACCGGCTCGCAAAGCGGCTGAAGAAGGAGAAGAAGACGATCGCCCTGGCCGTCGACACCATGCCGCCCGCCCTTAAGGCCCTCGCCGACCAGCGCAAGGACCTGACGAAGATGCTCACGGCCCTGTCCAGACTCGGCAAGACCGGCACCAGGGTAGTGAACGCCTCCCACGACGACACCGTCGCCGACCTGAAGAAGCTCCAGCCCATCCTGCAGGAGCTGAACAAGGTGGGCGACGACCTCCCCAACTCCCTGGAGATCCTCACCACTTACCCGTTCCCGCGCAACGCGACGGACGCCGTCAAGGGCGACTACGTCAACCTGAAGATCACCGCCGACCTCGACCTGGCGGACCTGTACGGCAACGTCACCGGCAAGCCGGTCAAGGGCGGGAAGTCCCCGGCCCCCGGGACCCCGCACCTTCCCGGCCTCCCCACTCCCACCCCCCTCCCGTCCATCCCGTCCCTGCCGGGCACCCCGTCCGCGCCCCCCGTTCCCTCCGCACCCGCCGTGCCCTCGACGCCCTCCGACGGCAGCACCCTGCTGTGCCCGCCTGTGTGCACCGCGGCCTACAGCACCGGGGGCGGCTCGCGTCGCCTCCCGCCCGGGATCGATCTCGGCCTCGCCGAGCTGATGCTGAAGGGGATAATGCCGTGATCACACGTACGGTCAGGGCCCAGCTGCTCGCCTTCGCTACCGTCACGGCCCTCGGGGTGTCGTACGTCGGCGCCCGGTACACCGGCCTCGTGGACGACGTCCTGCACCGCGGGTACACCGTGCGCGCCGACTTCGCCGAGTCCGGGGGCGTCTTCCCCGGCGCCGAGGTCACCTACCGGGGCGTGCCGGTGGGCCGCGTGGGCGATCTGCAGCTGACCGGGTCCGGGGTCTCGGTGGCGCTGAAGATCGAGGACGGCGCCCCGAGGATCCCGGCCGACACGCTCGCGGTGGTCGCCGACCGTTCGGCGGTGGGCGAGCAGTACGTCGACCTCCAGCCGCGGCGGTCGGGCGGGCCGTACCTCATGGACGGCAGCCCGATCCCGCGCAGCCGCACCCGGACCCCGCTGCCGGTCACCGACCTGGTCCTCAGCCTCGACCGGCTGGTCAACTCGGTCGGCAAGGACGATCTGCGGGTCACCGTGGACGAGTTGGGCAAGGCCTTCGCCGGCACCGGACCGAACCTGAGCCGGCTGGTGGACTCCGGCAACGCGCTGGTGGAATCGGCATCCGAGTCGCTCCCCCAGACGGTCTCGCTGATCGAGGACTCGCGGAAGGTGCTCAAGACACAGGCCGACCAGGGCTCAGCCATCAAGTCGTTCTCCCGCGACCTGGCCACGCTCAGCGAGCAGCTGAAGTCGAGCGACGGCGATCTGCGCAGGCTGATCGGCAACACCGCGCCCGCCGCCCAGCAGTTGGACTCCCTGCTGAAGTCCACCCGGCCGCACGTACCGGTCCTGCTGGCCAACCTCATCAGCGGCGGCCAGATCACCCTGGCCCGGCTGCCCGGCGTCGAACAGGCCCTGGTCACGCTCCCGCTCACGGTCGCGGGCAGCTACACGGTCATCCCCGGCGACGGCACCACCCACTTCGGGCTGACCGTGAACGCCGACGACCCGCCCGCGTGCACCCAGGGCTACGACACCCAGCGGCGCGACCCCGCCGACACCAGCACGCGCCCGGCGAACACCGGCGCGCGCTGCACGGCACCGCGCGGCAGCAAGACCTCGGTGCGCGGTGCCCAGAACGCGCCCGGCCCGACCACCGGTCGGTACAGCGCCGACCAGGCCGCGTTCGTGGCCCCGTACGACCCGGAGACCGGCACCGTGACCGGCCCGGACGGAACGCCCGTCGAGATCGGCTCGACGGGCGGCGAACAGACCGTGTTCGGAAAGGAGTCGTGGCAATGGCTGCTCGTGGGACCCATGGCGTGACAGGAGGCCGGGCAAGGCTGGTGTCGGCGGGGCTCGTCGCCGCGACCGTGCTGTGTGTCTGGCTGGGCCTGAAGCTGGCCGACCAGCACGCGGCGGAGCAGCGCCGTCAGGACATCCTGGCGGCGGCCCGCCAGTCGGCGCTGAACTTCACCTCGCTCGACTACCGGCACTACGACCGGGACAGCCGCACCGTGCTGCAGGGCGCCACCGGCGACTTCAAGAAACAGTTCGCCGCGCAGACCGCGCAGCTGACGAAGCTCGTCGCCCAGAACAAGTCGGTGTCCGAGGGGCAGGTCCTGGAAGCGGGCATCGTGCGGTCCGACGCGCGCTCGGCCCAGGTCCTGGTCGTGGCCGACAGCAAGGTGACCAACACCGCGGCGCCCGAGGGCCAGACGCGCACCTACCGGCTCCAGCTCGACCTCGTGCGCGTGGCAGGCCGCTGGCTGACCTCCGATGTCACGTTCGTGGGCTGACCCGACTGTGAGGCCATCAATGAGGAGAGACACCGTGGCGAACCCGACCTCCCGCACCCGTGGCACCGGCTCCCCGGCCCGCCGCACCATGACCGCGGCCGCCCGCGCGGCGGCCAAGCGCGCCGGGCGGCCGACGCGCCCCGAGCGCGCTGACCGCCAGGAAGAGGAAGCCATCCCCGGGCGCACCCTGCTCGTCGAGCCCCCGGCGGACGGCTGGGAGGACCCGCCCGAGCCCGAGCCCGAGCCCGAGCCCTTCGAGGATGAGCCGGAGGAGAGCGCGCCCTCGCGCAGGGTCGGACGGAGCGTGCTCACCACGGTGCTGGGCTTCGTCCTCGTGGCGGCCCTGATCGTGGCCGCCGTCCTCGGGTGGCAGTACCGGCAGGGGCGGCAGGCGGAGCAGGCCCGGGGCGAGGCCCTCGCGGCCGCGCGGAAGGCGGCGCCGGTCGTGCTGTCGTACGACTACCGGCACCTGGACCGGGACTTCGCCCGGGCCCGCGCCCTGTTGACCGGACACTTTCGCGACCAGTACGGCAGGACGACGAAGACGGTGGTAGCGCCGACAGCGACGAGGTACCACGGCGTGGTGAAGGCGACCGTGGCCACACCCTCCGACGGCGGCACCCCTGCTGCGTCCGTCGTGTCGGCCACACCGGACAAGGCCGTCGTCCTGCTCTTCGTCAACCAGGTCACCCAGAGCACCCAGGTCGCGGAGCCCCGGCTGGACCTGAACCGGGTGCGATTGACGCTCACGCGCACCTCCGACGGCTGGAAGGTGAGTGGCGTCGACGCCCTCTGACCAGGCGTATGAATTCACGGTGATTCGAAGACATCATGCCGAGCACGTTCTAATTCACAACTCCCTCAATTTCTTGGTCCGTCCTCACAGAGGGGCCCTGATCGGGTAAGAGGCAAAGAAGCGGCGGGTTACTGACGTTAAGAGGTCCTTTTATCCGCTGTTTTATCCCAGAATTGGCTGTTTAGTGACTGTTTTCGGATCGCGCCAGGAGATGGTGGCTTCGCCGGTGAGGCGGCGAGCCATGAGGTCGGTCATGGCGAGGTGGACGGTGTCCGTCACGGGTCAGCTCTCCGGGGCGGCGTCGGCGAAGGCGGTGCGCAGGTGTGCCACGGCCTGCTCCACGGCCCGGCGGGCCGCGTCGAGCGTGCCGGACATGGTGAAGAAGCCGTGGGCCATCCCCGGGTAGCGGGTCGATTCGGCGGGCACCCCGCTCTCCCGCAGCCGCTGGGCATAGCTCTCCCCCTCGTCGCGCAGCGGGTCGTACTCGGCGGTGATCACCAGTGCGGGCGGCAGACCGGAGTGGTCGGGGGCGCGCAGTGGGGAGGCGAGGGGGTGGGTGCCGTCCTCGGGGGTGGCGAGGTAGTTGTCCCAGTACCAGTGCACCGACTTGTCGTTGAAGAGCAGCGGGTCGGTGTTCTCCCGGCGGGACGGGGTGTCCGCCAGATGGTCCGTGTTCGGGTAGACGAGCAACTGGGTCAGGATGTCCGGGCCGCCCGCGTCACGGGCCATGAGGGTCACGGCCGCGGCGAGGTTGCCGCCGGCGCTGTCACCGGCGACGGCCAGGCGGCTCGTGTCCCCGCCGAACTCCTCGGCGTGCTCGGCGTGCTCGGCGGCCCACCCTACGCCCGCGAAGCAGTCCTGGGGTGCGGCGGGGAACTTGTGCTCGGGTGCCAGGCGGTAGCCGACGGCGACGGTGAGGCAGCCGACGGAGTTGGCCAGGTTTCGGCAGAGCGCGTCACTCGTGTCCAGGGAACCCAGGGTCCAGCCGCCGCCGAAGAAGTAGACGAGCACGGGCAGCGCGCCCTGGCCCGACGGCCGGTAGACGCGCACCGCAAGAGGCCCGCCGGGGCCGGGGATCGTGAGGTCGTGCACCTGGTCCACCGGCTCGGGTGTGCCGGCCTCGGCCTGGATGGCGGCGAGGTCGGCGGCCCGAGCCTCCTCGAGCGTCATGGTGTACAGCGGACGGACGCCCTCCGCCGCCCGGCGGTCATACAGGGTCTGCAACTGCGGATCAAATGGCATGGTGCCTCCGGTCCAGGCCCGCGAGCCCTGCAGTCACGGGCGGTTCAAGGGTGTCAGGTAGCAGCGACATGAAGTTTCCATGCAGTACGGATTCGGCGCTGGCCATTTCCAAGAGAGCGACGAGTTCGAAGGCGAGCTGGGCGGAGTCTGTGGCCGTGCGGACCTCGCCCACTTCCTTGGCCTCGCCAATGGTCTGCTCGACGAGGGTGAACCAGTTGCCGTGCGCGCTCACCACAGCGAATCGGCGTCCACAGCACGCCGAAGGTGCGCGCGGAGTGGTCGAGGGCCTTGGTGTCGGCGACGAGCGAGACGTGGACGACGAGCAAGAAGCCGCCCGTGGGCTCGTTCCAGCTGAGGAACAGCTCGCGGCGCCGCTCCTCGGGCCGGCGGCTCCCGTCGCGCCGACCGGCGTGAGAACGAGGGCCCGGCAGGACTGCATCGCGCCCGACGCACGGTCCGTCGCGGATTCATCGCGGCCTCCAACACGGCTGTAGAAAGGCCCAGGGCCGCCCGTGGACATCTCCAGCGCTGGCTTCGTAACTGACGAGCGACACCGTTTATCGCCGAGTTTGGGCAGCACTTGACGATCACAGGAGCGGAAAATGTCGATGAGAACTGACACCGGCCAGTGGCGTGTGGGCCCTTCCTCAGCGCCGTGATGATGGCCGGCAGAATGCGGCACCTGTCGAGGAAGGGCCAGGTATGAGGTCGGGCCATCGACGGAATTCGCTGACATGCTGAAACGCGGCACCAGCAGCGCGGAGAGCCCGCGCTGAACTGAGGGTTTCCCGTGAGATTGTCCGGAGGTCGCATCTGGGTGCAGAGCACCACGGCTCACCGGGAAGCGCGTCGGCGAACCAGCCGAGCGCCGTCGCGCACGCCTCGACGGCGTACCCGCATCCCCACGCCTCCGACAAAAAAGGTAGCCGCAGAGGTTCGTGCCGGACAGGCGGCACTGGCCGTCCCCAAGGTTCCTGGGCCCTCGCCAGAGGTCGGCAATCCTGCCGTCAGGCCGGACGGCAGCCTCGCATACATGTCAATCGCCGCCGCCAGATCGCTTGCCGCTGCACGCACCGCAGGATCCTCGTCACCAGACAGCACGTTCACCGCGCCTGATCCGCCCAGCACGGCGAGATGAGCCGCATGCTGCACCTCGATCTGCGAAGCGCCGTGTTCAAGTATCGCCTGGAGCAGCCCGTCTACACCGCGCCCAACGAGGACGCGGCGACGGAGCGGTTCCTGGAGTTCCAGGAATCCTGGGGCCGGAAGTATCCGGCGATCGTGAAGCTGTGGTCCGACGCCTGGGCCGAGTTCGTGCCCTTCCTCTCTGTCAATCCCCCCGATCTGTGGAGACCTTCCTATGCAGCCAGTTCCTCGGTGAGGCTGGCCTGGTAGCTGTGTTCGTAGTCGATCGGGCTCTTG
>NZ_JBSFVU010000096.1:0-9392 GCF_053592475.1 Streptomyces sp. NPDC002671
CTGGGAGCCGTGATCATGGCAGGGGTGGCAGGAGTCGAACCTGCGGCATCCGGTTTTGGAGACCGGCGCTCTGGCCTCTGAGCTACACCCCTTCGCTGGGAGTCAGCTTGGCACGCCCGGCACTCGAGCTCCACGGGATTTCCACGGGGCAGTCTCGTGGTGCCGTGCCTGCGGGAGGGGGCTTCGGCCTCACCGACCGCGGCATGAGTGCCAATGGTTGCTCGGCTCAGGGGCTGCGCAGGACTGTGACGACCTTGCCGAGGATGGTGGCGCCGTTGCCGTTGATGGGCACGGATCTGCGGCCACACGTCCGTTCGACACCTCTACCGACTCGCACAAATACACCAGGCATCAGCAGAACAGATGGGTCCTCACTCCGTCATCGCCCATCAGGGAGTGCGCGGAGAGGGCTTCCTCTTCGTCGTTCAGCTGGTAGGTGAGGATCTCGGACTCGAAGTCCCGGGCGAAGAGACCGGCCAGGAACTCGGTGCAAGTCATGGAGTAGATCTCGCAGTCTTCGAGGTCGGCGTGCAGGACGACGACCGGCCACTCCTCGGGTGGCACACCGGGCCTGACAAGCCAGCTGATGGTGTCCGAGTCGATGGTGACCGCCCACACGACGAGCAGCAGGTCATCGACCGCCAGTTCGGCCGGGCACTTACGGTTGTCCGAGATCGCCCACAGGCTGAAGAGGTCGTCCATGTAGCCTCGGTTGAAGGTCACCAGCTCGCTGTCGGGCAGAGTGGGTGGAGGCGACAAAAAGTCGATGTGCCCGTAGAACTCGCCGCCCCCGTAGACATCCACGAGGTCCTTGTAGTCCTGCGGGAGCACCTGCCCAAGCCGTTGCTGCGTGGCCTCCCAATCCCGTTCCACTCCGGCTTCCGGAGGAGGGACCAGATGTTGGAGCCGATCCAGTGGAGAGCGCATGGTGGTGCCTTTCTACGTCGCGCGGGACTTCGGTAGTACGTGACCGTCGGATCGTGCGGTCGAGGGCCTCACGTTCACCCGTGAGCGCCGGTTCTTCCTCCGCGCCCGGATCCGCCCCAACCTCCCCCTCGCTCCCACCACCCCGGTCTACCGGATCCCGAACCCTGGAGTCCGGAAGGCCAGGTGACCTCCCGGTGACGGTGGAGCACGGCCCGGCGAAGGGCGGTCGAGGGGGCGGATCGCTGTGGCCGAACGGGAGGCGGCCGATGATCACTGGCGGATGCGGCGGAGTATGCCCCCGGACGCAGCGCACGGGGGGACGCGGCGTCCAGGGGGACTGCTCGCCAACGTACCCCGCCATCCGGCGTCTTATCGCATATATCTGGGAAGCTGATCGCGCGTCGGGGCGCAGCGCGGGCTCGTGCGGTCTGGCCGGCGGTCACGCAGGAGGGCGGATCAGGCAGCGGCCGATGTGTGCAGCGGGTGCACGGTCTGCCCGAGCTCCTCGGGCAGCGGGGCGTGTTCGACACACAGGATCCAAAGCCGCAGCGGCGGATGGGTGCGCAGGCCGCGCGCTGTGACCCAGACGCGCGGCAAGAAAGAGCGGGCACGCTCGCGGTCCAGGTCCTCGCGCCACATGTCGGCCACCGCGGTCCGGCCGCAGACGCGGACAGCCGCGAGATCGCAAGCGAGTTCGCCCCACCAGTAGAACAGGGTGTTGAGCATCCACGCACCCGCTGCGGTCAGGGCGAAGGCGAGCAAGGGCAGCAGGCCAGCGGCTAGGCCGACAGTCGCAACGGCGACCGGCTCGGCCGCTATGCGCTTGCCGGTGTCGCGGCGCTCGAGGTGGGCGAGCTCGTACTCCAGGACCGCAGGAAGGCGTGACGCTGGCCTGAAGGAAGACCCAGTTGACGTAGGCCTCGGCAGCTCCTTGGGTCAGGACCAGCGTTGTAATCACAGCATCTCGCTCACGCTACCTGCGTTCTATTCCGGAACGGCCTGTCGTCTGCTCCCGATCCGCCTCTCTCGGGTGGCGTCCCGCAGTAGCCAGGCACCGGCAGGTCGGCTGTCCCGCCAGTGGTGGGCGCAGCCGTCAGAGCGTGCCGTAGAGGTTGCACTGCGTCCAGTCCGAGGGCTGTGACGGCGGTACGTCGCAGTAGCCGACTCGGTATTCCTGGGTCTCCTGCTGGTAGCCCTGGATCACCAGCTCGCCCTTCCACCACCAACCGGGCAGCGAAGTCCAGTCGTTGGGGGAGGCGATCCAGCCGGTGCAGGCCTCTTCGTCGGCCTGGTTGTGACCGCAGATCCTTATCTGGTCGGACCAGCGGGTCGACACGCTCACCTGCTGACCGTTGGTGCCGGCGGTGGCCGTTCCGGCGCCGGCCAGAAGGCTGGCAGCGGCCAGGCCCACGCCCGCAGCGGCCACGGCGGTGATGCTCTTGAAACGAAGCAAGGAAACTCCCCAGGTCAGCGACACAAAGCCGCTCTTGGTCTTCATATTGGAGTCCGGGACGACCCCGGCGGCAGGCACCCACGTGTGATGCCTCCGGCTCGGGGCCGGCGCGGACCCGATGCAGCGATCACGTCCGAAGGCTCTAACACCGCGCTAATAAAACGCAAAGATTATTCACAGTGACCTCGAACAGCATGTTGCTCTCTCATTCTTACTTGATACAAAGAAGTCGACTAGATACCGAAGGAGCGACCGCTGCCAGCTCCAGGTCAATCCGAACTGTCACTCCGTCGGCCAGGCCCGTGAGGCATCGCGGTACGTCCCTTTAGTGTCCACGGCAGGAACGATGGAACCAAGAGTTAAACGGAGCGCGCAGGTCCCCGGGAAATAGCCGAAGACCTTCCCACCGGACACGGGCAGCGGTGATTTCCTGCCGAATTCAATCCCTGGGTTCATTCACCACAGGTTCTGATCGTCGTTGCTCCAGTCGCATTTTGCTGTTGTGATGCGCTGACTCCACATATCCTGGGTTATGCATTGGCTGGTCTCACGGTTCCTGAGGTGGAAGTATCCGTTGTTCCAGTCCTCATACCACTGCTCGTAGTAATTGACGGGATTCGAGCAGGGCTCAAGATAGACCTGGCCCTGCCAATATGCGGTCAGACACTTACCACTGTCGCCGATCGTCTTCATCGCCCAGGCATGGCCGTCATACGCCTCCAGGTTGCTGTTGTCCTCATGCCACGTAACTTGCCAGCCAACCTGCTCTGGCCGACTGAGTGAGTAGTCATAGTGGCAGGGGGAGTTCATAGAAAGCACCTGGTCATTGATGTCATGACCGAGACACTTGTTGCCGCTCATCGCCCAGTAGACATCATCGTCCTGAGCATAGGCACTACCTGCGACACTTATCGACAGAAAAAGGGCCGCCGTAGCCGTCATCGCCGTACGTGCAAATTTCATTCCAGAACGCTCCATGAAAAATGGAAATTTCACGAACCATAATTTCGATCGCACAAACAGAAATGTCACCCTCTTGAGATGCCCCCTGGGGTGCGCTGGGTCAAAACGTAGCGCAGCACTTCACCGCAACCGGTGTCGTACTGCACAGTGACGTCGGGGTCCCGGTGCCGTGGTGCACAGCGGGCCGCATCACTGCTGCTCAGCAGACACACAAATCCCAGGTGATCTTCGTATGGCTGGATCAGTACGCTGATCCGGTACGTGTGTGCGAGCCCGTCCGGGCCGGTGAAGCCGTCCCGGGTCCGTGAGGCCCCTGCACGGCCCCGGCGTCGTGTCGCTTACTTGATCTCGACGGTCTGGCTGTGGCCGTCGTCGAGGTTTCCAGGGACCGGCGCGGTGATACACGCCCAGATGAAGCCCGTGTACGAGCCGGCCGCCCACACAGCGGCCAAGCCTCCCGTTCCCATCCCCCAGACCGAACGCCTGCGGTCCTGTGCTGCCCGTCGGGTGGGCAGCGCAGCCGAAGTGGGATGGCTACCGTGCTCAGCTCGCCGTGTACGCGAGCGGCCGGGTGCTGCTGCGCTCCAGGCAGGGGACGGACATGACGGCGTCGTTCCCGGAGATCCGGGCGGCGGCCCTCGCGCAGCTGCCGGCGGACACCGGGGTGGACGGCGAGCTGGTGGTGTGGGAGTGGGGCCGGCTCGCGTTCGAGCGGCTGCAGCAGCGTCTCGCCCGGCGCAGGGGCGGTGCGGCCCAGGCAGCCAGTGGCCGGCGCACTACGTGGGCTTCGACCTGTTCCATGCGGGCGCGGACCTGACCGGCTGGCCGTACGAGCGGCGGCGCGCGGCGCTTCAGGCGCTGTTCGCCGACCACGGCCTGGAGGCGCCGCTGACGCTGTGCCCGTCGACCACCGACCCGGCTGTGGCGAGGGGGTGGCTGGAGTGGGCGGCGGCCGGGGTGGAGGGGCTGTGCTTCAAGCGGATGGATGAGCCCTACCGGCCGGTGCGGTCGTCACCCTGGGCGCCGGGGCTGCATCCGATGCGGCGCATGACGCTCCTTCCAGTGACACGATCGGTGTTATGAACACCAATACGGACTGGGCGTACCGGGTGTTCGAGCCGCACGGGTCCGAGGGCTGGCGCCCCTACGGCAGCGACCCCGAACAGTGGCACGGTGCGATCCCCGCCCCCGACACGGCCGAGGGCGCCAAGCACGCCATCGGCCGCATCGTCGCCGACCTGATGACCGAGTGGGAGCGGGCCGGCCTCCACCACGCGATGCACGTACGGGTCTTCCTCTGGCACGACGAAGCGGGCGACATGAAGGATGCGGACTTCGTCGTGGATGTTCGGCCCCGGTCGGACTTCGACGCAGCGTGATCTCCGGCGCCTGAAGCTGCCCACGGTGACAGGATCGATGCCGTGGGCACTGAGAGAACGTGGGCGTACCGGGTGGAGGAGCCGCACGGCTCCGCTGCCTGGCGCCCCCTTGGCGGCCACTCCCATCGCTGGCAGGGAAAGATCACCACTGCCACCGCCCGGCAGGGCGCCAAGTACGTCGCCGCGCTCGTCGTCACCGACCTGGTGACCGAGTGGAAGGTGAACGGCATCTGCGAGCAGCACGTGCGCGTGATCGTGTGGGTGAACGAAGAAGGCACCGGCCCCGACGACGCCGTCTTGACGGTGGAGATCCAGCCCCCGAGTGTCACCGATTCCTGATGCCGTCTGTCAAGCTGCGAGAGTGGTGAGCGTGCCCAGTCCGCTGCCGTTGGGGTTACCTGCGCTCAGGAGTTCGGTCAGACTCGGCGCATGGGAGATGGCGCCCGATGGTCGCTGGACGATGACCGGGTGGCTTTGTTCACGAGAACCGGCTCTGGTCCACTTCGTGTGGTCGCCTACACAGGGTGACTGTTGATCTTCGCCTAATGGTGGTTTTAGTGGCCGTAGGCGGTCAGTGCGCGCATGGCTGGCTGGCCGCGTATGAACCTGGCTCCCCTCATTAGGCCCCTTGGAATCGAGTATCTAGGCTGGCGGGGTGACTGATGAGCAGGAGCGGGTGCAGCCGTCGGGAGTGTGGGCCACGGCGGTGGGGGTGGCCAGGGTGCGGGCGCTGGAGACCGAGCGGGAGAACGCGCTGTTCCGCGACCCACTGGCACAGGCCTTCGCCACCGCCGGCGGCCTGTGGCCCTCCTCGCCGCCGCTGCCCGATGACGAGGCCGCGCGACGCCGTCGGCTGGCCGTGTCGTTCTCCATCGTCATCAGGACGAAGTTCCTCGACGACCTGTTGCAGCAGGCCTCCGCGTCCGGGGTCCGGCAGGTCGTGTTGCTCGGCGCCGGCATGGACAGCCGGGCCTTCCGGATGGACTGGCCCGAGGGCACCCGGCTGTTCGAGGTCGACACCGCCGCGCCACTGGACTTCAAGGCTTCGGTGCTGCGCCAGGAGCGGGCCGTCGCACGCTGCGAGCGGATCACCGTCGCGGTGGATCTGCGTGGGGACTGGCCAGGCGCGCTGGCCGCCGCAGGGCACGACCCGGCCGTGCCGACCGCGTGGATCGCCGAAGGACTGCTGATCTATCTGCCCGAGGACGCGGTGGAGCTACTGCTGGCCCGGATCAGCGCGCAGTCGGCGGCAGGCAGTCGGATGGGGCTGACATTGGGCTCGCGCGGCGTGATCGAGCGCTTCGGCGCGGACGCCGCGCCGGGATCGGCGGCGTCCATGTGGGTCTCGGAGATGCCCGACGACCCGGTGGGCTGGCTGGCCGGGCACGGCTGGGAGGCCGACAGCCACACCCTGCGCGAGCGCGCTGCCGCCTACGGCCGCCCGATCAGCACCCCGCCGCAGCGCGAGGAGCGGCCCGGCGGACTGATCTCGGCGGTCCGCCGGTAGAGCCCCTCCCGGTTCCCTAGATGATCGATTCCAAGGGGGCCTGATGAGTGGAGCCAGGTTCATGCGCGGCCAGCCAGCCATGCGCGCACTGACCTCATACGATCACTAAAGTTCGCCCGAAAATCGCCTGGCTGGATGGTGGTGTGGTCGACAGTCCTTCGCCGTGAACGAAGTGCTGCCGCAGTTGAACGAGCTGCTGTTTTCCTCGGTCGAGGGCGTGTTGGTGGAATCGGTCGAGGTGATCCCCTGGGCCTGGGCGGTGAGGAACTTCGTCCAGGAGCGGCCGGCCCGCTGGAGCGCCGGATCGACCTCGGCCCGCTGCAAGATCTCCCAGACGGTGGAGGCGGCGACCTTCCAGCCCAGGTTGAGCAGTTCGCCGTGGATCCGGCGATACCCCCATCCGTCGTTCTCGCGGGTCAGACGCAGTACCAGGGCGCGCAGTGCCCCGGGCTTGGCCGGGCGGCCCGGGCCTCGGTGCGGACAGGTCCACTTCTTCGCGACCAGCCTCGCGTGCCAGCGCAGCACGGTACGTAGGGTGACCAGCAGCCTCAGCGCCGAACGACGACGCCTACTCAGCAGCTGGAGCAAGGCTGCGAGCGCCGCTCGCTCCCCGCCGCTGAAGGCGGGCCTGGGGCTGCTGCGATGCAGGACGGCCAGCTGCTGCCGGAGCACCAGCATCTCGACATCCTTGGCCGCCGATGACTGCGCCAGCAGGCGCAGCCAGCCGAGCAGCAGGCAGCCGAACCGGTAGACCAGACGGAACGTCACGACTCCCAAGCGTGCGCCGACGGGCTCACGAGTGCCTTCGACGTGATCACATCCTGACCCCCAAGCCGCAGCTCAGCGCAGGTGACAAGAATGTCGGCACCTATACGCTCCGGCACCCCCAGGCACTCCCCTGCCAGCCGCACATGCCCCCGCGAGACTGGGCCCTGCCCCCGCAATCGAAGCAGCTGCTGCGCAGCGGGTCCGCGCAGCGCGGCCAGCCCAGCCCCTCCAGCGCCGGAGGGGACCCGTCAGGCCGTTCCGGGGCGGCTGGCTCAGGCGAATTGATCACGAAACCGGCTCCCGTATCTCCGCTGACTGTCCGCGCCGCACCGCAGTCCGATCACAGGTAGGGGCCCAGCAGTGCGCAGGCCTGCCCGATCAAGGAACGGTCCGCCAGTGGGCTCTTCTGGCGCCTGACCAAGGCATAGACGTGAGAAGTGATCTTCGCCCACGTGCGGAAGTTCCCACGAGCCACTGTCGGGTCCGCCCACACCACATCCGCCGGGTCGGCCGTCTCCCACGCCTCGTGGAACAGGCGCAGCGTCTCGACCAGCCGGGCCTGTTCCAGGGCCGACACCTGATGCCAGGTCAGCACTCGTGACCGCAACGCCGGCGCCCGCGCGATCACCCACCCCGCACCCACCCCGCAGCCGCCCCGCACAGCACGAACGCCGCAGCCGTCCCCGGCTCGTCCCAGGCCGCCGATGCGAGCTGACAACTCCCCGCACGTCATCGCCGCTGCCCGGCAACGGGCCGCAGCGACCAGGGCTCGGGCCATCGTCGCCATGCGGCGCATGGACACCGCCGGACAACCTGTCACCTTCGACGTCGTCGCTCGCGAGGCTGGCGTCTCACGGTCCTGGCTCTACACCCAGCCCGATCTGCGGGCCGAGATCGCCGGCCTGCGTGAGCGGCATGGACCGGCGCCCGTGGCGCCCCGGGTCGCCCGGGCACTCGGCCAGCAGCGGATTGCCGCAGTCACCTCTTCGACTGAAAGGAGCGGCAGCGGCCATCGGTCGGCGAAGACCATCGACCCCTGCTGATCGCGTCCGTCATCAACACCAATCACCACACAAAGCCCCAGGTCACATCCCTACCCGGACCAGCGGCTGAAGATAGGATTCGCCGTTCTGCTGAAGTTCTACACACAGTACGGCTGGCTTCCCCGGGGCCAGACAGAACTGCCCAGTGAGGCCGTGGAGTTCGTCGTCGGCAGGTGCAGGTTCCCGCCAGGGTGTGCAGGCGCAGGCCGGGCCGGTCGGGGACGGCGAATCCGCGCTCCGCCAGGAGCGGGCGGATCTCGCTGATCGCGCGGCCGGTGGTGGAGGAGCCCACCTCGTAGATCACGCCGAGAGCGTCGTGGGTGAGGCCGGTGCGCAGGTGAACCAGGGTGGCCAGCAGCCGGTCGGTGAAGACGAGTTCGTACTTCGGCCCGGCCCCGGCCTGCCGTCGGCGCGTGCCCCGGCGCCGCTCGTGCCGCGCGGACTCGCAGCGCGCTTCCCAGCGGGGCGCGAGTTCTTCGATCAGCTCGCCGAGATGTTGGCGCGCGACGCCGCAGAAGGCGGGATGGGCCATGGCCGCGCGGGCCTGCTTGATCTTCACACCTCAAGAAGCCGCGCGGCCGTCGTCATGTCACGGCCTGCCTGGGAAGGCGGTCAGACCCGGTCCAGGGGTTGGTGCGGACCACTGGGGAGTTCCATTTCGATCGTGTCGCCAGGGCGCACCACGCCGCCTTCCCTCACGATGCTCATGATTCCGGCTTTGCGCACGATGTTCCCCGCCTGGTCGCGGCCGACAACCTGCTTGAGCAGCCCGTCCTGGAAGTTGTCGATCTGCAGGCAGGGATTGCGCAGGCCGGTGACTTCCAGGACCGCGGAGTTGCCGATACGCAGCAATGTGCCGACCGGCAGACCGAGCAGATCGATGCCGCGCGTGGTGATGTTCTCGCCGAGTTCGCCGGGCGCCACCTTGAACCCTTCTTCACCGACCTCGGCGAAGAGCTCTTCATGAATGAGGTGGACCTGGCGCAGATTCGGCTGGGTGGGATCCTGCGCGACGCGCGAGCGGTGCTTGACCGTCACCCCGGCGTGCACGTCCCCCTCCACACCGAGCCCGGCTAGCAATGTGACGCTGTCCCGGTTCGGCTTGGTGAACGAGTACTCCCCGTTGCTGCTGACCGCCGTCACTCTTCCGCTCATACCTCGGAACCCCCTCGTCGTAACCGTGATCAGCCACGAGCCTAGCCCTCGCCCCTCAAGGCACAGCATCCACGATTAATCGCGGGTGGGGCCGTTACTGACCTTTGCGGCGTGATGTCGTTGAGGGCTGACGATGTGTGATCGTCGCGGTATGCCTGTTGTGTGAGATATCCGCAGGGTGGTGGGCTGACGCCTGA
>NZ_JBSFVU010000097.1:0-9326 GCF_053592475.1 Streptomyces sp. NPDC002671
GTCGACGTGCTCTGGGCGATGCTGCGTGACAAGAGGCTGTTCACCTCCGCTCCGCCGGTCACGCAGGCGGCTTGACACGGTCATTGAGATTCTCCGGGGATCTGCGGGCATGTCAAAGGCCCCGTCTCCGACGTGGGCAACGGGGCCTTCGAGGAATGCGGAGGGGCGGTAGCAGTCCGTGATCCCGGTCCTCATCGGAGCGGGCGGGACAATACGGGACTACCGGATGTGAAGGTGCGAGGTACACCCCGCACCTGGTACTCCAGCTGTAGATCGTGATCTTGCTGGTCGGGGCCGGTGGGTAGAGGGGTGCGGCCGTCGTTGATCATCGTGACTTGTGTGGACTAACGACGAGACGGTAGCCGCAGGTCACAGCACAGATCCCGCCCGATGGCGGGAGGCATTCGAGGCGGCTATGGGCCGGATCGCGGGCCGGTTCGCCCGGGTCGAACCACGGCTGCGGGCCGGGCGGTTGGTTCTGGGTCTACTGTCGGACCTGCCGCGCAAGAACTGCTGGACGATCGTGGAGTGGGCCGGGGAGGCCAGCCCGCACGGCATGCAGCACCTGCTGTCCCGGGCCTCCTGGGATGCCGATGCCGTCCGCGACGACGTACGCGAATACGTTGTCGAGCACCTCCACGACGATGCAGCTGTGCTGGTCGTGGATGAGACCGGCGACGTGAAGAAGGGCACCCACACCGTCGCCGTCCAGCGCCAGTACACCGGCACCGCGGGGCGGATCGAGAACTCTCAAGTCGCGGTCTACCTCGTCTACGCCGGCGCCCGGGGACACGCGGCGGTGGACCGGGAGCTGTACATCCCGCGCTCCTGGACATGCGACCCGGATCGCTGCCGGGCAGCGGGACTCGGCGAAGACGCCGCCTTCGCTACCAAGCCGGAACTGGCCCGCACGATGATCGAACGGTTCCTTACCGCCGGACACCGCGTCGGATGGGTCACGGGTGATGAGGTCTACGGCGGCAACCCGAAACTGCGGACGGCTCTGGAGGAACGCGGCATCGGCTATGTCCTCGCGGTGGCCTGCTCGGCCGAAATGACCACCGGTGCGGGCACCTTCCGTGTCGACGCCCTGGCCGCGAAGATACCCGAGCGGGCCTGGCAGAAGCTCTCGGCCGGGCCCGGCGCGAAGGGGCACCGGTTCTACGACTGGGCCGTCATCGACCTCGCCGAGCCGGCAGCGGGCCGCCACCAGCTCCTGATCCGACGCAACCGCACCACCGGCGAACTCGCCTACTACCGCTGTCATTTCACCGAGTCCACACCCCTGGCCGTCCTGGTTCGCGTCGCCGGCTCCAGGTGGCGGGTGGAAGAGACTTTCCAGAGCGAGAAGGCGCTGGCGGGACTCGACGAGCACCAGGTCCGCCGCTACCCCTCCTGGACCCGCTGGGTGACCCTCGCGATGCTCGCCCACGCCTTTCTCGCGGTCCTCCGCGCCGACGAACACGCCCGCAACCCCGCCCCGGACGGGCTGGTCCCGCTGTCCTGCAACGAGATCCAGCGCCTATTCATCACGGTCGCCGTTCAGCCTCTCCGCGACATGGCCCACCGACTCGGCTGGTCCGACTGGCGCCGCCGCCATCAGCAGCGATCGCGCGCCAGCCATTACCGGCGACAAGCCGCGTCCCAGACATGAAGATCACCGGCCGGAAGGGCGATGACTGAGCAGATCTCCGGGTTGGCAGTCCAGCACTTCGCAGAGCCGGGTGAGCGTGGTGAAGCGGATGGCCTTGGCTCGCCCGTTCTTGAGGATGGACAGATTGACGTTGGTGACGCCGACTCGGACCGCGAGTTCGGCGAGGGTCATGCCGCGTTCTTCCAGGAGCCGGTCGAGGTGGACCTGGATGGCATGGCCTTCATGCGCTTCGGTGGACATCAGACGGTCCCGGCGAGGTCTTCACGCATGGTGACGCCTACACGCATGATCCGGGCGAACGTGATCAGCCCCAGCGCGGTGAGGACCGCCAGGTATGGCGTCGCCCACATGCCCAGCCAGGCTCCGGCAGAGAGCGTGATGTCCGTGGTGAGGGTGGCGAGCAGTGCGGTCTTCGCACTGGCTTCGATGAGTTCGGCCGCCAGGCTGCCCAGCAGGAGCCACCACCCCAGCAGCCTCAGTCTCGATGCGGTCTGCGGGGTGTAGGCGCCATCTCGGGCGGCTGCCCGCAGCAGGCTGTTGAGTACGAACAGCCCACCGATCAGCAGAATGAAGGACGGCAGCTCGCCCAGCGTCGCGAGGACCTTCTGATAGGTGCTGGGGTGGGAGGCGCAGTACTGGGGGATCGCACTGACGTCTGCGCCAGCCTTCGCGTTGAACAGCGCATCGGTGTCGGTGGCGCTTCCCGAGATCGAGTCGGCGCTGACGCAAGGGTTTCCCCAGCCGACGTGGATGTGGCCGTCGAACAGGCTCAGGACGAAGCCGAGTACGAGGGCCCCGATCAGTAGCCGCAGTACAAATGACACCACGGTGGACAGCGGTTCGAGCAGCTTGGAGTCCTCGGTCACAACATCCCCTTGTTATCGTTTATCGATGTTATCGAAAGACGATACGTGATGGCTGTGGCGAGGTGAACCCCCTGCGACGCAGGAGCATCAATCACACAGCGGTGCCCCCATTTCGGTGTCCGCTTCCACGATCACCCACCCGGTGACCGCCGCCCCATCGCGCTCGACCGGCTGGCGCTTGCCGCGCTGCGCGCTCACCGCGCTCACGGATGGTCTTCGGGTCCCAGCGCAGGCGTACCAGGACGGGTCCGCCGGGGTCGGCTTCCTCATCGACATCGGCGACTCTCCCTGGTGCATGGAGGGCACGATGAGCAGTGACTCCACCAAGGCACACGCCTTCGGCGGCTACCCCGACGGCACCGGCTGCGCCCCCCAGCGGCGGCCACTGACCACAGCCTCGCCAGAGGCAAACCACCAACGTCCGCTGTCACAGATCACTGAGGCCCTGAGCGCACCGGAAAACACGCCGATATCAGGCATTCAGGCGGCCTCTGCCGCGCGGCCGGGCGTCGACGTGGCTGCCGACGTACGCCGACTACTGGTACACGCACACCACCAACTGGCGCCCTGCCAGCGCTGATCACGGCCGTGCCGGTCGCGGCGTTCGCGCTGCTCAGCCTCGGGGTCTGCGCGGACACCCTGCTGATCACGTCCTTCCTGCTGGTGGACTCAACGGTTCCGATGGACGCGCAGTTGGAGGCGGGAACGTGGGTCAGCACCTCCTACAACCTGGGCCTCGCCGCCGGTTCGGCTTTCGCCGGGGCACTGCTCGACCAGGCGGGCACAGGCGCGGTGTTCGCGCTCGCGGCGGGGACAGCAAGCGCCGGAGCGCTAGTGGCGGTGGTAGCGGCGCACGGCAGCGCCCCGGCCAGCGAGGCCGGAGAGGTCGCCGCGCCGTAACGAGGCCGGCGTCAGCGCTCGGTTCCGTAGGCGCCCGAAGCCCCAGGCTGCGAAGTAAGTGATCAGCTGGCGAGGTGTAGGTCGCGGGTCCGGTCTTGGCGCAAGGCCGCGAATTCAGCTGATCGCCAGGAGCTGCCAGTGCGGGCGTCATCGCTGGTGCGGGCGGTGAGAAGGCAACGGGATCCCACGGGCACGATGACTGTCGACCAAGATTAGCCCGTTGCCCAACAGGATGCCGTTGCCCGCAATGTTCCTGCCGGAAGCGTGGGGATGCGGGTACGCCGCCGAGGCGTGCGCAGCGGCACTCGACTGGTTCACCGACTCGGTTCCCAGCGAGCCGGTGGTGCTCTGCACCCAGACCGCCAACGACCGCGCGATGCGCCTCGCGGCGAAGCTGGGCTTCACCGAGGTGGAGCGGCTCGAGGAGTACGCCGCCGAGCAGTGGTTCGGCGTCTGGTCCTCGGTCACGCCGTCCGGTTGAGTGGCTTCGTTCACTGCAACCGACAGCGTTTGTTCATTGGTTCCGGCGGCGCTTGGTGATCGTCGTCCGTCTGGATGTTCACGGGAAATGACGGCAGTCGTAGTCCGGCGCCGTCGGCTCCCCGCTTGCTTCGTGCCTCGGATCGCTCATGGTCATGGACGCATAATGAGTGCTGTCGTCGGCTTCCGAGGTGGCAGCATGCGGTGTCATGGCAGTCGACAGCACCAGCAGGTTTCAGGCAGGCCGGACGGGACTCATCGTCAGGATCCCGGATGCGGAGCCGACCGTCCGCGCATGGCGTGAACGGTTCGATCCGTCAGCCCAAGCAGGAGTGCCAGCACATGTCACGGTGCTTTTCCCGTTCCTCGACGAGAGCCGAATAGATGCGCGTGTCCACTCGACCCTCACTGATGTGCTCGGCAGCCATCATGCCTTTGAACTGCGGTTTGAGAGCTGCGGGCGGTTTCCGGGAGTGCTGTATCTCGCTCCGGAGCCAGATGCGCAGTTGCGGCTGCTCACTGAGGTGATCGCTGACCGGTGGCCCGAAGCCCCTCCCTATGGGGGCCAGTTCACCGAGATCGTGCCCCACCTGACCGTCGCTGACGGTCAGGAGGATGCAGTTCTGGATGAGATTGAGTCTGACCTGCTCGGCAGACTCCCCTTCACGTCTCGGGTCGCGTCGGTCGACCTCATGGTGCATGACGGTGCGAAGTGGCAAGAGCGGGCGTCGTTCGCACTCCGTGAATGAACGGGCCCTGAGTTTGGCCGGCCCGCCGCAACGGGCAGCGGACCAGCATGAAGACGCCAGTCAGCTGGCTTCGACCTGCTCGGCGCGGGCTCGGGTGCTGGCCAGCCGGTAGGAGTCGGTGCCGGTCTCGATGATGGTGCCATTGAAGGTGAGGCGGCCGACGACGTTGCCTGCTGCGGCACCAGGGCCTCGTTGGCGAGTTCGTCCTTCGACGCGGCGTTGCTCGACACGGCACCACAGTTCACCGGCCGCCGGCGGTGGTGACCGTAGTGACCACGGCGACCAGGACCGCGGCACCCGCCAGGGCGACCGTCAGCGGCTGGCTGAGCACCGGACGGCGGTAGGCGACGTAGCCGAGCGCGGCGACGGCCAGCAGGCCAACCAGGACCAACAGCAGCACGACCAGCAGGGCGAGTGTGGACACGAGCGATTCCCCTCGGGGTTCGGGCACGCGGGCTGTCCGCATGCGATGGTGTGGGCTGCGGGATGCAAAGGTTCCCTGTGGCCCTTGGAGCGAAGTCGCGGCACAGCGCCCCAGGTCCCGGTAAGGGAGCCGGTTACCTGACGGATGGATGTGGCAGCCTCTTCTGTCAGCCGGCCACCTCCTCGGCCGTGCCGTCCCGGCACGGCACGGCGGCCCGCGCACCGAAGGCGCCGGCCGTCGGGTGGGGCCGGTTCAGGCGCAGGTACTGGACAGCTTTCGGGGGCATCGGTTGGGGCATCCGGTCCAGCCGGTGTCCAGTGCGCTGAGCTGGACGCGGAAGAGCACTCCGCACAAGCAGCAGCGCACGCTCCAGGCCGCTTTCGGGCTCCGGTAGGACTCCGCAGCCTCCAGCTCGTACTGCCGGAGCCGGGCCTCGGCGTCCCTGACGTCCAGCTTCGGGGTCGGGGGGAGGGCTGGTTCCCGCAGGGCCTGTGCCCGGTGGACCTTCTTCCACGCCTGCACCCAGTCGTCCCGTACGCGCTCGGGCACCATGCACGCGTGCAGGAGAGCCAACAACTGCTCTTGGCTCGTGGGGAAGGACTGGCGGGTGAGGATGCGCTGTGCCGTGGAGCGGGACAGCGGCCCCAGTTCAGGGCGCTGTTCCACTCTGCGTTCCATGGCGCGGTAGGTCAGCCCGCTGCGCTCACGCAGTTCCGCCAGCGCACGGCCCATGTCGGCCCGGTCGGCGATCAGGTCCGGCCTAGGCGCCTTCCCCCGTGGCAACGCGGTCGCGTGCCGCCCGTCCCGTCGCCCTTCGGCCTGACGCGCCCTCTCCCACAGCTCGCGTGCCCGGCCGTCGGAGGCGCCGCAGGCTGCCTCGTACGCCAGGGCCACCCTGAGCGTGGGCAGAACGATCCCGCCCGACGCGCGCTGGAGCGTGGTGGCGCTGACTTTGACGCGCTCCGCCAGGACCTCGTAGGTGACGCCAGCGCAGGCCTTGCACCACCGCAGGTGGCCGGCGAGTCGGCCGAGGGCGCTGTCGGGGCGCGGTACCGGGTTCTCGGTGCGGCCCACGATCGCTCCTACCGCAGCAGCAAGGCCGGCTGGGCCCGTGCAATGAGGCGCAGTGACCGGATTCCGGCTCCGACGGAGAGGCGGGCCAGGGCCACGGCGAGCAGGCCGATCGGCCCCAGCTGGGGGATGATCTGTGCGGTCGGCATGCCGTGGGCGGCCTGGGCGGACGCCACGACGACAACCACCACGATGACGGCGGCGTCCGCTCCGGTGAGACGGGCAGACTGATCGGGGATGCCGCAGAGGGCCGCGGAGTGCTGCACGGGCATGAGGTGGTTCCTTGCGTACGAGGTACCGCGGCCGGCGGCCGTGGCGTGGACTGGCTCCAACAACAGCGGTTATGCCGCAGGCAGTTGACGCTGCGTCGCGACGAGACAGCATGGTGCCACCACCGGAGCCCACCGACGCCTCATTCATGCACGGTTGTCTCATCTGCCGATTTGAGGCACATCCGACAATCACGCTTGCAGGTGCGTGAGACAGCACGTCATCAAAACCGGCATGCCCATCGAGCTGGAACTTCTCCGAGCCTTGCCGGAGCCCATCCCCGACCAGTGGCAGCTCGGGGGCGGTTTCCTGCACTCCGTCCCAGTTCTGCTTGCCCGAACAGCCGCAGGCTGCCACGATCCCTTCGGTTCCGTACGTGACTGGCTCCAACACCCTTCCGCACGGATCGGATCGTCTGTGTTGACGCGCAGGCGACCCCACAGCCGGCCTCAGCATCGCGCGAGGCCGGCTGTCAGAACGCTCGGGCAGTCCCCACCACCACCCGGCTAGCCCCTCGCCCCGCGCCACGCTGTCGGCGGTCGCGGAATTGCGTGGTCGCTGACACGTGGCGAATGGGACTCGCCCGGTGCCTGCGACGTTGCGCGTGAGGAGGCCCACGGATGTTCATCGACGAAAGGGACACGTGCCTGCTGGTCGAGCAGGCACTGCCACGATTGCCGACCCGCTGAACACTATTTTCACCCGTGCTGGCCTGACTTGACGCCCTGTTCAGCGGTTCAGGCCCTTCGCCGAACGCCCTGGCGCTCCGGCCTTCTTGTCGTCGTCAGCCACGACGACGAAAGGGGAACGGAAGTTGAAGATCTCTACGAAGCGGACGCAGGACCGGCAGCCCCGGGCCCGCAGAAGCCGGATCATCGGCGCGGCGGAGAAACTGGGCGAGTGGATCGTGCGAGGAGCCGCGTCCGGCGCCGCCCGGGAGATCCTGCGGTACCCTCTGGAACTGTGGGACCAGACGTGACCCGCACCGCGGTCCCCGGCCCGATGTCCCCGGCAACCACCCCCTCCGGCCCGGACAGGACCGGGAAGGAGGGCCCGCGCCTGCAACCCATGGGCCGCCGCGAGCCGGGCTGGCGTGCGACGATCGGGCGGCGGGCCGGGCGCCGGGCCCAACCACGGCGGCGCAGGGCTCCGCACAGCGGGCGGCCGACCAGTCCAACGCTGTGCCGGGCGAGTGGTCACCGGCAAGCTACTCGTGCTCCTGGTCCTCCTCCTCGTCGCAGTCGTCCTCGGTGGGCCAGGTGCCATGGGTGAACGACGAGTGTGGCGGCGTGACCGGCCCAGCCGCCGGTTCCCGGCTCACTGGGAGTTGTACGCCTTGACACTCACCGCCGGGCCGCCGGAGTACCTGGCTACCGCGTGGGCTGCGGCGCCGGTGACCTTGACCACCGCCCTACCGTGAGCGGGGACGCGGACCAGCCCGCCGATAGGGGTGTCAGAGACCACTTGCTGGGTATCACCCTTGGCTGGCTGGTCGTAAACGAGGTAGGAGACGCGCACAGAGACCGGGAAGGCGTCGGTGTTCTGTACCTGGACAGCGGCGAAGCGGGAAAACTTGCTGACGGCGTCTCCCGCAGCGTTCAGCGGCTGGGTGGCCACGGGGTGGATGTTGGCCCTGACCCTCGCGGTGGCCAGGTGGACCACGGTGACGCGGACGTCGTACACCTGGTGCTCACCGGAGCCGGAAAAGCGCAGGATGTCGAGACTCCACCCGTAGGGAACCACTAGGCGGCCGCTATCGCTGCCGTAGACAGTTCGAACCCGTACTCCGGGAAGCGGGTGGTGGTGCCGGTCGAGTGCGGTGAATGCCAGGACCGGAACGACCGAGTTGGTGTCCACGTTCTTGATGTCCAGCGTCTGGTCGATGTAGTTGTCGCCACTGTGCCGGTGATAGGTGAACGTCAGCACGTTCTTGTCCGGAGCTACGGAGGACTTGGCCGTGCTCGCTGCGGCTGACGAGTGGGCCGTGCCACCGGCCTGCGTACCGCCGTTCGCGGGGCCGCACCCAGCGAGCAACCCCGCCGTCATCCCTGCCCAGACCCCAACCACAGCCCACCTTCGCACCACCCTGATCCTCCTCAACCTGTGCCTCCCCACCCTGCCTCACCGGAGCGTCGTCGGAGCCTAGCGAACCGGGATAGTGGACTCGCCAGGGGCCTCCGGACTGATCGAGGAGCCGTACACGCCGCCGGCCCAACACGTGAGAGACCACCAGCCAGCACCGGGTGACCGAGGCGAACACGGCAGGGCCAGCGGGTCGGACGCAAGGCGTCCTCATGGAGTCTCGCCGCATGCTGTTGTCCCGTCGTAGCGAACCTGTCAGATGGCGAGCCCTCAACCTGCCGGGGTAACAGGTCATTTGAGATCACTGTGAGCCGGTGTTCTCAAATGACCTGGCTTTCGACGAAGCCTCGATCGCGATAGAGGCAGAACCGCCGGTAGAGAAGGTCCTGGGTTCCGAGGGTGGTGTAGATCCGGGCGAATCGTCGGCTCAGTTCAGTGGTCGTGGCCAGGTAGAGCTCTTGTGCCCGTGGCCTCTGGACTGGCAACGCCACTACCGCATCCTCGCCCAGCTCGCCGCCGACGAACCTGGCGGCCAGCGCCCCGACATCGCCCCCGGCGTGATTCACGACGGCGATGATCTGGGTACGTGGATTCAGCGGCAACACCGCGACTGGATCCAGTTGACCGGGGAGCAGCAGGAACGACGCACCAAACTCGGCCTCGCCCTCGCCCAGCAGCCCGCCGCGACAGCCAGGGAAGGCGCCTGCGGGCGGCTCACCAAGCCACGACCTTCGAAGTGTCAATCCCCTCGTTGTGTGGAGATCTTCTAAGCGGCCAGCTCCAGGGCGGAGTTGGCGCGGTGGTTGTGTTCGTAGTCGATTGGGCTGCGG
>NZ_JBSFVU010000098.1:0-9281 GCF_053592475.1 Streptomyces sp. NPDC002671
CAAGAGCCCGATCGACTACGAACACAGCTACCAGGCCAGCCTCACCGAGGAACTGGCTGCATAGGAAGGTCTCCACAGATCGGGGGGATTGACAGCAAGGCCAGTCGTATCGCGGGCCAGACCACCGCCCAAGGCGGCGCTCGTCACCGGTGAGGCCTGCGAGCTTCGCGCGTTTTTCCTCGGCGGATCGTTCCAGCTTGATCAACTCATCGGGGACCTCTGCCACGTGCACGGATCCTAAGCAGCATGGGTGGCGAGTCGATCACGAGACGTACCGGCTGATCGGGTAGAGCCGAGATCGGTCTCCGGGCGCCTCGCCAGGGGAGCGGTTTCGGAGACCGGGTTCGGTACTCACCAGTCGCCCAAGCAAAACGCTCGGCTGGGAAACCCCAGCCGAGCGTCTGTCCAAACGGCTCGCGGCTTGATCAACTCACCGCCGTGTTGCATCGACCCCTGGACTTCGCCCGGAGCGGGGCCTTCGCTGCCTTTTGTCAGGCGCGGCGACCGACACGCAGGTCGAGGGTGCCCAGTGGGCTTAGATCACGTCTACGTAGTCACCAGAGGAGCTGCTGGCGCCGGTTGTGGTGTTGCCGCTGTAGAGCCAGCGCCATGTGGCGTCCTGGGAAGCGGTCACTGTGGTCTTCAGATAGCCGGTACTGCTGGCGGTTACCGACTTGATCGTGGTGTAGGTGCTGGAGCCGGCGGGCTTGAACTGCAGCTTCACCAGTCGGCCACCGTAGTTGTCGTAGCGGTGCAGATTCCAATTGGCGTGCTGCACGGTGCCGGTGACGGTGATCGGCTTGCCCTTGGCGACGGGCTCCGGGGAGGCGTTCATGTTCTGGATGCGCGAGGCACGCTGGAGGCGGACCGTCGCGGAGAGCAGGTCGGTGTCGTAACCGCCACCCTTCTTGATGCCCGTGCCGAGGGAATTCCAGTCGGTGGCATCACTGTTGACGAGCTTGCCGCCATTGCCGCTCGGCATGCCGTCGGGGTCGATGGTCATCGTCTCGTCGCAGTCCCGAAAGGTGTAGCCGCCCGCGGAGGATGGGCGACAGCTCCACTGGGTCGTCGAGATTGCGAGCGTATACCTGACGGTCCCGTTGGTGCGGTACGCGTCAACCCACCAGTCGTCGAGCGTCACGTTCCTCTTCACCGTGTACGTCAACGGGGCCTCGACCTCGGCGCTGATGCCGACGACGATGGGCTTGCCGTTGTTGAACACGACGTTCGAGAACGAGACGTCACTGTCGGCCGCGTGCGCGGTCGGCGCCATGAGCCCCACGCCCGCCAGCGCCATGCCCCCGGCCACCGCCGCGGTAGCCGCGCGCCGCGTAGCCGAGGGTCTGTGCCGCTGCGCAGCAGCAGCCGATATCGAAGTGACCAATTCCCACCCCTGAGTCGAGTGTCTGCGCGCGGGTCAACTGCCCGCCGCGGGAACTCTAGATCACCCGGGGCGGCACCCGGCGCCGCTACGCACCTGGCGACCACGCAAGGTCACCGAGCGCCCTTACCGCTGAGGAATACGCGGCCCTGTCGGCGCCTGGCGTGCGAAAGCCCCAGACGGGGCACCCCGGCTGCGCGGGTGCCCCCTGCCGGGCTCGCTGCGGGGCAGCCGGACCCGGTCCGGCCGAGGGAGATCTCCGGGCGGGAGCCCGGGCCCGACCGTTCTCGTCACCCCTCACCCCTGGTCTCCCTGACCCGTATGATCCGGTCGTATTCGATCATTCGATCACTTGGATTCGATGCCCGGCGGCCCAGGCCACCGGGCCGAACCTGTAGGGGGGTTCCATGCGTAGAAGTGCGCTCGTCACGGCTGCCGTTGCGGCGGTCGTGTTCGGTGCCGCCGGTACGGCCTCGGCCGCGCCGGCCGGCACGGTCACCGCTGCGGCAGCCGCGGGGGGCAGCCACGCCGACTTCAACGGTGACGGTTATCCGGACCTGGCCATCGGCGCGCACACCGCGGCGGTGGGCGACGTCCAGCGTGCCGGGGTGGTGGCGGTGGCGTACGGGTCCGCGACGGGCCTGCGGTACGACACCGCCCAGATCGTCAGCCAGGCCACGCCGGGCGTGCCGGGCGACGCGGTCACCGACGGCAAGTGGCGCGAGGCCACCGCGGCCGGGGACCTGGACGGCGACGGCTTCGACGACCTGGTGATCCACTGGATCGACAAGAACACCGTCCTGTGGGGCAGCAAGGAAGGCCTCACCGGCGCCGCGACCGTCCTCCCGGCGGGCAACCAGCCGCGTCTGCTCGGCGGCGGGATCGGCATCGGTGACGTCAACGGGGACGGCGTCGACGACTTCGTCAGCCGTGCCATCTACGGCGGCTACCAGGGCGGCGGCTCCTCGTACGGCGCCGCCGTGCTGCTCGGGCCGCTCGACCGGACCACCGGCAAGGCCGCCGGCACCTGGTTCCGCGCCAGCGACAGGCTGGACGACCTGGTCATCGGCACCGTCTTCGTGGGCGACATGACGGGCGACGGCATCGACGACGTGGTCACCAGCGGTGGCAAGGTGCTCGGCGGCGGCGCGCCCGCCGGAACGGTGCTGAAGGGCTCGAAGACCGGGCTGGTGAAGGGCTCCGCGTTCCCGGCCCCGTACGTCTACGACGGCGGTTACCACGCGTCGGCCTTCGCCGATCTGGACAAGGACGGTTACCAGGACCTGGTCACCGGGCACGCGGAGACGAACCAGATCTTCGTGACCTACGGCGGCCCCAACGGCGTCAGCACCACCCGTACCTCGCGCTCGTACCAGCAGGGTTCCAGTGGTGTCCCCGGCATGAACGAGACCGGTGACAAGTTCGGCTCCTCGCTGGCCGTCGGCGACACCAACAAGGACGGCTACCCGGACATCGCGGTCGGCATCCCGTACGAGACGGGGCTGGACGACGTGAACACCAAGGAGTCGGGCGCCATCGACGTGCTGTGGGGCAGCCCGACCGGGGTGAGCACCGTGGACGCCAAGGGCTTCACGCAGAACGCCAAGGGCATCCCGAGCACCTCGGAGGCCGGTGACCACTTCGGCTCGGCGCTCGCCCTGTTGGACAGCAACCGTGACGGCGCCCCCGAGCTGTACGTCGGCGGCAACGGCGAGGACGGCTACAAGGGCCGCGTCTGGAACCTGGCCACCGACGCGAGTGGCGTCACCGGCACCGGCGCCACCAGCTTCTCCCTCGGCACCCTGGGCGGGCCGAGCGGGGGCGGCAACTTCGGGTACCGGATGGTGGGGTGACCCACCGGGCCGCACGGCCCGTCGTCTGCACGTGGCCCGCCGGGGAACTTCCGGCGGGCCACGCCTACTTGTCCCTGGCGTTCACGTCCGGGAGGAATCGCATCCTGAGGTGGGTGGCGGCGGCCCGTGCAACCCCGGCCCGCGACGTCAGCAGGCACCAGGACGTTCGCCGGGACACCCCAGCCGTGCGGTGGGCATAGTGCTCGGCCAGCCGGCCGCCGACCGCACCCGGACCCCGGCGGCACACGCTGCCCACCCACCGGCACCTGCGGCGGGTGTCCCAGGCGACGTACACCGCGCAGCTCGCTGCACTCGGCGGCGCACCACCGCCGGGCTGGCCTGACACACCATCACCAGCGACAGCTCGCTACCGCCTCCAACCGTTCCGCCGTCGAGGATCGGGCGCATCAGCCGCAACACCGGCCCCAGCGCTCGCCTGATCTCCGCGGGCACCGCCAGGCCCGCGCTCACGCGGAGCCCTCCTCGTCCTTGTCCTCGACCAACCACCAGGTCGTCATCGACGCCGACACCCGGCTCGTCGTCGCCGTCGGCCGGCCGCTGCCCGGCAATCGCAACGACTGCAAGGCGTGGGAGCTGTCCGGCGCCAAGGATGCCGTCGGGAAGACCACGGTGATCGCGGACGGCGGCTACCGGGGCACCGGCCTGGTCATCCCGCACCGCCGCGAACGCGGCCAGTCCGAACTCCCGGCCTGGAAAGAGGAACACAACGCTTCCCACCGCAAGGTCCGGGCCCGCGTCGAGCACGCCTTCGCCTGCATGAAGGGCTGGAAGATCCTGCGCGATTGCCGCCTCAAAGGCGACGGCGTCCACCACGCGATGCTCGTCACCGCCCGCCTGCACAACCTGACCCTCGCCGGGTGACGGAGAAACGAGCAGGTCATGCAGCACCTCAGAGATCATTTACGGGACAACCCTAAGAGTTTGCAGATCATCAACATGTCGTCTTGATCTTGTTGTTGGGGTCGTTGTTCAGGGCGGTGACCCGGGCCTGGAGGGTCCCCAGGACGGCGGGTGGGCTGGTCGCTGGTGAGACGCTGATGCCGTGTGCCTTGAGCAGTCTCCTGATCTTCAGCAGGGTGCGGTGCATGGCGGTGCGGCTGCTGCCAAACAGTACGGCGAGGGGTTCCGCGGCCAGGTTGACCCGCAGGTGGAGCACGGTGGCCAGGACCTGGTCGGGGAAAGCGAGCCGGGGCGGGCGGCCACGTCGAGTATCGCGATCCATGGCCAGGGTCTGGGTCAGATCGTCAAGCTGGTGAGGGGATAGTCCGGTCAGGGCGGGGTCGGACATCAGGGCCCGATCCCATGCCGGCGTCTGCGGGGCTCGGGGTGTCGGGATGGCCGGGGTCGGCTGGGGGTGCAGGGCATAGTTCCAATCGCCGTGGAAGGCATGGCGGGTCAGGGGCAGGGCTGCCATCTCCGCGTCGCCGGTTGCGACTCCGGTCGGGTAGGTGTTGGTGTCCAGTTCGGCCGTGACGTGCAGTCCGGTGCGGGTGGTGGTCGCGGCGATGGACTCGACGATGACTTCGTGGCTGGTCAGCGGTCGACCCCGCCAGTTCATGGTGATGTGGGAGAAGAGCCGGTGCTCGATCTTGTTCCACTTCGATGTGCCGGGACAATGCCGTTGCTTGAGCAGGGCAAGCAGTTCGGGGTGACGTTGAAGGTGTCGGGTCGTTGGACCTGGCATGCATCCGTGGGTGGGGATATCCGATCATGTGCGGCTGGGAGTAGTGACCCGCTGGGTGACGCCGGAGCTCGTTGGTGAGGTGCTGGAGAAGTGTGGAGTTCGCGATAGGAAGTCCGGCGCCCTACCGGCCGGGTTCATGGTCTACTTCACGCTCGCCCTGGCTCTGTTCCAGCAGGACTCCTACGACGACGTGGCGGAGCAACTGGTGGGCAGCGTCGCGGAGTTGAGTGAGACCATCCCCAACAAGTCGTCGTTCATGCGGGCGCGCAGACGTCTGGGGCCACGAGTCTTGGAGACGTTATTCCGCGAATTGGCCAGCCCACTGGCTCCACTCGGTTTGAAGAGTGCCTTCTACCGCGGGATGAGGCTGGCCGCAGTGGACGGATTCGTGCTCGATGTGCCGGATACGCCGGCCAACCGGGCTGCGTTCGGCGGGCCGGTCAAGAACGGCCAGCCTGCGGGGTTCCCGCAGGCGCGGGTGGTGACGCTCACCGAGTGCGGCACGCACGCGCAGATCGACGCGTCGGTGGGCGGGTTCAACGGCGGCGAGCCGGAGCTGGCGATCAGCATGGCCCACGCAGCTGCCGGGACGCTGGTCATCATGGACCGGGGCTTTCCCGGCGTGGCGCTGTGGAAGGCATACACCGGAGCGGGGGCTCATCTGCTGATCCGGGCCCGGTCGAGCGTCGCTGCTCGCCCGATCGAGTACCTGGCCGGTGGCACCTACCTGGCGAGGATGAACCTGGCCGGGCAGAAAGGCGCGCATCCCGGCGGGGTGCTGGTCCGCGTGGTCGAGTACCGCGTCGACGGCGGCGAAGTGGTCAGGCTGTTGACCGATCTGGTGGACCCGATTGCTTATCCGGCGACGGAGTTGGCGGGGCTCTACCACTCGAGGTGGGAGGCGGAGTCGGCGTTCAGGCAGATCAAGACCTTCCAGCGCGGGCCGGCCGAGGTCCTGCGCTCGGGCGACCCGGATCTGGTGCGCCAGGAGGTCTGGGCACATCTGGTCGTACACCACTGCCTCACACAGGTCATCATCGCTCTGGCCGACGACAACGGGATCGATCCGGACCGGGTCTCCTTATCGCTCTGGCCGACGACAACGGGATCGATCCGGACCGGGTCTCCTTCGTCAAGGTCCTCAAGCACGCCCGACGCAGCGTGGTCCGCCAGTGCACGGACACACCCACGAAGATCAAAGAGTTCTTGGTGGTGCTGGCGGCGAAGGTTCGCCGGAAGCTCGACAACGGCGCCAGGCGCCTGCGCGAGACCAACAGGCCCCCGAATGCGAAGTCGTGGCCTTCGTGGTCTACCGTTGCCGCAGCGGCCGTCTCTATCTGATGTTGAGCCACATCACGTCATGATCGAGGCGGCTTTCCCTACGCCCCCATCCACCCCCTTCACGCCGCTGGCCAGCAGCGATGAGCATCAGCAGACCTATCTACAGCTGCGGTGACATCCCCACGGGCCGACTGTCATTCGGCGGGAAGCTGCAGCAGCTCGTCGTGACCGTCGGTGACCCAGCCACCGCCACCGCCACCGAGTAGCGTCCCGGCCGCTGCGCCTGCGCCCTGTACCGCATCCCTCGCGGTACGGGGCGCCTGCATGTCCGAGGCAGGCGACCGCCCTTGACGCAGTTCTGCACGAGAATCGCGCGCGAAATGAACGCGATCGTCGACGAATCGCACGCGGATCGATCGCGATTCTCAGACGCCATTGCAGGCCAACGCGATCCGTCCCCAGGGGACGACCGGTGGGCATCCTCAAGGAGGGCGAGGAGAACCCGTACGCGACGGGAACCCCGCATCCGGGAGACCGAGACTGATCTCGACGGCGGGGTTCCCCGCTCCCCTGTCCCTGGTCCCGGAAGCGGGTCCCGGGTTCCTACTGGACGTCGACGAAGTCGCTGGCCGACGTCGCGGCGCCGGTGGCCGTGGTACCCGCGTAGGAGAAGCGGTAGTACCCGTCGCTCGTCGCGGTCGTGGTGGCCGTCACCGCTCCGCCGGAGCCGCTGGTGACGGTCTTGAGGGTCGTGTACGTGCTGGTGCCCGACTTGCGGTACTGGAGCTTCACCGACACGTTGCTCAGGCCCGCGTACGCATGAGTCTCCCAGTTGGCGCGGGTGAGCGTGCCCTTGACCGTGATGGTCCGGCCATGGACCACCGGCTCGGGCGAGGCATTCGCGGTCAGCGTGGTGTTGCGCTTGATGTGCACGGAGCCGGCGTATCCGTCGCTGACCGAGCCGCTCGGGAGGCCGTACGCGATGGCGTACGCGTGCCAGGTGCCCGCATAGGAGTTCGTGGTCATGGCAACCTTCGGGTCCACGGTGAAGTGGACCGTGCACGTCGACGTCTGGGCATCGACCGCCACGCACGAGCCCGATCCCTCCTCGGCGGGGAACAGAGCGCCGTCCCTGCCCTGGTCATCGAAGGAGGTGCCGTGCCACAGGGCGACCCAGCCGGCGGTGACGCCGTCCGGGTCGGCCGCGGTCACCGTGGCGGTGAACGACTTCTTGGCGGAGGTGCCGAGGACGATGTCCTTGCCGCCGTTGACGACGACCTTCGTGATCGTCGTGTCGTCACTGGTCATAGGCCCCGCGTGCGCCTGCGCGGCGGCGGGAAACACCAGAGCCGAAGAGAGAACCAGGGCGCCGGACAGAGCGGCGACCGAAGCGCGTCTGCGCATATGCATCCCCACGGTGAGAAGAAGGGCCCCCGCGGGACATCTCCCGACAAGAGCCCATGGGCGCACGCATCGTACAGATTCTTTCGAGCCACGACGAGATGCGGGGATCCCTCGATCCCTCCCTGGAGACTCGCGCGCGCGTTCCCCTCCCAACACCGCGCCCGCCTCTGCCACCGCCCTTGGCACGCCTACGCCGACATCACACCATGATCAGAAAGCTCAGCAGCAGCTATCTGCAGCTGCCGTATCCACCTGGGGAATTACGGGCTCAGGCGGGGATCTCGTGACGATGAAGGTGCAGAAGGCCTACTGATTCACTTAACCAGCCTTCTGAAGTCGATCGCAGCGATGGCCAACAGCTATGGCGGCCTGATCATGGTGGGTATCGCCGACGCCGACGCCGACGCCGACGCCGACGCCGACGATGGCGACGGCGACCGTGTCGTCGGAGTCCAAACCCAGGAGACGATCGACAAGATCGTCAATGGCTGCTACGAGAAATTTGACCCGCCCTGGGAGCCGACCTTCATCCCCGTCTCGCTGGACGACGGATCCGGACGCAGCGTGGTCGTCATCCGCGTCGACGCCAACGCCGCTCCTCGCCCGCTGCTGATGGACCTCCGCGCACCGATCCGGCTGAGCGGGCGCAACGCCACCGCCGACCGCGACCGGCTCCTTGCTCTGGCGCGCGAGGATCCGGCCTCGGAGGCGGTACCCATGCGCCAGAACCTCATGTCGCCGCAGCTGGCGCAGAACAAATAGGGCCATGTCACCGAGGACTTCGTTCTTCGCACGGGCATCAACCTGCCGGTGGGGGAGGCCGGCTCCTGGCGCCCCCTGTCGGACCTTCACGCACGGGGCGGTCGAGGTCTATCACGGATTCCGGCAACTCGGGCACAACCGTTCCCGGGTCGCCCGTCTGGTCTGGCAAACCCTGAACGACACTCCAGTGAAGCACCCAGTCGAAGCCATCGTGACGGTGAAGTTGCCCGACCTCTACGGCCCTGCGCCGACCGCGTCGATCGCGCACGTCACGATCGACGTCGTCTCCCAGCTCCGCCAGTACGCGGCCAGCCTCGGGGACATGAAGTTCGAGTACCAGTACCCGGTGCCGGATCTGTACGAGCTGATTGACGCTCTGCTGGAGCCCCTCGTCGACCGCGACGTCACTGCCGCCTTGGCCGGCCTCGCCGATATCGACGCTGCTTTGGTGGCCCAGCCCCGCGAGCTGCACCTCGTCGCAGGCCAGACGGTCGTTCAGCTGCTCGTCCCCGACGGGCTGGCTCCAATCCCGGATGCCGGCACGTCGATGGGCGGCATCTTCCGGGCCAACCCGGCCCTGGACCTGCGCGTCGCTGCCGAGCGCCATGAACAGGTCGACAACTGGGTCCGGCAGCTCGGCCTGGTGGACGCCGGCCTGACCGGCATGGAGGCACTGCTGGAGCGATACCGGGCTACGACCAAGGCGTAGGGCGACCGCAAGCCTACGAGAGCTTCCGTTGCACTGCTGGCAGGACCGCGACACCCCGTGGGGGGCCATCGTCTCGGAGTCTGCGAACTCCTCTACTGACGTTGTCGCCGTGATGTCGTCAGGGTGAGGCCGGTTTCGGCGAGGCATCCGTTGATGAGGTTGCTGCGGTACTGGATCTGGCGGAGA
>NZ_JBSFVU010000099.1:0-8916 GCF_053592475.1 Streptomyces sp. NPDC002671
TCACGGAACTCCGGATCGAACTTCCGTCGCTTCTCCGCCATGACTCCCAACTTCCCCTGCAGTCACGGTCTTCACGCTACGAGGGGAGGGACAGTATGCCTAATGGGACGCGAAGGGCGGTAAGCGAGCTCGGTTCCTCACGCTCCCAGGAAGAGGAACCGGGGACGCGGAGCCGGCTTTCAGGGCGCGAGCCGAGCCTTTGAGTATGCCCGGACCGCAGAGTCCTTTGACAAGACGAGGCCGGCTTCGCGCCCATCGGTGTAAGTCGAGATGTTCAGGATGAGGCACAGTTCCGTCGGCAAGAGCGCGGTATCGGTCATGTGAGTGCAGGCAGGGGCGCCTTTGGTCGTTGCACTGTCCGTCGGTTCCGGTCGCGGTTCGCTGCTTGGCAGTCCGAGCCGGTTGTACGGATCACCCCTCACATCACCGACGATGCGGCCGGGTTCGCCCAGCTCACAGCCCTGCTGACCCAGCACGGTGACAGCGAGGACGCTCCGATCCCCGTGGCGATCGAGACCTCCCGAGGACTGGTTCACGGGGACTCGTCGATCGCGTCGAATACCAGAAGAGCCCTGGTGAAGGCGCGGTCCCTCGTCTGTGGGACCCGGTCTCTGAAAGGCGGCAGCACCACCGCCCTGCCGGTCGAAAGGAGGGCGGCCGGGCCGTGCTGTGTTGTCGGCTTCAGGCGGGGTCGGTGGCGGGCTCGGTCCCGTAGCGGCTCATCGCGTCGATGTTGGCCTGTGGCGTCAGCGGCCGGCCGCCGGCGAGTACTTCCTGGAGGTCCCGGAAGTACTGCACGTACAGGTCGGGGGTGAATGTGCTGAGCATGACGGCGGGTTGGTCGGTCAGGTTGGCGAAAGTGTGCGGAGTACCGGGCGGCACCATCACGAGCGTGCCCGTAGCGGCGTCGTAGTCCTCGTCCCCGACGGTGAACCGCACGGTGCCGGACAGGACGTAGAAGCCCTCGTCGTGTCGGGCGTGGCGGTGCTGCGGCGGTCCCTGGGTGTGCGGGGCGAGGACGGACTCGGCGATCGCGAGGCGGTGCCCGGTGTGGCTGCCGTCCTCCAGAACCCGCATACGCGTGGACCCCAGAACGATCATCTCGCCATCGCCGGGACCCATCACCGATACAGCGGGATGGGTCTGCGGCTCGCTGGTCTTCGCTTCTTCGGTCATGCTCACGAGTTCACCGCCGGGGCTCCAGGGCTGTCCAAGACCTGTCCCACAGCGCCGATACCTCGTGGGTATCGTTGCAGCGTGGAGCTACGGACCTTGCGCTACTTCGTGGCGGTCGCCGAGGAACTCCACTTCGGCCGGGCCGCCACCCGGCTGCACATGAGTCAGCCGCCGCTGAGCCGGGCGATCAAGCAGTTGGAGGCCGATGTCGGGGCCTTGCTCTTCGCCCGCTCGCCTGCCGGCGTCACGCTCACTCCGGTGGGCACGGTGCTCCTCGACGAGGCGCGGGCCTTACTCGACCATGCCGACCGCGTCCGGGTACGGGTGAGCGCGGCGGCCGGCGTAGCGACCATCACCATCGGCATCCTGGGCGACGGCACCGACCCGGGAGTGGCCAGGCTGGCCGCCGCCTACCGCCGACACCACCCCGGCGTCGACATCCGCATCCGCGACACCGATCTGACCGACCCAACCTGCGGGCTGCGCGCTGGACTGGTTGACGTCGCGCTGACTCGGGCGCCGTTCGACGAGACTGCCCTGACGGTGCGTGCACTGCGGACGGATCCGGTCGGCGTGGTCCTGCGCGCCGACGATCCGCTGGCTCGCCGCGACGGGCTGCGGCTGGCCGAGCTGAGCCACCGCCGCTGGTTCCAGTTCCCGCAGGGCACCGACCCTGTCTGGCAGTCGTACTGGAACGGTGGCAGGCCGCGCAAGGGCCCAGTGGTGCGCGCCGTCCAGGAATGCCTGCAGGCCGTGCTGTGGAACGGCACGGTCGGCCTGGCCCCGCTCGGACACGACCTGCCCGCGGAGCTGGCCGTGGTGCCGCTGATCGACATGCAGCCGAGCCGAGTGGTGGCGGTGTGGAACGAGGGTGACACCAACCCGTTGATCCGATCCTTCATCGAGATCGCGACAACCGCGTACCGTCACTGAGCACCGGCAACCGGTGCTGCCGCAACTCGTGAACAATTCGAACGCCGCAGCCCCAGAGACCGCCTCCCGAAATGGTGAACATCTGCTGTTCTTTCTCGGATCAGGCACATATTCCGTGAGAACGATCAAGTGGGTTTGCCCCCGGGGACCCAGCGTCACCTGGGATCGTGGTGCGGTGTGATGAGCTCGTCGGTGCCCTGTTTCCGCACCTCAGCGCGTTACAGCTGGAGCGTGTGTTCTTTGACGGCGGAGTGATTCGCCTGACGGCGAGCACTCGGGAGGCCGAGGCGGCCTGCCCCGGATGTGCAGTGAAGTCCACCGGGTGCACAGCAGGTATGGAAGACGCCTTGCCGACACGCCGGTTGGAGATCGGCCGGTGCTGATCGAGCTGACGGTGCGGCGGCTGTACTGCGAGAACATTCGCTGTTCGCGGCGTACGTTCGCCGAGCAGGTCGACGGGCTGACCATTCGCTATGGCCGCCGCACGCCTGCTGCCCGGCGAGTTCTGGAGGCTGTCGCCGTCGCGCTGGCCGGCCGGGTCGGCAGCCGGCTCGCCGCTGTCCTGCACGCATCGGTGAGCCGGACGACACTACTTCGAGCGGTCATGGCCATGCCGGACCCAGCCTGGACCGTTCCGAAAGTGCTGGGCGTCGATGACTTCGCCACCCGCCGCGGACAGCATTACGGCACCATGCTGATTGACTGCGAGACCAGCCAGCCACTCGATCTGCTGCCCGGCCGTGACGCTACGACCCTGGCCGGCTGGCTGTGGGAACATCCCGGCTCCGAAATCATCTGCCGTGACCGGGCCGGTTCTTACGCCGAGGGCGCCAGCACCGGTGCCCCGAACGCGGTCCAGGTCGCGGACCGTTTCCACCTCTGGCAGATCCTCGGCGCCGCCGCTGAACGCAACGTGCGCCGCCACAACAACTGCCTGAAGACGGCTGCCATCAGCGCTGAGGGCCCGACAACCGACGCCGTTGCCGACCATGCGGACGCCGAGAAGGAAATGTCGCCCTACACACGCTGCGGGGTCGTTGCCGCGGGCCGCACCGCGTTCGAAAGTGTCATGCGAGACCCTGCGGACTTTGTCCCGTACGCCACCGGCCACATCTGGGCCGAGAGCCTGCTCTACACACCGGACCATGCATACGAACGCATCACCGGCGAGAAATGGGACCGCAACACCCGCTACTCCCATGAGTCGTACTCGAACACCGCGGGCTGGGCTGACTGAGCGCCGTCGCCCACCTCCGATGACGAAGTCGAACCACCTTGATCTTTCTCACGGAATATGTGCCTGATCCGAGTATCGACAGCACATGTTCAGCAGTTCGGGAGGCACCCAGACTGCGCCGTGTTCGATGTTCACCAGAACCGACAGCACCCGGATGACCGGCAGACGACCCACCTGCAGTTCCGTCCCGCATCCACGCTTGGCCGCGGATCCGGCGTGTCGACGAACGGGCGCGGGCGGCATTCGCGCCGGGCCGAGCGATCCGTAGCGGGAGGTGCGGCGGCAGGGCGCCTGCGGGTACCTGAACTGCAAGGCGTGCCCGGCGTCCTGGCCTGACCTCTCAGTCGGCCAAATCCATGTGCGAGACGAGCCGGGCGGCAGATAGCTTCGCCCGAATGACAGCAATGCTGAACGATTCCGTCCGGGCGCTACTCGATGCGCCGGTTCCCGCCGTCCTCGCCACTGTCAACCCGGACGGAAGCCCGCAAACGTCGGTGGTCTGGGTCGGCCGCGACGGAGATGACCTGCTCGTCTCCACCGCTGCTGGCCGCCGCAAGGAACGCAACCTGCGCCGCGACCCCCGCGCCAGCCTGACCGTCTACGATCCGGCCGACCCGTTGCGCTACGCCGAGATACGCGGCCTCGCCACCATCACCGAGGACACCGGCCGGTCTCTAGCGGTCGCCCTCGCCGAACAGTACGAAGGCCCCGGCGCCGGCCAGGAGTACCTCGACCTCCCCGCAGAGGTTCTCCGTGTTGTGGTCCGTATCAGCCCGAACAAGGTGGTCGGTACCGCGACCGCCTGACCGATCATCACCGGACCGCCATTGCGATAGCGGGGGGCATGAAGACACCCGACACGGTCGGTGTCCACGCGGAGAAGCGCGAGGACACCGACAGCGTCGACCGCCCCATGCAGCCCGTCCGAGGGGCCTCGGACGCGGCCAGCAGATCCGCGGCAGGCGCCACGATCCGTGGTGGGCGGTCCGGCGGCAGCAGGCCCGCGGGTACCGGAGCCGCAAGGTGTAGTCCTGGCCCGCGTGACCTGCTTCTCAACGCCCTCTCAGCGCTGTCCACTCCCGTGGACATTTCGATTCAGCCAAAGCGCTGGCTGCCTCGCAAACTCATGCACAAGTGCTGTCCCTTCTGGCGATCAAAGCCACCGTGGTGTCCGCAGCGTTCGTGGCACGGCACAGCGTCATTTGCTCCCAGTGGTGACGAAAGGCTCGGTATAGCTCAGCTCAGCGGCTCTCCAAGAAGGAGAGAGCGGGCACGTGCACGGAATCCGCTGTTGAGCCCAGCGCTACCCACGAGGACATGGAAACCCCAGGTTGCAGCAGGGGCAGAGGCCACCGTGGAACAGGGCGCGGTTCAGGACACCACGGGAGCGGCGTCCGTGACCTCGCTCAGCCGGACCGTGCACAGCCCGCGGGGCTCGCTCTTTACCTCCGTCACCTTGAGCTGGGTACCCGGCGTAAGGATGTATTCCTCCTCGCCGGTGAAGGCGGAGAAGCTCTTGATCCCGACCGCCCGGGCCGGCGTCACCTCGAAGAGGGTCCGCTTGCCGCGACTGCCCAAGAACGCCCTGGCCACCTTCAGCTCGGAGGTACACGAGGAGACGCCCCACCAGGTCACCGTCCGGCCCACCGTGTACTGCGCCCGAAGGTCCAGCGACACCCCGCGCCACAACGGCTGCGTGTAGGCCGGCAGCTCCGAGACCGCCGAGAACAGCAGCCGCAGGTACGGCAGGTAGGGCGTGACCCTGGTGCGGTCGGGGGAGCGCAGAACGCTGTTGACCTCACGGTAGAAGGCTGACTCACAGGTGTAGAGGTGGAGCGCGGCGATCGCGTCGGCGGACAGGCCGCCGCCAGCCGCCTGGTCCGCACGCTGCTTGCCGAAGTCGCGGGAGCGCCGGATGTGCCTGGCGAGCCCGGACAGCGCTGCGGAGACCGGGGCGACGGCGTCCTGGAAGTCCATCAGCCGGGTGTCGAAGACACCGGTGATCGCGGGCAGGACCAGGCCCTCGTCCTTGACGCTGGTGAGGCGTTCCAGGTACAGCTGGTGCAGGTTCATGGTCGACTCGATGAAAGCGCCCATGCGCGCCGCGACACCCCCGTCCGCACTGCCCGCGCCGGCCGCCGGCTCGTTCCACCCCTTGCTCGGCAGCCAGTCGATGCGGTCCGCGCCCAGCGAGGTCAGGGCGCCGTTGACCTGGGCGAAGTGGTCGCCCTCGCAGAAGATGTCGCCCTGTGCCGCCGGGTTCGCGTGGTCGAGGTGCCGGACCTCGACGTCCGGGTACTTCTGCTGGAGCCGCAGGACGACCCGCTTCAGGCTGCGGGCGTGCGCCCCCCACCACGCGAACACGACCCCGCGGTCCTCCTCGGTCGCGTCCTGCTTGGCCTTGAGGATCTCCTCGACGATCCGCTCGGCGACCGGCCGCCAGAACGCCGTGTGCTGGTCGGCACCCATTGCCCCGTCGCCGCTCGCGGTCAGCGACGCGTTCAGCAGGAGCACGCCCTGCGTCAGCATCGCCTGGAACCACTCCGGCGGTTGGACCGTGTCCCGCTCCTTCAGCAGCGCCCGCACGTCGGCGATCGGGGTTTTCTTGGCGATGCCGTACTTCCACATCGCCGCCGCCTTGATGAGGCACCGGATGCTGACGACCCGGCCGAACTGGCTGTCCTTCCAGTCGCTGAAGGTGTTGTCGAACATGGCGATGCCGGTGGCGCTCTCCGGTCGCGGGTACGGGTTCTGACCGAAGACCACGACCTTCCACTTGTGCGGCGGGTTCGGCTTGAGCGCCTGGAACGTCAGCTCGCGGACCGGGACCACCTCGTGGCTGCGGCCCTTCCCGATGAACCGTGCGGCGTCCGGCTGCGCCTCGATGACCGGCTTCAGCAGCGGGAGCCAGGCCTCCCCGCCGCCGTCGAAGAGCTCGGTCAGGGCGAGAGGGTCGTTCGCATCGGGCTGGGGCTGCGGCGGCTGGCCCGGAGCCGGGACGCCGGTCGTCGATCCGGTCATGGCGGAGGCACTTTCGCTCGTCGTGGCAGAAGGAGAGGAGGGGGCGGCGGAGGGAGCGGGAGCGGCAGTTTCAGGCGCCGGCGCGGGGGTGACGGGCGTGATGGCCGCCGGCGGCACGATGCGCACCCGTTGGTCGACGGGCGCGTTCTCGATCCCGTGGAGCTGGGAGATGATCGTGGACCGCAGCTCGTCGTCGTCCTCGAACCAGTGGTCGTGGAAGAGCGTGTAGCCGGTCCACATCAGATTGGCGCACACCCGGGCCGGTACCTGGCCGGTCTGCGCCCCCATCCCGACCAGCGCCACGGACCGGATGCTGCCCGGCTTCTTCCGGTTCTGCCGGTGGACGGCCTGGAAAGCGGCCGCGCACGCCAGCGCCACGTTCAGCGTGGCACTCACGTTCTGCGAGGACCGCACCATTGTCGGCGTCGATATCAGGTACCGGGGGACGGTCGCGCCGGACGGGACGCAGACCGCGCTGCCCACCGGCAAGGGTCCGGCGAACCGGTCGCGGATCGCCCGCTGGACGCGCACCTGGATGCCGGACCCCAGGTACCGCTTGATGACGGCGTCGACCCCGCCGTCCATCCGGCCCCGGGAGTTCGTGGGGGTGACCCAGGCGTCGACGTCCTCGTCAAGGATCGAGCCCTTGCGGATCTCGATGCCGGGGGTGTCGGCGAACGCGGCGCGCCACGCCTCCACCACACGCTCGTTGACGTCCGTCAGCACCACCCTGAGCGCGGGCAGCACACTGCTCTCGGTCATCGTCCACTCCTGTCGTGCAACGGCGGTTCCAAGACCTCGAACGTATCTCCCACCACTGACAACGCAGCCCCGACAAGGGGCCGGTGACCTGCCGTCATGCTCCAAGTGAGCCCGCACCGATCGGTGGCCGCACACGCCCATGTCCTACCGACCGTGCACTCGCCGATCGGGGCACATGAGTCGGACAGGGCCTGGCCCTCAGACCGCCCCGGCGGCACGCCCGGGCACCTCACGACTGAAACCCGGCCAATGTGCCCGCGCCCACTCAGCCTGGCCGGTAGATCGGCGGCCCCTTCGCCCGTGGGAGTGAGCAGAAGACCTCCCCATCGACACCGCCCTGCCAATTCTCCTAGGGTTGCCGGGGTGACATCGGGTCAGCATGCCAGCTCAGTCACATGGTTGACCTGTCCTCCATTGCCAGCACACTGAAGATCCTGGACCGGCTCGGGTCCCAGCAGCACGCACTGATCAGGTGCGCGCCTGGACCTGTGCCTGGCTGATGGCAGAGCGCGCAAGTCATTCGGATGCTGCGCAGCTTCGATTGGTTTGGTGGTCGTCCGGTGTCAGCGGCCGGGCTTTCTGCGCAGCGAGTAGGGCTGTGAGCTGGGATTGTGCAGATGGACTGGTTGGCGGACCGCGCTTGATCACCCATCGAAGGTGAGCAGACGGGTAGCTGACTGTGCATCTGGCCTGCGGATTCCCGCTGGGGAGGCTGGCTGCACAGGTTCACTGGGTATTGCGCAGTTTCAGTGGCCGGCGACAGTCACGGCGGTGTCGTCGCGCCGCTCGGCACGGCCGACGAGTTCGGCAGGTAGTCCCGGCGGATCGGCGGGCCGTGCTGCGCCCCGGCCCGCCGCCGCAGCTCTTCGAGGCGGTGCGCCAGGGCGGAATAGTGCTGGCCCTGGCCAGGGCCGTCGCGCGGTGCACCAGGACCGCCGGGCCGCGTCTCGGCTCACGGGAAGCGCACTGAGCTGTTCACTGCGTTCCGACAGCGGATCAGCCGAGTCACCGGCCGGTACCGGGCCTGCACACGGGACCGGTCCACCGCGGGTCCGTCCCGCCGCATACCTCCCGAGCCACACGCCCGAGCTGGGTCTCCTGGGCGGTAGCGGAGGGCCCCGTATGAAGGCGGTCACTGTGGCCTTGGCCACCCGTGGCAATTCCATCAAGGACGCTCGGCCACCCGCAGGCCCGGTCTAGGGTGACTGCTGGCGCCAGGGTCCTTGGACCAGGGCATGCGCTATGCCGGCCGCCGTGGGCTCGCAAAATTTGCGGCGGCCGACTGCTGCATACCTTCAACTCGCACCCTGCGCAAGGCGGCTTGAGGACCGGACCGGGGCCGCTTCGGCCTGGACCGCGCCGGAGGCGGAGCACACGTTCCGGCTGGCTGTTGCTGTACCTGACCGGCAGCCTGCATGCGCGTGGTCCTGTTGTGAGCGAACCCAGGAGGCTTGATCAGCGCATGAGCACACCCGAACCGCCTTCCTGGGCGTACTGCGGGCATGGCGCGAACGCGGCCACCGATCCGGTCGGCTGCCACGGTATCCGTGTCCCCGGCCACACGGCTTGCTTCGCCCACCTTGCCGACATCGACCGCGATGCCTATCTGGGTGGCCTCGCCCCCGGCGCTCACATCGATCACCGAGGAACACCTTTCACAGAGGAGCTCCTGGACCGGCTTCTCGACGCACTCTGTCAATCCCCTCGTTGTGTGGAGATCTTCTAAGCGGCCAGCTCCAGGGCGGAGTTGGCGCGGTGGTTGTGTTCGTAGTCGATTGGGCTGCGGT
>NZ_JBSFVU010000100.1:0-8857 GCF_053592475.1 Streptomyces sp. NPDC002671
CGCCCCGCCTGGCACCCGCCGGCGGGGCGTCGTCGTCACCGAACATCGGCACCGTGAATGCCGAAGTCATCGGCATTTTGAGTGCCGGGCAACACGGGGTGCTCCTCTTGCTTGTTCGGTGCGGCGCCGGGTGGCGGAGGTCAGAACGCCGTTTCCTGCTCGTGCGGGAACGGGAGCGGGGGGCGGGTCATCTCGATGTAGCGGGCGGAGCTGGTGCGGCCCCAGTCGATGAGGACGCCGCGTGCGGCGAGGGTCGGCTGCAGCCGCTTGAGCCGGTCGGAGAGCACCTTGCCCGTGGTGGGCCAGCCCTTGGGCAGGGAGCGGCACTCCTCGCCGCTGTAGAGGCTGGTGAGGCAGTGCAGCCACTCCGATGACGTCATGCGGACTTCCGCGCCCGCGTCGAGCCCGGCAGCGTGCTTCAAGACCGTTTGAGCCAGCAGGTCACCTTCGATGACGTCGTCGTTGAGGTCGTCGAGGCTAGCCCGGTAGGCGCTGAGCGCGCCGAAGCCGGTAGCCGCATCGAGCTGCGCGCACAGGTGAGCGAAGTCGGCCATCCGCAGGTCGGTGGGGGTGTCCGCCTGGGCGGCCCGCACCTTCACCGTCAGGTCCAGCAGGGAGCCGAGAACGACCGGCAGGATCTCCGCGTACTCCGCCCAGAGCTCCGCCTCGGTGCGCCGCACCCGGGGCCGTACGAGACGGAGCGGGAGGAGGCGTTCGGCGAGGTCCGGGCGGATGACGCCGACGTCGATGCCGGTCAGGAGCATGGGGCGCCGGTAGCGGGAGCGGACGACGTCGCCGTCGGTGAAGAGCGCGCGCTTGATGCTCTCGGCGCCGGTGACGATGCAGCACATGAGGTCGGACAGGTCCGGGGGCAGGTGGGAGAGGTTGTCCAGGGCGGTGACCCATCCGGCGGCGACGGCCGTGATCATGTTCTCCTCGTCCTTCGGGGCCCGGCGCAGGTCGCCACTCATCCCTTCGATGATCCGCACCAGCATCCGGCCGCCGGTGGACTTGCCCGCCCCTTGGGGGCCGGTGAGGAACGGTGCGGGGACGGGCACGGACGGCTCCAGGCAGCCGATGAGCCAGGCGAGGGCCAGGCACTCGGTCTCGGCGCTGGCGAAGTTGCACAGGCGGAGCAGGAGGTCGATGCCCTTGCCGTTGGTGTCCCGGGCGGGCAGGGGGAGTTCGCCGGTGAGCTGGGTGCGCCGCCAGCAGACTTCCTGCGGGTCGGGGGTGAGGATGTCCCAGCCGGTGGGGTGGATACGGACGGACTTGCCGTCGTCGCGGCCCAGGTCGAGCCAGGTAGCGCCGTCAAATCCCGGGGCGACGCGGATGTGGGTGGGCTGTACGTCCTCGGTCAGAGCGAGTGCTTCGATCAAGTCCAACGCCTCCTTGAGTGCCGTGCCGTTGAACACGCCGACCCCGTCCTTGTAGAGGCCGACCATGAGTTCCTGCCGGTGGCTGCCGGTCGTGCCCTGGGAGCGGATGGGCCGGGCGACGGGGTGGCCGTTCTTCTGCGCGTAGACGGTGCCGTCGATAGTGCGGAAGTACCGGAAGTGCGCTTGTGCGTAGTCGGTGATGATCTGGCGGGCCGGAGTCTTCTCGTCCTCGGACATGGCTACATCCCCAGTGCGGTGCGCGCGTTGGTCCATGCGTCGGTGCAGTGGCGGGGGGACTCGCCCTTGGCCTGCGCGGCGGTGAACAGCCGCGCGACATGGGCGTCGGTGAGGCAGCCGCACGGGCCGTGCGTGGACAGCACGGCGAGGAACGTCCGGTAGACGGTGGCATGCACCGCTTCGCGAGCCTCAGTGATGCGCTGCTCAGCCATCGCAATGCCACGGTCCAGGTAGGCGGGCGTGCGGTGAGGGCACTCCCCGCCCCCAGCCCGCACGGGCACAGTGACGGCCGCCCGTCGGACTGCGCGGGGCTCCTTCACGGTCAGCGCGCGCACGACGTCCGGCAGGACCGTGATGGCGCCGGTCCCGAGACTGAGCCAACGGGCGTAGGCCATCGCGGACTTGATGTCGACGCCGGGCCGTACGGCGTTGGCGGACTGCATGGCCCCCTTGTAGAGCCAGTGCTCACCCCGGGTCGTCGGCACGGTCCGGGTGGCGGGCAGGCTCGCACGGGCCCACGTGACGGCTTCCGCGTTGTCGAGGTCAACGACGGTAAGACCAGCGCCCCCGGGGTGGTAGGCCACCGCCGCCGCCTCGCGCCACGCCCACCGCCACGTGGGCGAGTTGATGACATCCGGGTCGGTCGTTGCGGCGGCCCATGCGTGGCAGGGGCCGGGGCAGGCGCAGGGCCCGGCGTTCTTCATGTTGGGGCGGCCCCCGCAGGCGTTGTCGGCGCAGCGGCGGCAGTTGCCGAACGGCACCTTCCCGGCTCGTAACGGCAGCACCGGCACGCCCGAGGCTGCCAGGGAGAGAGCGGTACGCAGGTGCTCTCCCCGAATGTCGGTGGGTTGGGTCATCCTGGGTATCTCCAGTTCTCTGAGGAAGCGCTGGATGACAAGGGCGGCCCCGGACTTTGGCGAGACGGGGGCCGCCCTTGGCGTAGCTAGAAGGGCGGTTCGCTGCTGTGTCCGTCCGGGCCCCACGGGTCGTGGTCGTCGCCCCGCCGGCGCAGCCACCGGGGGCGGCGCGGGAGGCGGATGAGGGTCCAGCGGCGGTGCTCGTTCCAGCAGCCGCAGGGCTCCCAGTCGGTGCCGGCGTATTCGCCGTTGTGGTCGCCGTAGTCGTACGCGAAGCCGCCGTCTCCTTCGCAGTGGGCACAGTTGGGGTCGGGGGTGTCGGTGAGGACCAGCGCGCGGCGCGACCAGCCGTTGATGTGGATGCGGAGTCGGGGCATGGGCTGTTGGTCTCCTGTCAGCCGTGGAAGTGGTTGCGCTTGAAGATGGCCTTGCGGATGTTGACCGTCGTCCCCTCGCGGTGGCCGCTCGCGCTGAAGACCTGCACGGCGATCCATCCACCGAAGATGACGGCGGCGAGGATGACGAGCTGGTGGATGAAGGCGGCGAGCGCGGCGATGAACGAGGTCAGCAGGATCAGCCCGCCGCACACGGCGAGGAATCCCACGCCTCCGAGGGCGACGTTGACGGCCGCGCGGGAGACGGCCGGCTTGGCGGCGACTGGTTCAGGCTTGGCGGGCTCGATGGCGTAGCCGGTGACGACCCGCCCGTCGGGCAGGACGATGCTTGCCACAGTCGGGACGCTGCCCGGCTGGACCGCAACGATCGGCGCGGCGAGGGGTACGGCGGGGGTGATGGGGGTGGGCTGGTGGACTTCCACGGCCCGCTCAGCGGGCACGTGGCGGGCGTGCTCGGGGTACATGCGGAATCCCTTCCGAACGCGGGTCAGGGAGGCAGATACACCCCCTGCCGGGGGCGCTGTGGAGGGGGTTTCGGGGGGCTGACCTGGGGTGCCTCCCTGACTCCCTGGACGATCATTTGTGCTGGTCAGGGCTAGGGAGGCGGGTCAGGGAGGCGGTCAGGGAGTTCTCCCTGCCTCCCTGCCCCGGCACCGGTCGCCTCCCTGTCACTCGGAGGCGGAAGCGGAACCCTCGCCGTCGCGGTTGGCGAGCGCGGCGGTGACGCGGTCGCGGGCGACGACCATGCGGCCGTCGGACTTGTACGGCTCGGCGCCGGCGTCGTCCAGGACGCGCTTGAGGTCGACGAACGACCACTTGTCGTAGGCGTCCTCGTTCAGCGCGGACAGCCGCTTGATGACGTCCTGGGTGCGCACGCGGTCATCGCTGCCGAGCACCGCGAGGATGTCGGTGAGCGGGTCGCGCTCCTCGCCCCGCTCGATGACGTGCAGGGTGGTCACGCCGTTGCGTAGGGTCTTGGCACGCTCGGCGACCTCGGCGGCCGGGTCGTCGTCGATGAAGTGGGTGCGCACGGTGATGGACGACTGCCCCTTGGGCATGTCGATGCCGTCGGAGGCGACCACCAGGGTTCCCTTGTCGAGCCCCTGTCGGAGCAGGTGCGGGGCGGCGCCGTCGTCCACGGCCTTGTCGCCCAGCGCCATCCTCGACTGAGACTCCGTGCCCAGTACGAGGGAGGCGCGGGTGTGGGCGCCTTCGCGGACCAGCTTGGGAAGGTTCTGGTCGGTGGGGTCCTGGGTGCCCTGCCACATCAGCACGTCGACCGCACGGCCCTGGTTGTGGATCTTGCGGACGGCCATGAAGTACCGGGAGGTGGCCTTGGCGCCGCCGTAGGGCTTCTTGTCCTCGTCGACGGCCGGGCACATGAACGCCACCTGTGCCTCGTCGACCAGGACGATCAGCGGCCGGAAGACGGCCGTGGGGTCGGTGCGGCGCACCTCCATGCGGCGGTTCATCTCATTCACCGCGTCCTCGAGCATCTCGGTGACCTGGATGACGTGGTCGTCGGTCGGTCCCTGAATGAGGACGTCGGCGATGCCGTCGAACATGGCCCAGTCGCCCACACCCTTGAGGTCGCCCAGCCAGAACTGCACGGAGCGGTCCAGCGCCAGCCACAGGGCGAGCGCGCGCAGGGAGGCGGTCTTGCCCTGGTTCGAGCGGCCCGTGATCAGCAGGTGGCGCTGATACACGCTCAGCTCGGCCGCGTCGCCGCGCAGGTCCTGGCCCCACGGGGCCTTGCCGGTCTTGTAGTTGGCGGTCAGCGTCTCGTCGGTGACCAGCGGGGACGGCCCGATCGGCTCGTCCAGGGCGCCGGAGTCGGCGATCCACAGCCGTACGGTGCGGGCGGCCGGCGGGATGGTGATGAATACCTCGTGCTCGTGCCTCGTGAGGTTCTCCGCCAGCTTGCGGCGGCGGTTCTGCACCTCGATCGTCGACACCCCGGACGGGAGCGTGACGTCGACCTCGACACCGCATCCGGCGATCGTGATCGGTCCGAGCATGGACGCGCCGGCGTCGCCCATCTCCTTGATGGCGTTGCGCAGCGCCGGCACACCGAGGTCACGCAGGGCCTTGACCACGATGGACGGGGTGATCGGCTCACCCTCGCCGGAGCGGACGTTGGCCGGCAGCGCCCACTGGGGTGCGGCCTGCTGCTTGCTGCCGACCGCCCACAGGGCGAACAGGGCGAACAGCGGACCCAGGACGGTGGCGTACGGCCAGACAACCTGGACGATCCGGATCAGGGTGGCGATGAAGTCGATGGTGGCCTTCAGCGGGGTGATGACGTCGGTGACGTCGTGGTCGTTGATGGCCATCACGACCCCGAGCGCGACCAGCACCCCGATGCTCATGCCGACGCCGACCCCGACGCCCTTGGCCGCGTCGAGGGGGGAGTGGAGCAGGTCCATGCGGCGGCGGTGGCGGGCCTCGCGGAAGCGCTGCAACCGCTCCTCCCACTCCTGTGCCACCTCGTAGTTCCCGGCAGCCTCAGCGGCCCGCAGCATGCGCTCGTAGCGGGCGCCGGTCTTGCCGTCCCAGGTGCGGCGGGCCACGATCCGGCCCCCGTTGAAGGTGTAGAGGCCGTGGCGGGCCACCGCGCGCACGGTCGCCGTGGTGGTCTCGTGCGTGACGGCCGTCCGGATGGCGCGGCCGGAGCGCACCCACAGCGGCACGGGCGCCGGCGGTGCGGGGTCGGGCACCACGGTCAGCGTGGTCACGCTCGCCTCATCGGCGATCGGGTCGGTGCTCTTGTGCAGGTGAACGACGTTCTCAGTCATGCGGGGATTGCTCCTGACTGCCCTGATCAGGGCGGGAGTTGAGAGAGAAGTGCCGGGGCGGTCGGGTCCGTGGCAGGGACGGCCGCCCCGGCATTCGAGGCGTGCGGGCCGCGCGTCAGGCGGCGGGAAGAGCGCGCGGCGGGAGCGTGGTCACCACCAGCGGGATTCCTTCTTGGGCACGAGGTGGGGGCAGCCGTTGATCATGTGGTCCACGCACTGCGGGCAGTCCTCGCGCGGGTCGAGGTGGCGGTGTGCGCGCTTGTCGTGGGCGTGCTGCCAGCACTGCGGGCACTCACCCGGAGGCGTCTGCTGTGCGGTCGTGGTCACCACCACCCGGAGGACTTCTTGGCGGCCTTGGAGGCGGCGGCCTCGTTCACCACGCGCTGGCGCTCGGTCTTCAGCGCGGCGATCTCCGTGATCAGCCGGGTCTCGGCGCTCTGCCAGGCGGTGTCCATCCGCCGGTCCGCGCGGGCGGTGCCGTTGCCCCGGTGCAGACTGCGCGTGCCGGACACGACCGCGCCCAGCACGGCGCGGCGCTCGCTCCCGCTCAGCGGCCACATCTCGCGGTTCTGAACCGCCGCAAGCTTGCGTTCGTTCTGCTGTATCGCCTTGTCCAGGCGGCGGGTGTCGGGCTTGCCCATCGTCAGGCACTCCTGAGGGAATTGGAGGGGGCGGGGTAGGTGCAGGGCACGCAGGTGCCGAGCGAGGCGGGGATGACGTATCCGGCGTCGCGTCGGCACTGCGGGCCGGTGCGGCGGGCACGGTTGGCCTTGGCCAGTGCCGCCCACCGAGCCGGGGTCATGGGCCTGACCGGCAGGGCCAGGTCGACCCGGTACAGGTAGGCGACCAGCGGAGGCCGGCGGCGGCGCGGCCGTTCGAGCTGAGCCGCCACCGGTTGACCGCCGGGCCGCAGACCACGCGCCCGGAGCTGACGACGGGTGGCGTAGCCGTCCGGGGCCAGGCGCCACCGGAACACCGGCAGCGCCCCCATCACGCGGCCCGCTCAGCGAGCAGCGCGTCACGCAGGATGCGGGCGTTGGCCGGGGAGGTGCGCAGGGCGCGGCGGATGCCCTCGGCGGTGATCTGTCCGTCCGGCCATGCGGCCGTCTCCTTGCGTGCCTCGGTCAGCAGCTGCTCGGGGGTGCGGCGGGTGCGGGTCGACTTTGCCGCCGCCGGGACACGGCCTGTCGCCCGGCGCGGCCGGGTCGACTCAGCCGGAATCGATCGAGCGGGAGCCGTCTCGATCGGTACCGGCTTGACGACCGGTACGACCGCCGGGATCGGCTTCAGCAGGGTGTCCGACTTGCCCAGGTCGCAGGGCAGCGGATCGGGCACCACAAGGCGGGTCAGGGTGACCGTGACGGGGGTCGATTCCCCCTGCTCAGCCGTAGACCGTTCTCGACTATTCTCGGTCGATTCCTCCGCATTTGCGGCGCTGGTCGGGACGGACGCGGTTGCGGGACTCTCATCGGTCGGCGTGGTGTCCCAGGTGGGGAGTTCCCATCCGGTGGCGACGCTCGTAAGAGCCCTGCCTGTGCCCTGGCCCTGGCGGGCACCTTCGAGTTGGGACCAGGCTCCGGCGAGCTTGCCGGCGGTCTCGGCCTGGACGCGTGCGACGCGGGCCCCTGCCGCTGTGACGGCCGTAAGCCGGGTTTCCTCGGTCACGGCTCCTGCCCTCAGTTGGGCGCGGGCCACGGCTGCTTTGTCGCGGGCTTCCTGCTGGATTCCCCGGATCGCATCGAGTGCGGTGGGGGTGAGCGCGGTCCGCTCCCACAGTCCGTGGACCAGCCACAGAGCCTTCGCCGCGACCGGCAGCCAGGACACGGCCAGCCACGCGCCGACGGAATGGTCGGCGGTGAGAGCGTGAGTGACGAGAACACCAGTCGCGAGCAGGCCGAACGACCAGCCGACCGCCGTCACGACGGTGGAGTGGTCGCCCTGCGCGGCGAGGCGGCGTTCGTAGGCGAGGGTGGCCAGCCATCCCCCGTCGATACCGAGACCGACGACCAGGGCGACCTGCCACGGCATCGCCGTGCCCAGCCACATCACGACCACGGCCAGCGTGAGCACCATGGACACGGCCGTCATCGCGACGGCCGGCAGTACGGTCTTGGCCTTCACACCGCACCCCCGAGGGGGAGCAGGGCGGCGAGGACGAGCAGGGCGCCGCCGACGTAGGTCAGGTCGACCCCGCGGCGCAGGCAGGTGAACTTCCGCACGGCGAGCCTGGACAACCCTGCGATGTCGGCTGCGAGGTTGCCTGCAACGGCGTCGCGGATCTCGTCGGGGCTGAGGGTGGCCCACAGCGGGAAGCCGTGCCGACCGCCCAGGCTCGGACGCACCGACCGCAGCAGCAGCCCAGCAGCAGCGACCAGCACGGCCATACCCGCACCACCGGTGAGGGCGGCGGGCAGGGTCAGGGGCAGGTCGCGGGCGACCGACCAGGCACCGGCCAGCACCGCGCCGACGAACGCCAGCAGCAGCGCGACCTTGTTGTCGGTCCGCGCGATCTCCGCCCTCACCTCCGCATGGGCGGCGGTCAGGTTCGCGTCGGCGGCGCTCACGCGGCGCCCCCGGGCAGGCTCGCCGTGGCCGTGCGGTTGGCCAGGGCGAGCCGCTCGGCCAGCACCCGGCGGCGGGCCCGGCGGATCCGGCGGGCGTCCAGCTCGGTGGGCGTGCGGTCCAGGGTGGCGATCTGCACGTCGAGCAGGTCGACGTCCGCCAGGATCAGCGGCATCTCCTGCTCGATCGCGTCCAGCTCCGCGGCCGTCGGCTCCATGAAGTCGGCGAACGCGGTAACAGCGTCCTGAACAGTGACGATGTGGTTCATTGGGTCGTGTTCTCCCCTGCAGGTGGAACGGCCCGAACAGCACCCCCGGAGTTGGCCCTCCGGGGGTGCGCGCCGTTGTGGTCAGTGCTCGTACGAGTGGTGCGAGTGCCGGCGGACGGCCGCGCGCTACCTGGCCTTGGCCTTGCTGATGTGCTGCTGGCCCATCTGCCGCGCGCGGAAGGCACTCTCGGTCTCCCAGCCCTGGGCGCCGCAGGTGCACCGGTACTGGTACTTGCGTCCGCCCCGGGCGGGCACGACGAGGAAGCTGTTGTCGGCGGCGGCTGAACCGTGACCCAGTTTGGGCGGGTCAAAAGTGACCCAGGTGTCTTCTGTTTCGTGTGTTCAGCAGTCGTTGTCTTGGGTG
>NZ_JBSFVU010000101.1:0-8555 GCF_053592475.1 Streptomyces sp. NPDC002671
GCGACGGTGGGTGGTGCGGGGCAGGCCAACTATGCGGCGGCGAACGCGTATCTGGATGCGTTGGCGGAGTTGCGGCGTGGGGAGGGTCTTCCGGCTACGTCGATCGCGTGGGGCCCCTGGGCCGACGACGGCATGGCCGTCAGCAGTGCCGAGGTCAGCCGTACCCTCCGGCGTACCGGCATGCTCCCGATGGACCCGGACCTGGCGGTGAAGGCCATGGAGCGGGCTCTGGTCGCGGAGGACACGGCTGTTGCCGTCGTCGACGCCGACTGGAAGCACTTCGCGGGCACCTTCGAAGCTCGGCAGCTGTCCCGGATGCTCAGCAGCATCCCGGAGGTCGCCGGACTGACCGAGGCGACCGACACCAGCCAGGCGGACGCGGCGCACGCCGAAGGAGTCTCGGCTCTCGTCCAGAAGCTGACGGGGCTGCCGGAGGCCGAACAGCACCGGGTCGTACTGGAACTCGTACGCGCGCACGTCGCCGCCGTCCTCGGGTTCGCCGGAGCCGACGCGATCGCACCCGGCCGTGCGTTCACAGAGATCGGCTTCGACTCCCTGACCGCTGTGCATCTGCGCAACCGGCTCATCGAGGCCACGGACCTCCAGCTGTCGGCCACGCTGGTCTTCGACTACCCCACTCCGGCCGCGCTCGCCGACCACCTGCTCACCGAAGTGCTCGGCGCGCGCGCCGACGAAGCCCTCCCGGCGCTCCCGGCCACGTTCGCCGCCGCCGACGAGCCCCTCGCGATCGTCGCCATGAGCTGCCGCTTCCCCGGAGGCGTGGACAGCGCGGAAGAGCTGTGGAGTCTGCTCGCCGAGGGCAAGGACGCCGTTTCGGACTTCCCGACGGACCGCGGCTGGGACCTCGACGGGCTGTACGACGCCGACCCCGAAGCGGTGGGCAAGAGCTACGTGCGCGAAGGCGCGTTCCTCTCCGAAGTCAGCGGATTTGACGCCGACTTCTTCGGGATCTCGCCGCGTGAGGCGCTCGCGATGGACCCGCAGCAGCGGCTGCTGCTGGAGACCGGCTGGGAGCTGTGGGAGCGGGCCGGCGTCGACCCCGAGTCGGTGCGCGGCAGCCGGACCGGCGTGTTCATCGGCACGAACGGCCAGGAATATGTCTCCCTCGTCGACCGGGGCTCGGACGTGACCGAGGGCTATGTCGCCACCGGAAACGCGGCCAGCGTCGTCTCGGGCCGCATCTCCTACACGTTCGGTCTCGAAGGCCCCGCGGTGACGGTGGACACGGCGTGTTCGTCGTCGCTGGTCGCCCTGCACCTGGCGGCACAGTCCCTGCGGCAGGGAGAGTGCTCGCGCGCGATCGTCGGCGGTGTCTCGCTGATGGTCTCGCCGCGCGGCTTCGTGGAGTTCAGCCGTCAGCGGGGGCTCGCGGCCGACGGCCGTTGCAAGGCGTTCGCGGCGGGCGCGGACGGCACGGGCTGGGGTGAGGGCGTCGGTCTGCTTCTGCTGGAGCGGCTGTCGGACGCGGAGCGCAACGGCCACCAGGTGCTGGCGGTGGTGCGTGGTTCGGCCGTCAATCAGGACGGTGCGAGCAATGGTCTTACGGCGCCGAACGGTCCGTCGCAGCAGCGGGTGATCCGTGCGGCGCTCGCGAACGCGCAGGTGTCGGCTGCCGAGGTCGACGTGGTCGAGGCGCACGGTACGGGTACGAAGCTGGGTGACCCGATCGAGGCGCAGGCGCTGCTGGCGACCTATGGTCAGGACCGGCCCGAGGACCAGCCGCTGTGGCTGGGTTCGATCAAGTCGAACATCGGGCACACGCAGGCGGCGGCCGGTGTCGCCGGAATCATCAAGATGGTGCTGGCGATGCGGCACGGGCTGCTCCCGCAGACCCTGCACGTCGACGCGCCCTCCCCGCATGTCGACTGGTCGTCCGGCTCCCTGCGCCTGCTGACAGAGGCCACACCGTGGCCCGACGCCACCCGGCCGCGCCGGGCCGGTGTGTCGGCGTTCGGCGTCAGCGGCACGAACGCGCACGTGATCCTTGAGCAGGCTCCGGTTACGGTTCCTGAGGAGCCCTCGGAGAGCAGCGTCCCGCCGGTGGTCGTGCCGTGGGTGGTCTCGGCGAAGACCGAGGCTGCGCTGCGGGGTCAGGCGGAGCGGCTGGTGTCCTTCGTCGAGGACCGTCCGGAACTCGCGACTGCGGACGTGGCGACCTCGCTGGTGACGGGTCGGTCGGTGTTCGAGCAGCGGGCCGTGGTCCTGGACGGCCTCACTGGTCTGGGTGCTCTTGCCGAGGGCCGTGAGGTTGCGGGTGTGGTGCGGGGGAGTGCGACCGGTGCGGATGGTCGTGCGGTGTTCGTGTTCCCTGGTCAGGGTTCGCAGTGGCTGGGTATGGCGGCTGAACTGCTGGATTCCTCGCCGGTGTTCGCGGAGCGGATCGGTGAGTGCGCGGCGGCGCTGGCGCCGTTCGTGGACTGGTCGCTGACGGACATTCTCCGCAGCACGGACGACGAGGCTTGGCTGGAGCAGGTCGATGTCGTGCAGCCCGTGTTGTGGGCGGTGATGGTGTCGCTGGCCGAGGTGTGGCGCTCGTACGGTGTGGAGCCGGCCGCTGTGATTGGTCACTCGCAGGGTGAGATCGCGGCTGCCGCTGTGGCCGGTGCGCTGTCGATCCAGGACGCGGCGAAGGTCGTGGCCCTGCGCAGCAAGGCCATCCGTGCGCTGTCCGGGCGGGGCGGCATGGTGTCCGTCTCGCTCGGTGTCGAGGCCGTGCAGGAGCGACTCACTGCCTGGAACGGGCGCCTTGGGGTTGCGGCGGTCAACGGCCCGGCTGTGGTGGTCGTTTCGGGTGACGCGGATGCCCTGGACGAGCTGCTGGCTGCCTGTGAGGCGGACGGTGTTCGGGCTCGTCGTATCGCTGTGGACTACGCGTCGCACTGCGCGCATGTGGAGGAGATCGAGGACGTCCTCCTGCGGGAGTTGGCGGACATCACGCCGCGGACAGGTTCGGTGCCGTTCTACTCGACGGTGACCGCCGAGGTCGTGGACACGACTGTTCTGGACGCGGGCTACTGGTACCGCAACCTGCGCCAGACGGTCCGTTTCGCCGACACCGTCCGCGCCCTTCTCGACGACGGCTTCCGTCTGTTCATCGAGTCCAGCGCCCACCCGGTGCTGACCATGGGCGTCGAACAGACCGCCGAGACACACATCAACTCCCCTGTCACCGCGGTCGGTTCGCTGCGACGTGACGAGGGCGGCCTGAAGCGGCTTCTCACCTCCGCTGCCGAGGCGTTCGTCGGTGGTGCGTCCGTCGACTGGGCCGGCCTCTTCGAGGGCACCGGTGCCCGCCACGTCGAGCTGCCGACGTACGCCTTCCAGCACCAGCGCTACTGGATCGAGCCGTCCACCAGCCGCCACGGCGATGTCAGGTCGGCGGGTCTGGCGGCGGCCGACCACCCGCTGCTGGAGGCAGCCGTCGCGCTGCCCGAGTCCGGTGGGCATCTGTTCACGGGCCGGATCTCGATGCAGTCGCACCCCTGGCTGGCCGACCACGCTGTCTTCGGCACCGCGCTGCTCCCGGCCGCCACCTTCGTGGAGCTGGCGCTGCGCGCGGGCGATGCCGTCGGCTGTGGCCGGCTGGAGGAGCTGACGCCGGAGACGCCGCTGGTGCTGCCCGACAGCGGGGCTGTTCAGTTGCAGCTCGCGGTGAGCGGGCCGGATGACGCCGGTCGCCGTACGGTGAGCGTCTACTCGCGCTACGAGGACAGCGCGGCGGAGCTTCCCTGGACCAGGCATGCCGTCGGCGTGCTGACGGCGGGCGCGCCGGCGGGCCCGGACGTGGCCCGTGGTCTTGAGGAGTGGCCCCCGGCCGGCGCCGACCCGATCGACGTGGCGGCGCTGTACGAGAGCGGTGAGGACGGTGTCGGCCTCGTGCACGGCCCCGCCTTCCAGGGGCTGCGGCAGGCCTGGCGCCGGGGCGAGGAGATCTTCGTCGAAGTGACGCTGCCCGAGGAGCGGCGTGCGGAGGCCGGGCGCTTCGGTGTGCATCCGGCGCTGCTGGACGCCGCACTCCACATCGTGGACGGTCAGGCGGCCGACACGGCCGACACGGCCGTCACACTGCCGTACGCGTGGACCGGGGTCTCCCTGTATGCGACCGGTGCGACCACGCTGCGCGTGCGGCTCGCGCCGGGCCCGCGGGACGGTGTCGGGGTGCTGCTGGCCGACGAGTCCGGCCAGGTGGTGGCCGCCGTGGAGCAGGTGACGACCCGGACGGTCACCCCGGACGACGTGGCCGATGGCGGTCGGGTACCGCACGAGTCCCTGTTCCGTGTGGAATGGGCGGCTCTCCCTGCGGACTCCGTGGCGGTGGAGGGGGAGGGCGCCCGTCGGGCCGTCGTCGGCCCCGACGCGGCCGAGCTGTGTGGTCTGCTCCCCGTCGCGGCCGAGTTCGCCGCCTTGGGCGAAGTGACACTCTCCGACGAGGCCGGCCGCGCGTGCGTGCTGCTGCCGTTCCTCTCCGGCTCCAGGTCCGGTGCGGGCGTCGGTGATCCGGCGGAGGTGCGGGACGCGACCCGCCGTGCGCTGGAGGCGTTGCAGGAGTGGCTGGCCGAGGAACGGTTCACCGGGGCGCGGCTGGTCGTGGTGACCCGGGGCGCGGTGTCCGCCGTTCCCGGTGAGGACGTGACCGATCCGGCCGCGGCTGCCGTGTGGGGTCTGGTGCGCTCGGCGCAGGCGGAGCACCCGGACCGTTTCGTCCTGCTCGACCTGGACGGGCACGACGTCTCCGACGCCGTGCTCGACGCGATGCTCGCGAGCGGGGAGTCCCAGCTCGCCGTACGGCAGGGACAGGCGTACATCCCGCGCCTCACCAGGGCGCTGGTCCCGGCCGCCGGCACGGCGTCGCCCGTGGTGTGGGACACCGACGGGTCCGTGCTGATCACCGGCGCGAGCGGTGTGCTGGGGCGCCTGGTGGCGCGGCACCTGGTCGCCGAACATGGGGTCCGGTGTGTGGTGCTGGCCTCGCGCAGGGGACGGGACGTACCGGGTGCCGAGGAACTCGAGGCGGAACTGGGCGCGTTGGGTGCCGAGGTGGTCTTCGAGGCGTGCGACGTGGCGGACCGCGACGCGCTGGCCGGCCTGCTGGCGCGAATTCCCGCGGAGCGCCCGCTGCGCGGAGTGGTGCACGCGGCCGGTGTCCTGGACGACGGTGTCATCGAGTCGCTGACACCGGAACGGCTGGACTCCGTCCTGCGCCCCAAGGTCGACGCGGCCGTGCACCTGCACGAGTTGACCGAGGGCATGGGGCTGACTGCATTCGTGCTGTTCTCCTCGGCGGCGGCGACCTTCGGCGCCGCGGGCCAGGGCAACTACGCGGCGGCCAACATGTTCCTCGACGCCCTGGCGGCACACCGACGGGCCCGCGGGCTCGCCGCGGTGTCGCTCGCCTGGGGCTTCTGGGCCGAACGCAGCGACATGACCGGGCACTTGGGCGAGATCGACATGGCTCGCATGGCCCGCTTCGGCATGACGCCGCTGCTCGCCGACGAGGGACTCGCCCTGTTCGACGCGGCGCACACGGCCGACGAGTTCCTCGTCGTCCCGACGCGCATGGACGTCGCCGTGCTGCGCGCCAACGCGCGGCCCGGAACCGTACCCGCGATCCTCAGGCACCTCATCGGAGCCCCGGCCCGCCGGGTCGTCGAGTCGGCCGACGAGAGCGGCGGAACCCCCGCCCTCGCCCGGCGTCTCACCGGTCTCACACCGGCCGAGCGGGAGGACGTACTGCTGGAGCTGGTGGCCGACGCCGTGGCGGCCGTCCTGGGGCACACGGACGCGGTCGCGGTCGAGCGTGCCTTCAAGGACCTCGGTTTCGACTCGCTCACGGCGGTCGAACTCCGGAACCGTCTCAACGCCGCCACCGGCCTGCGCCTCTCGGCCACGCTGGTGTTCGACTACCCGACCCCGGCCGCAGCCGCCCGGCACATCCTCGGCGAGCTGATGGGTCCGGACGACACGGAAGGCGAGCGGCAGGCCACCGGCCTTCAGCCGGCGACCGCGACCCCGCGGACCGTCCTCGACGACGAGCCGATCGCCATCGTCGGCATGGGCTGCCGCTTCCCGGGCGGTGTACGCACCCCCGAAGAGCTGTGGCACCTGCTCGCCAACGACGGGGACGCCGTGTCCGGCCTGCCCACCGACCGTGGCTGGGACCTGGAGGCGCTGTACCACCCGGACCCCGATCACAAGGGCACGGCGTACGCCCGCGAGGGCGGCTTCCTGTACGACGCGGGTGACTTCGATCCGGCGTTCTTCGGTATCTCGCCGCGTGAGGCGCTGGCGATGGACCCGCAGCAGCGGCTGCTGCTGGAGACGTCGTGGGAGGCGCTGGAGCGCGCCGGAATCGACCCGGCGGCTGTGCGCGGCAGCCAGACCGGAGTCTTCTGCGGTCTGACCTACCACGACTACGGCGACTTGGTGCACCAGGCCGGCGAGGCCTCGGAGGGCTACCTGATGACCGGCAACGCCGGCAGCGTCGCCTCGGGCCGTATCTCGTACACGTTCGGCTTCGAGGGTCCTGCGGTGACGGTGGACACGGCGTGTTCGTCGTCGCTGGTCGCCCTGCACTGGGCGGCCCAGGCCCTGCGCCAGGGCGAGTGCTCACTGGCGCTCGCGGGCGGCGCGACGGTCATGGCGAGCCCGGTCGCCTTCGTGGAGTTCAGCCGCCAGCGGGGCCTCGCCCCCGACGGCCGCTGCAAGGCGTTCGCGGCGGGCGCGGACGGCACCGGCTGGGCCGAGGGCGTCGGCATGCTCCTGCTGGAGCGCCTGTCCGACGCACGCCGCAACGGCCACCCCGTCCTGGCGGTGGTCCGCGGTTCCGCGCTCAACCAGGACGGCGCGAGCAACGGCCTGTCCGCGCCGAACGGCCCCTCGCAGCAGCGGGTGATCCGTGCCGCGCTGGCCAGTGCGGGGCTCTCCACCGATCAGGTGGACGCGGTGGAGGCGCATGGCACGGGTACGAAGCTGGGTGACCCGATCGAGGCGCAGGCACTGCTCGCGACCTACGGTCAGGACCGGCCGGAGGACCAGCCCCTGCGCCTGGGCTCCATCAAGTCGAACATCGGCCACACCCAGGCCGCCGCCGGTGTCGCCGGAATCATGAAGATGGTGCTGGCGATGGAGCACGGTGTGCTGCCGCAGACCCTTCACGTCGACACGCCGTCGCCGCATGTCGACTGGTCAGCCGGAGCTGTCGAGCTGGTGACGGAGACCATGCCCTGGCCCGAGACGGGACGACCCCGGCGCGCGGGTGTCTCGTCGTTCGGTATCAGCGGCACGAACGCGCACGTGATCCTGGAGCAGGCCCCAGTCGCGACCGAGGAGGAGCCTTCGGAGAACTTGTCGCCGGTGGTGGTGCCGTGGGTGGTCTCGGCGAAGTCGGAGACCGCCCTGCGGGCCCAGGCGGAGCGGCTGGTGTCGTTCGTCGGAGAGCGTCCGGAAGTGGCGCCGGTGGATGTGGCGTCGTCGTTGGTGTCGGGTCGGTCGGTGTTCGAGCACCGGGCTGTGGTGTTGGCCGGGGGGCTTGAGGGCTTCGGGGCCGGGTTGTCTGCTGTGGCTTCGGGTGAGCCTGCTGCTGGTGTGGTGCAGGGGCAGGTGGCGCCTGGGAAGCTGGTGGTGCTCTTCTCTGGTCAGGGCAGTCAGCGGGCGGGTATGGGCCGTGAGTTGTATGCGGCTTTCCCGGTGTTCGCCGAGGCGTTTGATGAGGTGTGTGCCGAGTTTGATGGTCTGCTCGGCAGGTCGTTGCGTGGGGTCGTCTTTGAGGACGGCGATGCTCTGGATGCGACGGTGTTCACGCAGTGTGGTCTGTTCGCTGTGGAGGTCGCGCTTTACCGTCTGACGTCGTCGTGGGGTGTGACGCCTGATTTCGTAGCGGGGCATTCGATCGGTGAGATTGCGGCTGCGTATGTGGCCGGGGTGTGGTCGCTGGCGGATGCGTGTGTGTTGGTGGCGGCGCGTGGCCGGTTGATGCAGGCGCTGCCCTCGGGTGGTGTGATGGTGTCCGTTCGTGCACCGGAAGCTGATATCCTCCCGCTGCTTGCGGGCTTGGACGAGGTAGGTGTGGCGGCGGTCAACGGGCCGTCGTCGGTGGTGATTTCCGGTGCCGAGGCTGCGGTGGTGTCCGTGGTGGAGGAGCTGGAGCGGAAGGGTGTGAAGACCCGTCGGCTGCGGGTGTCGCACGCGTTCCACTCGCCGTTGATGGAGCCGATGCTGGACGAATTCCGGCAGACGGTCCAGCAGTTGACGTACTCGGTGCCGCGTATATCCGTGGTGTCGAACCTGACGGGTGCGCCGGCCGATGTCTGTGACCCGGAGTACTGGGTGCGGCATGTGCGGGAGGCGGTGCGTTTCGCCGACGGTGTCGCGTATCTGGCGGCGCAGGGCGTGACGGCATGTCTGGAACTTGGCCCGGATGGTGTGTTGTCCGGGATGGGCCAGGACAGTGCCCCGGAGATGTTGTTCGCTCCGGTGCTGCGCAAGGACCGGGATGAGGCGGCGTCTCTGTTGGAGGCGCTGGCCCAGGTGTATGT